>DASUSJ010000278.1:0-3094 GCA_036375155.1 Pyrinomonadaceae bacterium
GAGCGGTATCTATAAGTCAACCGGCGGCGAGCGTTTTGAACGCATCGCGGCCCCGACATCAAAAGTCCTCACGCTCGAACCGAACGACAGCGGGCTCTGGGCGGGCACCGAACGATACGGACTGTTTCATTTCGCCGGAACGAAACTGAAAAAAAACTACACGTTCGAGAACACGTCCGGCGGCTTGCGGTCGAACACCGTCTTCGCTCTTTTCACGGACCGCGAAGGGGTCCTATGGATCGGAACGAACCGGGGCGTGAGCCGGTTCGACCGCCTCGGCGCGGTCCAGCAGACGGTGTCGGACATTCCGAACAGCAATTTTATCCGGACCCTTTATCAAGCACCGGGTGAGCAAGGTTTGCTGTTCGCGGGGTCCAACCGCGGCCTGTTCACCTTTGATCGCACCAAGGATACATGGAACGAAGTGCCCGCGTTCCGAAATAAGGTCATCTACGCCGTCAGGAAGCGATACGAGTCATCGATCGTGGTTGGCGGGCCCGATGGTTTGTTCGATATCTCGGGACGGAAACTTCTGGATGGTGACGTTCGCAGCTTCGCGGGTTTCAACCTACGCGATTATGCCGCCGTCTTCGGCAGGGGACTTTATGACGTTACCAACGACGTCCCGAGACTTGTCGCCGCAGACCCGACGGTTACGGCCATCGGCGAACGGTGGAACAAACTCTGGATCGGAACGCTGGATCGTGGCCTCTTTAGCTTCGCGGGCAGGGCAATGAGCAGCGAGGCTGATGCGGAAAAACTTAAGAGTGGAACCATCTGGAGCGTATCGAACGTCTCTTACATTCACGGCGAAACGAACGGCCCGGCTTATATCGCGGGCCAACACGGAGTGTTCGCCTTTCGCGAAGGCGACGGTGTAGAGCAGATAGTCGCTGCCGAAGATGTGCGCGATGTAGTGGAACGGGACGGCCACATCTGGGCGGCTTCGACGACGCGCGGGCTATTGCATGCGCGGCGCGACGATCGATTCGGATGGCTGGTCTCAAGTATCGCATTCGAGCAGGGACTGCCTTCCGAAAAGGCGTTCTCGATCCAGCCGGCCGGCGATTCGCTCATAGTCGCGACGAATCGCGGCGTGGTTACATACGAGGCCGGAAAGGTGGCACCAAAGCTGATCGTGACGCGCGTCCTGAGCCAGCGCGCACATGATCTGGCCGAGCTGCGTTCGACGATCGCGCTCGAGTATCCGCAGAACTCCCTGCTCGTCGAGGTTGCCGGGCAGAGTAGCCGGACGTTTCCGGAAGAGTTCCAGTACGCGTTTCTTCTGAAGGACGCGAAGGGAGCGGAGGTCGAGCGCAGGCTGTCAAATGACTCTCAGTACGCACCGGCCGATCTCGCGCCAGGCGACTACACGATAGAATCGATAGCCTTCAATCGCGACCTGCTCGCGTCGGAACCGGTCGTGATCTCTTTCTCGATCGCACGGGCGCCGTTTCCGTGGACCGCAACCGCACTCGCCGTTCTGCTTCTGATGGCCCTCGTCGCGCTCGTATGGGCGATCATCGAGCACCGCCGCATCAAGCAGCGCAATCGCGAGCTCGCCGCCGCACGTCTCGATCTTGCGAACGAGGCCGAACGCGAACGCCGCCGCATCGCGCGCGACCTTCATGATCAGACGCTCGCCGATCTGCGAAGCCTGATGATGACCACCGACAAGCTGCCTGATGCCGGCTCATCAGTTCGTGAGGAGATCGAATCGATTTCGACGGACATCCGACGGATTTGCGAAGACCTTAGCCCGTCGGTTCTCGAGAATGTCGGACTCGTCGCGGCACTGGAATTCCTGCTCGACCGTACCGTTCAGAGTAAAAGCTTCGTTGCCGACGATGCGGTCGAACACGATACCGATTTCCCCCTGCATGTACAGCTCCAGATCTATCGGATTGCGCAGGAAGTTCTGACGAATATCGCTCGGCATTCGGACGCGGACAGCGTCGAGATGCGTGTCGACATGCGCGACGGAGACGTCGTTCTTACGGTGCGGGACAACGGCACGACATTCCAGCCTGACGGCACCCCGAACGGCCGCGGCATCTCGAACATCCGTGCGCGTGCGAATCTCATCAACGGCCGTGTCGCGTGGAAGGAATCCAAAGATGGCGGGAATGTGTTTTCGCTGAGAGTAGGCGGGGGGAATGGGAGTGTTTAGTGCCATCACTTGGGTTTGCTAAGGCGACGATCGAAATAGAGGCCGAAAAAATCGCGGCAGTAAGCAAGATCAGAACTGCCTGAAGTTCGTGGTCACGTATATGTCTCCGACGCCGCGTATCCAGAGTCGGTGGGCCTCGCCACATCAATTCCCCTCGGGCTTCCTAGGGGGTATCAAAACTGCGGCGCTGGCTGTTTAAATTGCCACGACCTTCAGGTCGTGGATATTGAATATCTGCAGCGCGGCTTTAGCCAAAATCAAAAAAGGCAAAGATCCGATAGGCTTCAGCCGAAAGGCTAAAGCCAAGAAGAAGCATTTTCTTATAGTTGGGCTTGAAGCCCGGTCCGACAAACGATCGCCGTACACGACCTGAAGGTCGTGGCAATTTAGACAGTCAGCGGCGCTGGGTGAAGGTGGAGGGAATTAAACCGCCCGCGCCGTCGTTTGACACTGCCTCTGAAGGCCGGGGCAAGTCATGGATCCGAAGGTGGCCTCATTCCGTGTCCCCGCGTGTATTCGTGGATTTCAAAACGCAACCACGGAGAATACTGAACACGCGGAAGGAACACGGAAAGATCTCATCTCCACGGCACTTCTTCCTTACTCGACTCCACCGCCTTAGCAACATAGAGGATCAGGAATGGCAACATCAAAATCGTCGACGTAACGAACACTACGAGAGCGTGTGTCCAAAATGCCGCATCCCGAAACGCGCCGCCGGCGAGCGGGATGCCGACGGTTACGCCGTAGTAGATGAGCAACGGAATCGCCGCTTGCCGCCCACGCGAGACTTGCGGTCCATGGCGGTCAATGGCAGCATGCTTTTCACTCGCGAGAAAAAGCAGTAGGAGGAATCCGAAGTAGATGATGATGCCCTCGACGCGGTGAACGTCATCGTAGTCGTAACCGAAGTCGAGTCCTCGC
>DASUSJ010000279.1:0-16301 GCA_036375155.1 Pyrinomonadaceae bacterium
ACATCCTGAATGATCCCGACAAGATATACCCCGGTCAGGAACTCAAAATCCCAGGAGCGTAGATTAGCGTCAAACCGGAGAGCGACCCGCGCACCTGAAAGCGGGTCGTTTTATTTTTTTTCCAGATCGTGTTTGAGGCGCGTGAGCAGTTCGACCGACGGCGACGCGTACTGGTTGATCCACCGGTCATAGATCTCGCGGATCGGAACCACGTTTAGATAATTCCACCGAAACTTACCTTTCTTTTTGACGATTATCAGGCTTGCTTTCTCGAGGACGCGCAGGTGCTGCATTACGGTGCAGCGATCAAGGTCTTGAAAATGAGCGCAGAGGTCGCTGGTTGTTTGGGGTGCGTCGCGGAGGAGGTCAAGGAGATGCCGGCGTCGCTGATCGGCGAGGGCTTTGAATACCAGGTCGTGGGATC
Organism: Pyrinomonadaceae bacterium; assembly: GCA_036375155.1. GTDB lineage: Bacteria > Acidobacteriota > Blastocatellia > Pyrinomonadales > Pyrinomonadaceae > OLB17. The sequence continues at coordinate 425 of DASUSJ010000279.1, forward strand.
TGTCTCTTGACATGTTACAAAATTATAACATATACTTTGCGCCTCAAAAAAACTCATATGGCAAGAGGGATAAAACCGCACTTGATGTTTGAGGGTGTCGCGAGACAGGCGATGGAACTCTACGTTTCGATCTTTCCCAATTCCGAAATAGTCGAGGCTGAGTATTACGGGTCCGGCGAAGCTGGGGTCGAAGGCAGTGTGAAAACAGCGGTGTTCTCGTTAGCCGGCCAGCGGTTCATTTGCATCGATTCCCCTGTGAAACATGAGTTCACATTTACACCGGCGATGTCGATCTTCGTCGACTGCGAAAACGAGGACGAACTAATGCGGGCATACGAAACGCTGTCCGCTGGCGGGCAGGTATTCATGCCTCTGGACAACTACGGCTTTAGCACGAAGTTCGGTTGGGTAAGTGACCGGTTCGGGGTTTCGTGGCAGTTGAACCTCCCATGATGGTTGACTAAGCTGAGTGATTCTCAAAAGGAGTAAAGTTTATGGAATTGAAGTTTCAGGTACAGACAAAAATTCAAAAGCCGGTAGAGGAAGTCTTCGATGCGGTACATAGCCCAACAAAACTCAGCGGCTATTTTACCAATGGCGGCGCCAGTGCTCCGCTTCATGAAGGGACAACCGTCGAATGGGCGTTCGCCGATAATCCGGACGAAGAGAAGCTTGCATTTCCGGTAGAGGTCAAGCAGGTCATTCCGAACGAGCTCATAGTGCTTGAGTGGGAAGGGGCCCCGGGGCGACAGACCCGTGTCGAGATGCGGTTCGAAAAAGACGGTCCCAACGAGACTATCGTCCGGATCTCCGAGTCAGGTTGGGAAGAGAATCAGGAAGAACTGGACCGCTCGTACGGGAACTGCATGGGCTGGTCGCAGATGCTTTCTGCACTGAAGGCTTATGTCGAATACGGCATTGACCTGCGCAAGGGCGCCTACACCGGCCTGTACAAACGCGAGGACCACATAAAGAAAGCGACTGGTTAACGCGTTTTGGGTGTGACGGAACGCTGGCTCAGGAAAGGTATTGTTTGCTGGGAAAAGTACGGTTCTTCGATGCCCCAGAAAATGTAGTCCGCTCTGAGATATCCGGTCGCAAAGTCGTGAATCTCGCGTGCCGTGACCCGGTTGTTCGTCTTTGGATTTACGTGCTCGTAATTTCCGTCCTGAACGGCCATTCCAACCGGGACTTTTTCTGCGATGTCATGGATCAGGTGGTAGCTGTTATTCATCTGCCCGGGCTTGTACGGAAAGACATCCGGCCCGCCGACCCCAACCTTTAGAACTTTAGCCGCCGCATAAACGGAACGAAGGTAGCCGCGGTCTTGGGTCGGTAACCAATCACCGGGCATAAAGTTCGCGTAGACGATAACTGTCGACTTTCGGAATGCCTCCCTCAGGGCTTTCATGTTAGCGATTATCCCGTCGCGGTAGGCGGCATGGGTGTATCCTTTCGGAAAAAATTTGCCGGTGTCGCCGACGACACACGATGTCTCGGCCAGGTTAATTCCCTCGATCTTGCCATCGAATTCTTTTCCCAGGGCGATCAAGAGCTTGCGGAATCGCTCCCGCACCGCCGGGTCCCATCGACGGGCCATCCACCCCGCCGGCTTTGGTGCTTCACCTAATTCGCCGTCAGGCCCGAATTGATACTGTCGGTCCGCGCCGCCATTGTATTCGGGGTCTCTAACCAAATAGCGGGGGACATGGACCCATCGATCGCTAAACGAGACATCCTGTATCTGTACGAACAACTTCTTACCTTTTGAGTTGAGCAGCTCAAGGTCCTCGCGTATGAAGCGAAAGTCGTATTCATCCTTGCCGGGTTCTAGCCGGCGCCAAGAGTAAGAGATCTGTGCTCCCTCGAACTCCGGCATTTCGAAGAACGCCTTAGCGGTCGGGAGCGTCTCGCGATCCATACCGAAAAAAACGTAATGCCGCACCGTCTTCGCCTCGGCGGCCATCAGGTTCAGCGCGAGCATTAGTAGTAACAAAAAGCTGCTGATCTTCTTCATGACGAGCGGAGGGTAAAAGCTAGCCGGTCACGGTGCCTCGGGCATCCGCGACCGGTCTCATCTATTTCTTTGCCGTTGTCTTCCGTTCATTCCAGGCCCGTCGTACCAGCGGGTCGACGTCCGGTTCGTGTCGTAGCTTCTGTCCTTTAGCCATCGTCCACCGCTCAAACCACGATATTCCGGCGTCTCCCATAAAATCTTCGCGAGTCTTGTATGCAACATCACTTTGGGCTTCGTCAATCGAGACGAACGTATAACCCCGCTTCGCCGTCATTGCAAAAAACTCGTCTGCCGTATCGGTGATGAGCCTGCTCGGCGTCAGCACCATCGTCTGCGGAATGTCCCGACCAAACATCTCGTGCGAATACGCTTCGTAGTGATCGAACATCTTGCTCATGTACTCGAGATAAGCGTCGCGAATTTCCATCATGGTGTTCAGGTCGTTGTCGTTTCGTGCCATGTCGTAGGCATACGAATACATCCATTCCTGATTGTCGATCGTGTATTTGACCGATGTGTACCTGCGGGACGCAAGCCAGGCCTCGACTTTCGAACGGTCCGCAACCGTCTTACCGGTATTCAGGAACGGATAGCTGAAATAGCGTGGCGGCAGGCCCATGTCCCCGATCAGGCGTTTTGCGACCTTCTCATTTTTTTCGATATTCGTTATGTAGTCGTCGACCGGCGTGTGGTAAAGCCCAATATGTTTGAAGCCGCCAAGTCCAACCTCGAATCCCGCGTCGATCCACATACGCGCAATATTCGCCCGAACCGGATACAGCTTCTCGCCGTCCGAGACCATCCCACCTTGAAGAAATCCGGTTGCCGGAACTTTATACTCCTTCAATTTTTGGATCAGAAGCCGCGCTGTTGCGTCCGCATCTTTGGGGGCATTCTCCGTCCGGTCGACCGGCGGGATCGAGACGAAACCGATCGCAAGCTTGCGCGATCCTGACCGTTGCTGTGCATTGACAGCATCGGATGAGGTGGCCGAAAATAGCGCTAGTAAGAACGCCGAGGTAAGCAACAAGGCCAGACATGCCGTCCAAGCTGAACTGGTCCTGCTTACCTCGGTTTTTATTTTTAGGATCTTCTGAATTCTCTGCATGAAATTACCTCCGTTTGCCGCCGTCGCGTAGCGCGGCATTTCCTCATTCGCCCGCAGACGAATTTCCTCGAGATTTGCGAGTGCTCTCGCGTACGCTGTGTGGGAATCTTCAAAGATCGATGTTACGGCCGCATCAGTTGCAAACTCGCGCTCGCTTCTTATCCTTGCGGAGATCCACCACAAGCCCGGGTGGTAGAAAAACAGCGTCTCACAGACGCATTGGGCCACATTCACGATCGGATCGAGGCGCCGGATATGAATCAGCTCGTGCGCTATTATCAGCTCGAGTTCGCGCGGACTGATCTGAAGGAACAGGGTTGCGGGGATCACGATAACGGGTTTAAAGATCCCGATAGCGACGGGCGTCGATATTAAATCCGAAGCAACCAGGCGGACCTTGTGTCTTACCGCCGCCAGGCCGCATAGCCGCGCAAAGGTATGGTTCCAGGACTCCTCAAGGTTATCCGGACTGTGGCTCTTATATCGTTGAAGCTGGGCGAAGCCGCCGGCGAGCCGGATCGATAAGATCGCGACGCCCGATAGCCAAATCAAAACCGCCAACGGCAAAAGGCCCGAGACGTTCCGGTTTAACCAGCCGCGTAAGTAAGACAGCGCGTCCGCTGCCGTATTTCCGTAGGTCGCACCGACGGGCTCGGTTCGCTCCGTCAGAACCACATCGCTGACCTTGTAATGCTCTCTGCTTGCCACGGCAACAGAAGCGCCGTTCCGGTCCGTTGTGACCGGATTGAGCGCCGAATCTGATGAGATCTGTACGAAGGTAAAAACCGGAAGAATGACGGAAATGCCGAGTGCCACCACGGTGACGAGATATCGCAAATTCGGCGCATGATCGCGAAGCGCGGCAAGGGCGATAAACAAACCTGCAGTCACTATTCCGATCTGCCAAAGAGAATGAAGGAGTGTCCAACCCAAAGCAGCGACCACTTCAGATTCCGTGAAAGCATCGAAGCTCATTTACGTCCTCCTTTGGCCTCAGCGTCGTCGATCAGTCGTCGTATCGCGGCTAATTCCTCCGGCGTTGTCGGCTTTGTTTCGAGGACATGCTGCACGAGGTTCAATGCCGAACCCCGAAACGCCTTCTCTAGCAGGGTCCCCACGAGCTTCGTCTGGGTCTGACGCTGCGAGCTTTTCGGACGATAGATGTGTGCCTTACCTTTCTCATCACGCACGACGAGTCCCTTCGCCTGCATTATCTGCATGAGCTTAAGAATGGTCGTGTAGGTGGTCGACCTGCGTCGACTGATGTCCTCAAAAACCTCACGGACGGTCGCCTTTTTTCGCTCCCAAAGCACGTCGAGTATCTCCAGTTCAGCGGGCGTAGGTTGTATCGTGGTCGCCATAGTTGTCTACGAAGAGCTTCGTAGATCAGAATATACGAACATCTTCGTAGACTGTCAAGAAAAAATTTCGACGTTGTGGAAGGTTGCAGGGAGTTGCAGTGCAGGGTTGCGGAGTTCTTCAAAATTCGGAGGCTTGGAGGTCCGATCTTTCAGAGTCGGATGTGCCAAGGGTTTGGGATCAGGGATTAAGTCGGAGCTGCGACACTCTGCAACTTCTGCAACTCTGCAACTCACTCCGGAAACTTGAAGCTACCCAACTCTGCAACCCCTGCAACTCTGCAACTCCCCGCAACTTGCAACAAACCCCCGTTTTAGACTTTCACTTTTCCAGTTGTTAAAGTTCTGTCTCAATGGCCCTTGAAACGGATTTTATCGTGATCGGAAGCGGTGTTGCTGGCCTCCGCGCATCGATCGCCCTCGCCGGATCCGGTGCACGTGTGACCGTGCTGACAAAGGACAAGGCGAGCGAATCCAATACTGAATACGCTCAGGGTGGAGTTGCGGTCGTCCTGTCGGACGATGACGATGCGGGGCTTCATGAAGAAGACACACTGGTCGCCGGCGCTGGCCTGTGCGATGAACGAGCGGTCGAGACACTCGTTACCGAAGGAACAAAGTACATTAAGGAGCTTATATCCTGGGGCACCGAGTTCGACCGCGAGGGAGGCAAGCTCGTTTTTACAAAAGAAGCGGCGCATTCCCGGCGGCGCATACTGCACGCACATGGTGATTCGACGGGAAGGGAGATCGTCCGGTCCCTGATCTCCCGTGCGGGCGTAGAAAAATCTATCAATCTCCTCCCGTTCTCAAATACCGAGAGCCTGATCGTCCACGAGGGACGGTGTCTCGGAGTCCGTTATCTCGATCCGATCCTCCGGGCTCCCCGAGAGATCTTCGCAAAGGCCGTCATCCTGTGCACCGGTGGGGCCGGCCAGCTTTTCTTGCACACGACGAATCCGCCCGTCGCGACGGGGGACGGTATGGCAATGGCGTATTTCGCAGGCGCGGAGATGGCGGATATGGAATTCGTGCAATTTCATCCGACCGCTCTAAACATCGAGAATGCTCCTCGATTTCTGTTGAGCGAGGCCATGCGCGGCGAGGGCGGGATTCTGCGGAACGCAGCGGGCGAGAGATTTATGGAGCGTTATGACGAGCGGCTCGAGTTGGCTCCGCGAGATATCGTTTCCCGTTCTATCGTAGCGGAGATGCGGCGCACCGGCAGCCGGACCGTCTTTTTGGATATGACGGCGTTCGACCCCGAGTTTCTTCGTTCGCGTTTTCCGAAGATATACGAAACCTGCAAAGCATTCGGCCTCGACATCGCGGAGGATCAGCTGCCGGTATCGCCTGCTTCGCACTATTGCATGGGCGGGGTTCGGACCGACCTGTGGGGCCGCACGACCGTGCCGGGGTTGTATGCTGCCGGCGAAGTATCGTGCACAGGCGTTCATGGTGCAAATCGTCTTGCATCGAACTCGCTCCTCGAAGGACTCGTGTTCGGGGCGAGGGCGGGCGAAGCCGCTCTGGTAGACAGCACCAAGTCGCGGGTTCCACTTTCCAACATCCGAACCGATGATGCTCGGACCAGAAACTGGGGACCTGGGACTCAACTCGCGACTGCTGTTCGCAAGCGCGTAAAGCGCGTGATGTGGGAGCGTGTCGGGATCTTGCGCGACGCCGCCTCGCTCCGACGTGCGATCTCGGAGTTCGATCAGATCTCGAGCGCCAGTCTCAGCGTTTCGTCTCGGAACTTCGTCACGCTGGCGTCGCTGGTTGCGAGGGCGGCACTGTGGCGGGAGGAATCGAGGGGTGCTCATTTCCGTAACGACTTTCCTGATCAGCGAGAAGAATTCCGGGTCCATTCGATCCAGCAAGCTGACACACCTTTGAGTTCCAGCCCGACCGTGAGCTTCGAAGCTCGTGAACTAGGTTCGAGCGCCCAGCAGTGAGCACGGTTATAAGCTGTGTTATCTTAGTTAAAACCAACTTCTCCACCTGATCGAAAACTTATGGAATTCAGTGCTACTACGCTTAATCTCGCGTCGATAGTTTTGCACCATGCAAGGCTCGCACCTGAGAAAGAGGCAATTGTCTGGGGCGACATTCGGATCACTTACGGCCAGCTGGATGCGATGTCGAACCGCGTGGCGAACGCTCTCGTCGACATGGGTATCGGGCACGGCGATAAGGTTGCGTTGAGCTGCCCGAACCTGCCGTTCTTTCCGGTGGTTTATTACGGGATCATGAAGGCCGGTGCGGCGGTCGTTCCGCTGAACGTTCTTTTCAAGCCGCGCGAGGTTGCATATCACCTGAAAGATTCTGATGCAAAAGCCGTCTTCGTTTTTGAAGGAACGGATGAGCTGCCGCTCGCAAAGTGCGTGAAAGAGGCGTTCGATGAGGTTGATACCTGCGAGCATCTGGTCGTGATCACAAAGGCGTGTTTGATGAATGCGGATGTCTCGGTAGATAAAAGTCCAAGCCCGTATCCGGAGCACCATACGCTCACGGCGATCACGATCGATCGGTCAACGACCTTCGAAATGTATCCGACAGCTCCGTCGGATACGTGTGCGATCCTTTACACGTCCGGCACGACCGGCCAACCGAAAGGGGCCGAGCTCACTCACCTGAATTTGATGTCGAACGTTACCACGACGTGGCTGACGCATCTCCCGGTTCTCGACTTCACTGACCGCGGACAAAAGACCGTGCTGATCACGCTGCCGCTGTTTCACACGACCGGCCAGACCGTGCAGATGAACACGAATATTTACGGCGGCAGCCGGATAGTGCTGCTGCCGCGGTTCGAACCGCAGGCGGCGCTCGATGCGATGGTGAAAGAGAAGGTCAACTTCTGGGTCGGCGTGCCGACCATGTACTGGGCGATCCTGAAGTATGTCGACGAGACCGGCTACGACATCAGCCGCGTGGCGGAGACGATGAAGGTATGTACGTCCGGTGGTGCTCCGATGCCCGTCGAGGTGATGAAAGCGTTCGAGACGAAGTTCGGCGTACGCGTGATGGAGGGCTATGGTCTTTCAGAAACGTCTCCGCTTGCGACGTTCAATCACTTCGAAAAGCCGTCAAAGCCCGGAACCGTCGGGCAGGCCATCTTTGGCGTCGAAGTTCGCTGCTTCGACGATAACGACAAAGAGGTCCCGCACGGCGAGCGCGGTGAAGTGGTGATCCGCGGCACGAATGTAATGAAGGGTTACTACAAACGGCCCGATGCTACCGCCGAAGCGTTCCGCAACGGTTGGTTTCATACGGGCGATATCGGCGTCATGGACGAAGAAGGTTATCTCTCGATAGTAGATCGAAAGAAGGATATGATCCTGCGCGGCGGATACAACGTGTATCCGCGTGAGCTCGAAGAAGTGATCATGACGCATCCGGCAGTTTCGTTGTGTGCGGTCATCGGCGTGCGTGACGACAGGCTTGGTGAAGAGGTAAAGGCGTTCGTGGTGCTCAAACAGGGATCGCAACTGAGTGAGACCGAGTTCATCGACTGGTGCAAGGGGCAGTTCGCAGCAAACAAATATCCGCGGTACGTAGAATTCCGCGACAGCCTCCCGATAGGCGGCACCGGCAAGATCTTCAAACGTGCGTTAAGGGAAGAGACGGAACGGAATTAGTGGTGAATGGTGAACGGTGAGTTTGTGTCTCGGACCAGCGGCCATGGTTTGACTCGGATGAGTCTGACGCTGGAACGGTTGAAGATCCTGGCGCTGTTGATTGTTGTAGGGGGCCTGCTGTTGATCTCGTGCGGCCGTCAACCACAGGGCCGTTACGTGATCTCAGAAAGCAAGGCTTACGAAGCCTCTCTGTTTCGTCAAAATTGTGCGATCTGTCACGGTCCCGAGGGCGAGGGCAAGATGCTGGAAGACGGAAAGCGAATCCCAAATCTCCGCGAAGGCGAATTCAAGTACAAAACCGACGCCGAGATCTACCGGCACATTTCCGAAGGCGGCAATGGAATGACTCCGTTCCGGGGGCAACTCACCGATCGAGAGATCAAATTGATGGTGAAGTTTGTTCAGAACGAGTTGAGAAAGTAAGTAAGGATTCACGCGATGCGTGCACGCAAGCGAGAAGCTTGTGATCCACATGCGGATTTTAATTACAGGCGCAAGCGGTCTGATCGGAAAAGCTCTCCAGAAGTCCTTTACTGAGAAAGGCTACGAGATGCTGCTCGCGGGCCGTGGCGAGCCAAAGAACGCGAATGAAATTCAATGGAGCGTGGACGAAGGCTTCAGGGAGCGAGACCTGCCGCGTCTCGAAGGACTCGATGCAGTGATCCATCTTGCGGGTGAGAGTATCGCCGGCTTGCGGTGGACCGACGAGAAGAAAAAAGCGATCCGCGACAGCCGGGTTCTCGGCACCCGCAATCTCGTCAACGCGCTCGCGGGCCTCAAACAGAAACCGAACGTATTTATTGCGGGCTCGGCGATGGGATTCTATGGCGATCGGGGCGATGAGATCGTGACGGAAACCAGCCGCCCGGGCGATACCTTTCTATCGGACGTTGCACGGGAATGGGAGAATGAATCGCGTCGTGCAGAAGATTCGGGCATTCGCACCGTGCTGCTTCGCACGGCTATCGTTCTTTCAAAAGATGGCGGAGCTTTGGCGTCCATGCTGACGCCATTCAAGCTAGGTGTGGGGGGTGTGATCGGAAGCGGTAAACAATGGATGAGTTGGATTTCGCTTGACGATGTTGTCGGAATTGTTAACTTTGCGCTCGAGAACGAAAGGCTTCGCGGCGCGGTAAATGTCGCCAGTCCAAATCCCGTCACGAACGAGGAATTCACGAAGACCCTGGGCGACGTCCTTTATCGCCCAACTTTTCTTCCACTTCCCGAGTTTGCGGTTAACCTCGTTTTTGGTGAAATGGGCGACGCCCTCTTGATCCACAGTACTCGCGTAGAACCTAAACGCTTGCAGGAAGCGGGTTACGAATTTAAATTTACCGACCTCAGATCCGCCCTTGAAAATGCTGTAAAATAAAGGGCGAACTGCCCGAGATGGCTCGGCATCATACTTCATTCACCTTATGAAGACACGAGTTTTACTACCCTCTGCCGCCATAAGTCTTTTTGGTTGTCTTGTTGCCTATCTGATGCTCGGCGATGCCGACGTTTACGCCCAGCGTGCGCGGATCGCCGGACCTAACGTGAAGCAGACCGCGTCGGTAATGAAGGTCGAGAGTCGGACTTCCGCTTTTAGCAAAGCGGCTGTCGAGAACTCAAAGCTTCGCAGTTCTTTGTCGTGGGTGTTCGGGGGAAAAACGCAGACCGGCTGGGATATTTACGTACCGTTGATCGCCCATACCATCGAAACTGAGAGCGGTCCTGAATCGGCCGAATTTGCCGCTGCTCTATCAAAGTGGCAGGAGAGATCCGGTCTTCCCGGAACAGGCGTGCTCGACCGCGCGACGCTTGAAAGCTTTACGAAATACTGGCAGGCACGACGGCTTGGACGAAGTGGACTTTCGTCGGCTGATGCTCTTTTGGCGGCGCCGATCGGAGAGTTCTTCGATCCGACCCGCTCACCCGATCTTCTGCAGCTGGAGCGGGAGACTTATGCCGCTTACAAGAGGATGATCGCCGCCGCGGCGAAAGATCTTGGCGGTGAATTAAAGATCACGATCTCGGGAGAACTTGCCCCGGAAGAGAAGTTTCTTCGGATAGTTTCCGCTTATCGATCGCCTGCTTACCAGGAGGCATTGCGGAAAAGGGAACCTAATGCAGGCCGTGCCGCACTTGCAAAGAACAGCCCGCATTCCACAGGCCATGCACTAGATATTTATGTCGGCGGAGAACCGGTGAAGACCCTTGATTCGAACCGCATGATCCAGGTGCAGACACCCGCGTACAAGTGGCTGGTTAAAAATGCTCATCGCTTCGGCTTCTATCCTTACTTCTACGAGCCTTGGCACTGGGAATACGTACCCGGAAGGTAATGGCTGATAGTTGCTAGCGTGCCGATCGGCTTTGGCGCTGGCTGACTACAGCGATCGCCCGTCCGGCTGCAGATGCCGCCCCGCTCTCTATCGCGGCCGTGTCCACCACAAACTTTCGCTTTCCGACGGCCGCCGCGATCATCTTCTTGATCTGAGCGTCGGTCAGGCTTTCATCTTCCACTCCGCTCGATCTCAATTCCCACCGTACATTCGACACCGTATTTCGCTTGTGATTATAGACATCGGGGTATATGTGAAGCCGTCCACCCTCCACCACGATCGTGTCGTAGGTGATCTCGACCGGCACCACCGGATCGAGCTTGGCGATTAGCGTCTTTCGGTTTCTTTTTGCGGCGGCGATCTGGGAAGCAGAAACCTCAAGCCCCCGCGCGGCGACGATCTTCTCAGCGAGGTCGTAAAGATCGGCCTGCATGACCCGCACACAACCATGCGAGACGAGACTGCCCATATCACCGGGGCCTTTAGCCTGGTGGATCAGATAGCCGTAACCCAGCGGAATTTTTACCTTGCCAAGCGGATTTCTCGGATCGGTCGGTAAGATCACTTCACCCGGCTTCACAGTGCTCGACTTTTCTATCCAGTCGCTAGACGGTGGTATCCAGACTGGATTCCATTCGATCGACGATGCCTCTCGTTTTCCGATGATGATCGGATATTCCAAAAGACCAACACCGATGGGATAGGATTTGATCTCTTTATCGCCCTGCCATAGCGTCATCTGAAAGGCGGGGACGTTTATCGTGATCCGTATATCGTTGACACCGGGCTCCAGCGTCTTCTTTTCTATCCTGCCCCCGGTTAACTTGTCTGAGCGGGCGGACTCGCGTTTCATGTCCACGAGATATGTTTGCCCAAAGGTAAACGCCGCGGACACGAGATTGAGAAGCAAAATGACCGTGAGCTTTTTCATCAAGATTTTGTCGCCAAATAGCATGCTGGCGTTGTATCAGTTCTCTGTAAGGCGAAATAGAACCGGACGGCTCGGGCTGGCGTCGGAAGCAAATGGGGCGATCTGGAGGTTAAGGAGATACACCCCGTCTCCCACGTCATCCGGAACGTATATCAGCTCCGTGATCGTCGCGCCGCGCCTCGTGTTCGTATTCATTTCGAAGCTGCCCTCTTCGATGTTCCAGAAGATCCTGTGATTTGACAGCCGCCCTTCGTCATAAAGCCGGTCGACTGAAGGGATGTCAACGAGCAGATGTTTTACCCCGCGGTCGACAATGTACTGCATTGCATCGTTAGTGAAATACGGCGGGACATTCGTTTCGTCGTACTTGTTAACGCTCTTAGCGAGATCGTTCGGGTCTGTTCGAACGACCAGTGCTGAAAATGACGTGGGAAACCGCAACGCTCTCTCAATAGCGTTGCGGGTGATCAGGAAGTCGTCGGCCCGGATCGGGACCGAATATGTTTCGTTTGCCTCAGTCGCTTTCTCTGGGATCACCGTGACCATAAGGACGAGCGATAGCGCGTCCTGCAGACAATCCCGAATCGAAAGCCTCTCATGTGTTATGTGACCCACACACTCGGTGTGCGTCCCGTTGCAGTGGGGGATCAATGTGTATTGTTCGAAGTTGCAACTTCCACCGCGTCGCGTGTCGCCCACCAGCTCTCCGGCCGCGCATGCGACCGAGGTCGCGGGTGCAACCCCATACGCATTCGGCTGCGGACCGTTGAACTGAAGAGGGATCGAAATATCGATCGGCTTTGAAGGGTCGAACTCATAAGATCCATCATGTGTTCTGAAAGTTTGAATCATGGGCGCGGGCTCGGACCAGTCGGCAATATGATAGCCTAGAAATTCGATGAGCACACAGGGTTACAAGGTCTTCTACTCACCGTACTACTACGCTGACATCGGCGACGGACACGTCTTCCCGATCCGGAAATTCGAGCTTGTTCGCGACGAACTCCTGGCGGAAGGGACATTGCGACACGACGAGATCGTTGAACCCGAGCCCGCAGCCGTCGATGATCTGCTCCTGGTACATACGGACGATTACATCACCCGCCTCCGAACCGGCACTCTAACGGCGAAAGAGATCAGAAAGTTAGGACTGCCATGGTCGGAATCGCTCGTCCGCCGTTCGTTTCACGCAATATCGGGAACTATATCGGCCGCTCAAATCGCCGTCACCAGCGGTATTGCATCAAACCTCGCCGGCGGGACTCATCATGCCTATCCGGATCGCGGTGAAGGTTATTGTGTGCTGAACGACATCGCCGTCGCGATACGTGTTCTCCAACGTGACAGACTGGCGCAAAGGTTTCTGATCATCGACCTGGATGTTCATCAGGGTGACGGAACGGCTTTCATCTTTCAGGAGTCGCACGAGGTGTTTACTTTTTCCATGCACGGTGCGAAGAACTACCCGCTCTTCAAGCAGAGATCTAACCTCGACATCGAGTTGGCGGATGGAACTTCGGATGGCGAATATCTGAACACTCTTGACGGGGTGCTCCCTCGGCTCCTGGAGCACCGGCCCGACATGATCTTTTATCTCGCCGGAGCCGATCCGTTCGAAAAGGACAAACTCGGCAGATTAGGTCTCACGATCGACGGCCTGAGGCGACGCGATGCGAAGGTCCTCGAGTTTGCACGCAGAAATGAAATACCGGTCGTGACAACGATGAGCGGCGGTTACGCCGCCGATATCAAGGACACAGTCGAGATCCATTGCAATACGATCCGGGCTGTTAAGGATGTATTCGTCGAAGCGGCCTGGGGCTCTGCGGTTCGCACAACTGTTTGACTTTGATGGCACGAGCCGTAATAATCGGCGCGTTATTTGAAAGGTCTTTAATAACAAAAGCGTTTCGGACGACAGGGAAGCCGGGTGAAAATCCCGCACGATCGCGTCACTGTGAAACGATTTTGGATTTAGAGTTTGGATTTTGGATTACGCGAGCAATCCAAAATCCAAACTCTAAATCCAAAATCGAAAGTCAGGTTACCTGCTCCGAAAACTTTTTGCCGGTCAAATGTTTCGCGTAAAAACATTCGAGGCAGCATGGCATTTCAACGCCCTGTTTTCTTCGAAGAGAACAGGGCGTTCGTATTTTGGATTTTGGATGCGGGATTTTGAATTGCGTTGAGTCCCCGTCTTTTGAGGCGGGCCTATATGACCAGATTAAGTCTCAGTTTAATACTCGTGATAGTGGGATGTGCGGTGGCTTGCCAGCGGGCGGAGGTTTCGCCGGTCAATATGCAAACTCGAGAGGTGCGCGACGATCTAGGGCGCGCTGTCCGGGTTCCTCAAAAGATCGAACGTGCCATCTCGCTTGCACCCAATCTTACGGAGATGATCTTCGCCCTGGGTGCGGGAGACCGTCTTGTCGGTGTGACGACGTATTGTAATTTTCCGCCGGGGGCGGCGTCGATCGAGAAAATCGGTGACACCCAAACGCCAAACATCGAGAAGATCATTGCGCTCAGACCGCAGGTAGTTTTTGTTTCTACCGCATCTCAATTGGAAGCGTTCATGCAAACGCTGAACGAGCAGAGTATCGCGGTTTACGTAACGAACCCCAAGACACTCGACGAGGTATTTGAGAATCTCATCGACCTCGGCGATCTGCTCGGCAGCAACCGGGCGGCCGAAGAACTTGTGGCGTCACTTGCTGAGCGTGCGGCCAATGTGAGGCAGCATGCAATTGCGCCGACTGTGCCGCCGGACTCGAGCGCGGCCGAGCCGCGGGTGTTTGTACAGATCTCGAACGAGCCGCTTTTCACGATAGGGCGCGATTCGTTTCTGACGGAGTTGATACAACAGGCCGGTGGGGTTTCGGTCACGAAAGATGTTCCTTCAGGCTATCCGAAACTAAGCAAAGAGACCGCGGCCGCCCTCGATCCCGACGTGATCATTCTTTCCGACAGTCCCGATAATCAGCGGCCGAGTGCCGCTTTTAAAGATTCGAAGGCGGTGAAGATTGGACGCATTCATCGCATCAATGCAGACATCATTTCCAGGCCCGGACCGCGACTCGTTGACGCTTTGGAAGAGATCAAACGGATGCTGCACCCAGGGAATTGAAACATCGATTCTTTACATGGACCTTTCTCGCGGCGGCGCTGTTTGCGGTCATGTTGCTTGCGATCTCGGTCGGGAGCGAGAGGCTTTCGGTGTTCGACCTCTCGGATACACAGGCAGCGATCTTCTTTGACATCCGTATGCCGCGGGTGCTGCTTGCAGCCTGCGTCGGGGCAAGCCTAGCGACGGCCGGAGCTTCGTTGCAGGCGTTGCTTCGTAATCCGCTCGCCGAACCATATTTGCTTGGCGTATCAAATGGTGCGGCGCTCGGGACGATGCTCGCGTTCGTGTTCTTTGAACAGTTTGTGTTGGCACGCCCGGTAATGGCGTTTGCGGGAGCAGGGCTCGCGACCGCGGTTGTCTACCAAATGGCTCGAAGCCGTGCCGGCATGAATGTGGAGCGGCTGGTGCTGTCCGGCGTGATAGTCACGACGTTTCTCTCCTCGATAATTGTGCTGCTCACGAGTTTGCTGGACGCAGCACGCCTGCGCGGGTTTACTTTCTGGCTGCTAGGGGACCTGTCCCAGGCGACGATGAATGGTTTTTATCTGACGTTTGCAGCAGCCGTTACCGGGACGATAGTCCTTACTGCGCAGGCGCGTCCGTTGAATCTGATGATGATCGGCGAACGAGATGCACTTGATTTCGGAGTCGAGACCGGCCGCGTTCGGCTGATCGTTTTTGGAGTGTCGAGCCTGCTCGTCGGCACGGCTGTCGCGGCCAGTGGCTCGGTCGGTTATGTAGGGCTTATAGTCCCGCACTTGGTGCGGCTGGCGATAGGAAGCGACAATCGGCTCGTCGTGCCGGTGTCAGCCGTCGCGGGATCGATATTCGTGGTGCTGGCTGACATGGTCGCACGAACGGCGATCGCCCCTCGCGAGTTACCGGTCGGGGCGATAACCGCGCTGATCGGCGCTCCGATGTTCATCTACCTGCTGCGGAGGAATTAGGTGCCCAAAGACGGTGAATCGTGAACGGTAGGCGCTAGCCCGGCATTCACCATTCACATTTAGAAATGGGAAGTGAAAAATGCTTGAGGCCCGGAACATTTACGTGAGATTTGGTGACCGCGAGATCTTGCGTGACGTGTCACTAACTGCCAGGACCGGCGAGGTCGTCGTCTTGCTCGGGCCGAACGGTGCCGGCAAGACCACTCTGCTTCGCAGCTTGAACGGAACAGTACCGGTGGACCAGGGCGAGATCCTGATAGAGGACCGTCCGCTGCAGTCTCTTTCGCGCCGCGAGATAGCAAGAAGCATCGCGGTTGTCGCGCAGGAGAATGAGACAAAGTTTCCCATCACCGTTACCGAATTCGTGCTTGCCGGACGATTCGCGCGTGGCGCAGCTTTCGGCTGGGAAACAGCAGATGAT
>DASUSJ010000280.1:0-8230 GCA_036375155.1 Pyrinomonadaceae bacterium
GAAGAGCCGGTGGGTGATGCGGATGCCGGTTATGATCCAGGTGCCGTCGACACGGGTAGCGTGGGCGAGCCGGAGCAGGCGCACAACAGCGAAGCGCAAACCGAAGACGGACAGCCGAACAGCGGTCCCGACGAAGATACGGCGCCGGCCGGCTCGTCCTATCCGAATAAGTTCCTATGGGCTAAGAAATCGTTCGGTGACGCCGTCAAGGCGGACGTGGCGAGCAGCGGCGTCATAGTCCTCTACGCCGATGAGAATTATTACGACCTCAATGCTCTGATGGCGTTTGTCCAAGATGGGCGTAATCGTATCGCGAATGCGTCGGGGATCGGCGGTGACAGGATCCAGGTTGTTTACGGTGGATATCGGGGGGTCCCTCAGGTCGAACTTTGGCTTGTTCCCGACGGCGCGTCGATGCCTGAATTCAAGATCGAGGACCGTTCGAAGCCTGACGAATCGAAGAATTAGGACACAGAGAACATATTGATCAAGTTGAAGCCGGACATCATCGTGTTCGGCTTTTTGATTGCACGTCGTATGGTAAGATTTGCCGTGAACCATGAACGATCTTGATATCGATCTGCCAAAAGCCAAGCTTGCGTACACCATCATTCAATCGCTGCTCGAAGGGCACGAAGCGTTAAGCGATCTTCTCGTCGTGATGTCGCACGCGCTCGACGAAGACACGCTGAAAGCTTTGACCGCGACTGGTCAGTGGGAAAGCTATCTCGAATCAAAACGAAATCTAGAAAACACGAAAGCGCAGATCGAACTATTTACCGAGGAGCTCAAACGCCTCGAGAATAGTTAGCTTTCAACTGTCGACGATCTACTATGCGCTGAAGACATGCTGGACCTCATCATCATCGGCGCCGGACCTGCCGGGATCTCGGCCGCGTATGAAGCAAAGAAACTCAATCTCGATTACCTTGTCATTGAAAAGGGTTTGATCGGGAACACGATCTACCACTACCCGGTGGGGCTGACGGTATTTTCGACAACGAACGAGCTCGAGTTCGAACCGGGTGATCTGAAGCCGGCTCGTGAAAAACCGACCCGCGAAGAACTGCTTTCGTACTATGTCCGGTTCGTTCTGGATAACGAGCTGAATGTGCGGACGGAAGAGACTGTCTTATCCGTACGCGACGAAACAGAGCAACAACCCCGGCGTCCAGAGTCCGGCAGTACTCCCAGATTAGGAGAGGAACTTGTGGCTTCCGTTCCTTCCCTGATCTCCGTGGTTCATCCTCATGATCATCCCGAAACCATAGAGCACACGGAAAAAACGGAAGGCGCGGAAAGTGCCGGAAACGTGTTTACGGTCACGACGGACAAAGCCGTGTACAAAACGCGGAATGTGTTGTTCGCGATCGGTGCAATGGATTATCCGAGACGTTTGAATGTTCCCGGCGAAGATCTACCGAAAGTACATGATCATTTTCGCGAGACGTATCCGTGGGTGAAGAAGCGTGCGTTGATCGTAGGCGGCGGCAATTCAGCTGGCGAAGCTGCCCTGTTCCTTGCTGAAGAAGGCGCGGATACGACGCTGGCCATATTTCGCAGCGATTGGGAAAACACGGATCCAAAACAGGGATGCATCAAGTATTGGGTCAAGCAGCCCTTGGAAGAGGAGCTCAAGAAACACTGTCTGAAACTATTTTTCCTCGGACGAGTGGTCGAGATAACGGAAGATGCTGTCGTGCTCGAGGACGAGAAGGGCGAACGTGATGTTGTCCCGAATGACGTGGTTTTCGTACTGATCGGGGCGGATGCGGATCTAACCCTGCTTAAGGACCTGGGCGTAAAAACCGTAAAGGGCGGGAAGTACGGCGAGGTTCCTGTATATGACGAACAGACCTTTGAAACGAACGTCCCCGGTATCTACGTTGCCGGGCATTTCACCAATCAGCGACACATAAAAGGTGCTATCGATGCGGGCAAGGCGCTCTTGCCGGGATTGGCGGAGAAGTTGAAAGGAAAGTCCGCGAATAGGTAGACCGGTAGTGGAAAAAAGAACTTAAATTGCCACTACTTCTCGCTACGGGAACAGGCATCGAGAAGAGTCGGGCTTGAAGCGCAGTTTAAATTGCTGGTAGTGCTAGTCGCAGTTTAGATTGCTGAAATGCTCATGGCGATTCAAAGGCAAAAGAAGAAAGAGGCCGCCCTGCCGGACCGCCTCCTTTTCTGATCTCGCTGAGCCGGGACTTAGTTCACATCCTTCTTCTTTCTCACCATCACCTTCTGGCTATGGAATTTCTCGGCAATGTTCGCGGGATTGATCTCGTAACTCGCAACATCGAAAACTTCGCTTACCTGTCCACCGATGCTGGTCGTCCATTTGTAGGGAAGTTGGACTCCGTTCACGCCACGATAGTCGGAGAAACGAACATTGAACTCTGCCGTCTCAGGGGTTCTCTCGAGCTGCTTGAAGGTCATAATATCCGTCCCGGCCGCGTCCCCTCGTTCCGGTGCGTTTGCCACAAAGTATCTAACCCTCGGTATCGCATCGCCTTGGTAACTGACCATCACCGGCAAGCTCGAAGCCTTCGACAGGTAAAGCTTGATGTTCGATCCGCCGAAGCTGGCGTTGACAATGTTGCAGGTCGTTCCGTCGACATCTCCTTCACCCACGAACGTGTACGTGACGTCCATTCCTTCCGGAGCCGTCAACAGCAGTGACAAGGTTGTCCGGAGCAGTTCATTCTGGCGCTGTGCCGTGTGAGCGGCTTTCGCGTCGGCGAGGACCTCAAAACGTTTCGCATGCGCTCCGTCGGCCCTTTCACCATCCTTCGCGTCTGTCTGTCGAATGATGATCTTATTGCCATCCGATGTCGTAAACTCGCCGTTCTTACCCTCGGCAATGATCTTTTCAACTTCGCCGTGGCCGTCGCCTTCGACCTTCCTGACGAACACTTTCCTTTCACCGCCGGGTACGGCCTCGCCCTGGCCCTCGTGCCGGAAGATCACTACGTCATGCTTCCGGTCGATGATCTTCTCTCCGGTTGCTGCGTCGTCGTGGCGGCCGATCTTCACCATTTTCGAGAGCTTATCCGGCAGCTGCATCGCGATCTCGATCTCACCCGGCTCGGTTCGAGTCTCGGTCCCGATCTTGATGGTATTAACCGAACTGCCCTTTATGATCATGCTTCGCACGGCGCCGATCGATTGTTCACCACCGATCGCAAGACGCGCTTGTCTGATAAGTGCCAGGGCTTTTTCATCCGATTTGAAGCGGGCACCGACGTTCTCTACGAGAGCCCCGAGACCGATGCAGAAAACGGTCACACCCAAAACTGAAACAATAAATCTTCTCATAGTAGCCTCCGCGTAAATAAGATCTTGAGTAATGCCGAGTAAGTTAAGTTTGATCAAACATCTTAGGAGGAGTATTTGAAAATGACGTCTTACCCGGCAGTTCGAATTATTCCAGACGTTCGAGGACGATTGGTTAAGACGAAGCAAAGAATTTGTTAAGGATGTAAAATGTGCCGAAAGTCCATTGTTTACTGGTCGATATTGATTGCATAATGCATTTGGAATTATGAGGCGTTCCTGGTTTTCAGTCGTGGTGGTCGCTGGTGTGATCGGTCTGCTCACGCTATTTCTCGGCCTGCAATACCGATGGCTTTCGAAAGTGAGCGAAGCCGAGCAGGAGCGGATGCAGAAGCGTGTTGAGGCAGATACCGCGCGCCTTGCGGAAGATTTTAATCGGGAGATGCAGGCGGCTTACTACAACTTTCAATCCGGTGCGGAAACCTGGAAAAACTCAGACTGGTCCGAGTTCAACGAGCGTTATGATTTCTGGAGGGAGCGTACAGCGTATCCGGAACTGATCCGCGGCATTTACTTCTTTTCGAATCAGGCCGATTCAAAGCCCTTGCGGTATGAGCCGGCGCAGCGTGCATTCCACCCCTCAGACACAACCAGCGAGCTCAACGCGCTCCGCTCACGATTTACCGCGGAGAATTTTACACCCGTTTACGAAGATGCATTCGCGATGGTAGTGCCCGTTTACGACAATGAGAATCATTTCGAACGCTTCATGGTCCTGCGGAGCCCCGAGCAAATTGTGCCGCCCGTCGTGAAGCTTTCGGAGCAGTTTGGCTGGCTGGTGGTCCTGCTTGATGAATCGGTGATCAAGGAACGGATGTTTCCGGACCTGTCACAAAAATATTTCGCCGGAGACTACAAGGTGGCGGTTGTGGATAAGTCGGGCCAGGCGGTCTTCGCGACAAAGGATGCTACGACATTCGCCGACGCATCAGCACCGATGTTTAATATGTCGCCCGATAATCTGTTGTTCTTCGCGAACAGGGAGGCCCTGCCCAGAACGGCTGGGGCGCATAAGCGGAACCTCGTAATCAGCGAGCGGGTAGAAAGCCACGAGTTCATCCGCGGCGAGAAGGATGGCAAAACGACGGGCACTTTTAAGGTCCAGGTCCAACCGGGTAACGGATCAAAACCCCGCACTACCGTTATGGCCGGCAGTGGTGAAAAGGGTGCGGAACCGTGGACATTGACCGTGCAGCATACCGCCGGCTCGATCGAGGCTTTCGTCAACGGTGAACGAAATAAGAGTTTTATGATCGGCCTTGGGATCTATTTCCTGCTCGTCGGCGGTATCCTTGCTATCGTGTTGTCCGCCATGCGATCAAAGCGATTCGCCCAACGCCAGATCGATTTTGTCTCCAGCGTGTCGCACGAGTTTCGAACGCCTCTCGCTGTAATCTATTCGGCTGGCGAGAATCTGGCTGACGGCGTTGCCAAGGAAAGCTCACAGGTCTCCCGTTACGGTGAATTGATAAAGCGAGAAGGCAGAAGGCTGTCCGGAATGGTTGAGCAGATACTCGAATTCGCCGGTGCGGATTCGGGCAAGCGGAAATACAATCTGGCGAAAACGAATGTGACCGATGTCGTGAAGGACGCGCTCAGTGAATGCGGGCCGTTGATCGAATCAAGTGGGTTTTCAGTAGAGACCGATCTCCAGGAGGGGTTGCCGTCTATCGTCGCCGATCGAGCCGCGTTGGCAAGCGCAGTCCAGAATCTGATCGCGAACTCCGTAAAATACAGCAACGGTTCAAAGTGGGTAAGGGTATCTACCTCGAACGGCGGAAGCTCGGTAAAGATCTGTGTCGAGGACCGTGGCATCGGTATCCGAACTGATGACATCCGTCGCGTCTTCGAACCTTTTTACCGTGCGAAAGAGGTGGTCGACGCGCAGATCAGCGGGAATGGGCTCGGGTTGAACCTCGTGAAAAAGATCGCCGAGGCACATAAAGGAAAAGTCACGGTCGAGAGCAAACCGGGAAAGGGAAGTAAGTTCACGATAGAGCTTCCTCAGAGCTAGGACGGTTCTGTAAATCGAAAATGCGAATTCTTCTTGTCGAAGACGAACAAGGACTGATCCTGACGCTCACCGACCGTCTCGTGAGCGAGGGTTTCGATGTGGATTCTGCATCGGATGGAAAGCTCGGCTTCGACAAAGCTGTCGAGGGCGGTTATGACTTGATCGTTTTGGACGTCATGCTACCGAAGAAGAACGGATACGACGTTTGTCGCGACCTGCGGCAAAAGGGGATCCAGACGCCGATTCTGATGCTGACGGCGAAGGGCGAGACGATCGACAAGGTACTTGGTCTGAAACTCGGTGCGGACGATTATCTGACAAAGCCGTTCGAGGTGATCGAGCTGCTTGCGCGAGTGGAAGCCTTGCTTCGGCGGCGGCCCGCTCAGCGGAACGGACGCTCGGGTGACGCGTTTCGGTTCGGTGATGTCACGATCGATTTCAAGCGGGCCGAGGTGACGCGCGACGATCAACGCGTCGACCTATCGGCGATGGAGTTCAGACTGCTGCAGCATTTGATCGAAAATCGAGGCATTGTGCATTCGCGCGACCAGCTGCTCGACGCGGTATGGGGGTACGACGCTACGCCCTCGACGAGAACCGTAGACGTGCATATCGCATGGCTTCGTCAGAAACTGGAATCAAACCCGCGGCACCCGAGCTTCATCCAGACGGTTCATGGTATGGGATACAAGTTCGTTGACTAAACTGTGGAGTGAGGTGTGAGGTGTGAGGTGTGAGGTGTGAAGTGTGAAAACACTTCACCCTTCACACTTCACCCTTCCCCTGCTCCACCATCTTTTCAAATCGCAGCGCGTCATGGGTCATCACGTTGTTGTTAAAAAACACGTACGAAAGCTTGTCTTCGGGAAGCAGTGAAATAAGCTCCTCGAGTTCGCCGTCCTCGTATCGATAACGCCAGCCTCCGATGCCGTGGAGGCGGTAGTAACACTTTTCGGGTGTGACCGTCCGAGAGACGAAGGGATCGACGACATGCCATAGATCGAGGTCGTCGCAGATCTTTTTAACGACCTTATCCTCCCATGGGCCGCGCGGCTCCCATGCAAAGTTGCGGTCGCCACGTTTAGCTTTCTTGAAAAATTTCCTGAGGTTGGCGATGTTCGCTTTCGTCTGTTTGAATTTTGCCGGACACTGAAAAAGGATCGTCCGAGCCTTCAACGCATCCGCGCAGGCTAGGGTCGTGTCTAGACCTTCCGCGACAATATCTGTCGGCTTGAAGAAGCCCGCCTCGTCAGCCTCCTTATCATCCAGTTTCTTCTTCAGCCGTTTGTATGTGGGACTGGTCGATTCATGCGTGATCAGCTGCCACGCTTTCAGAGTGAATTCGAAATCTTCCGGCATCTCCGCCCGCCATTTTTCGAGTGTCTTGATCTGTGGCGGCTGGTAAAACGTATGCTGTACCTCGACGCATTTGAGAACGTCAGAATATTCATGTTTGTTCATGCGAAAGCCGCACGTCCCGATTTTGATCTCCGTGATGCCCACCAAGTCCATTATAAAGTTCGGGTTCCGCCTTTTCGATGAAAGGCGAAACCCGAAGTAGCTGTCAGGTAGATATCAGCGCCGCTTCGGCAGCTGTTGTGTGCGTGATTCCACGCTAAGCTCGACTATCACGGAGCCCAGGATCGAAAAGGTTCTGATCGAGTTAGCACCGTAAGTCTTATTGTTCACTTGTAGGGCGAACGCGCCTCCGGTCGGAAGGTTGTCGAACTGTGCGTATCCGAATGGCGAGAGCCGCGCAATACGCACGTTGCCCTGCAGGTCTGTCAGCGTTACAGATGTCGGACTATTGAGGATCTCTCCGAACTCTCCTGTGAATTTCAGCAGCAAGAACGAGTTTCCGGGATCTGCCGAGACGGTCAACATATAGAGCTGCGCCCTGGACTGCGTGGGATTTGCGTCCGAATTGACAGTGATCGTAAAGATATACGTGCCCGGGGATGTCGGGGTGCCGCTCAGCACGGCCTGTCCGCCGGCGTTAGAGATCGATAATCCCGGCGGAACATCTCCGGTGGCTGCGAAGGTAAACCCAGTTGAGCTGGGAGCGATCACGTGCGTGTAGGCTTGATTCAGGCCCGCATTTGGTAGAACCGCTCGCGACGCAACGCTTACCTCGTAGGCCCCGATGTCTACCGTACCGCGACCTACATATCGTGCATCGGTCGTGATCGGGAACGGCGGATTTGAAGCTGAACACGTAAGGTCTATAACGCAGTTTTGTCCGGCGTTTATAGCGGGCGAGCCTTCCAGCAGCGGAACTGTCCGGACGATACCACCGTAATCTCCGAGCGGTCCGACGATGGGATTTGTGTTTAGCAGATCGGACCCGATCCACCCGGTACTCGTGCCCGTCGTTCCGATAATGTTGTTGCCCTGAGAGACGAGACCCCCTGCAGAGTTGGACACATCGGGCGAAGCGCCACCCGTGTTTCCGGCAATGATACTGTTTCGGATGGCGCTGTTGGCATTGGTCGTCCCGCGATGCAGGCCCCCGCCGGTCGTTGCCGCGGTATTGCCGGTGATCGTGACGTTCGTCAGAACAAGTCCGAGCGTGCCGTTGGACTGGATGGCTCCGCCGGGATCGGTTGTCGCAGCATTGCCGCTGAACGTCGAATTGCTCACACGTAGTCCGCCGTTGGCTGCGATCGCCCCACCCCCAACACCACCGGTGCTGGTATTCCCGGTGAAGGTGGAGTTCAGAATGGTCAGTGTGCTGGTTGAGAAATTCTGGATAGCTCCGCCCGAACTAGCCGAGGTGTTGTTCGAAACAGTGCAGTTGACGATCGTGAGATTGCCGGGAACGGCGGGTGTCGGGCTGTTAGAGGCGGCATTATTGAAGGCCCCACCCCCAAGAGTAGCGGTATT
>DASUSJ010000281.1:0-12970 GCA_036375155.1 Pyrinomonadaceae bacterium
GAGGATGTTCGTAGCCAAGTCGACCAGCTCCGGCGAAAGCCGGTAATTCTTGATTTAGTCCTAGTGAAATGTTAGCTTTCAGACAAAGTTCATTTCTTGTCAAAATAATCAATTAAGGAGCTCACCCGGTGTCAAAACGTAAGCTTTTGTTGGCAGACGATTCCATAACCATTCAGAAGGTTGTCAACCTCACTTTTGCGGATGAAGGCGTGGAAGTCATTACGGTCGGGGATGGGGATTCGGCAGCTCAGAAGATCTCTGAGGTGTCTCCTGATCTCATTCTGGCAGACGTTCATATGCCCGGTCTCAATGGTTATCAGATCTGCGAAATGGTGAGGTCAAATCCGGGTACATCTAAACTGCCCGTTATCCTTTTGGTCGGGTCATTCGAACCGTTCGACGAAAGCGAGGCGGCGCGTGTTGGGGCGAATGCCTACCTTACCAAGCCCTTTCAGTCTATTCGCCAGTTGGTTTCACAGGTGACGGAGCTGATGGAGCCGGCGGAGAGCGAACACCGCGCTCCTGAGCAGCATGTCGAGTCACCCGCGGAGGCCGCACCGGTCCAAACGACTCACGAGCCGGAGTTTACCGCGAGCGGTAATTTTCGGGACACAAAAGATATCGATTCACTCTATCACCAGAGTTTTGGGGAGCCTGTTGCGGAAGAGCGAGAAGCGACGTCAAATCAATTCGTCGATGCCGGCATGGACGATGAGATGATCGAGACGAGGGTTGTAAGCGATGGCACTCACGCAGCGGTCCAGGAAGCAGCTTCGCGTGAAGAGGCCGCTTCACCCGCAGCAGCAGCCGAGACCGAGGAAGCGGTGTCTTTTGGCGAAGCAGAATACGACCACAGCGGGAGAGAACGACTGTATTACGAAGAGCCGGCGAGCGTCGCGCCGTCGGGTGAACCAGCAAATGATGATTACTCGGCCGAGGCTGTGACGAGTGACTATACCGGCGAGCTGGCGGGCTACCAGTATTCCACTGAGCGAGAGGCAAACGAATACGCTGAATACAATGACCGTCCTCCGGAACCGGGCCAAACTGAAGTGGAGCATGAACCTCATGTTGATCGATTCGCCTCCACCGAACCGATACCGCAGGCGGCCGCTCTGCCGAATACTGAAAGTTTTCGGCTAGACGAAGGCGACCTCCTTGAGCTGCCCCCGATTGAAGACGAAAAGACGCTCGAATTTCAGGCGAATCAGGCGTTCGCGGACGAATCGGGAAATAAGCAAGTCGTCAGTTTGTCCCCCGAATTAATGGAAACCATAGTCGCGAAGGTAGTCGAGAAGCTCAACAGAGACAACTGAACGAACCAGCGACATCGTTAGAAGGGTCAGTTTTCACCGGAGAGATGAAAGCTGACCGTTTTTGTTTTATCATCTAGCTTTTCTCAAGTATGGACATTCCAAAGGCTTACGACCCGAAAGAAGCTGAGCAGCATCATTATCAGCGTTGGGAATCAAGCGGTTTCTTCACACCGGAGATCAATCAGGATCCGAAAGCGGAAGCCTTTTCGATCGTCATTCCTCCACCGAACGTTACGGGGTCTCTTCATATGGGCCACGCTTTGCAGCACACGCTGATGGATGTGCTGACGCGGTGGAAGCGCATGCTCGGATATCGCACGTTGTTCCTGGTCGGCGTCGATCATGCCGGGATCTCGACCCAGCTGATGGTTACGCGCCAGCTCAAGAAAGAAGAGCAGAAGACTCCGCAGGACATCGGCCGCGACGCGTTCACGGCAAAGATCTGGGAGTGGAAGAACAAGTACGGTGGCGAGATCACACGCCAGATCCGGCGTGAGGGACTGTCAGTTGACTGGACGCGCGAGCGATTCACGATGGAGGAGAGTTTGTCGCGGGCGGTCCGTGAAGTGTTCGTCCGTTTGTACGAAGAGGGTTGGATCTATCGCGGAACACGTATCGTGAACTGGTGTCCGCGCGACAAGACGGTGCTGTCAGATCTCGAGGTGAAGGAAGAGAAGGCTAAGGACGGGAAGTTGTATTACTTGCGCTACCCGGTAAAAGACGGGGAGAAGGCGAGAGCGAGAGAAGGGAAGACAGGGAGTGGAGGGGAGGACGGAGATCCGCCATCCGCGATCCGCCATCCGCAATACATCACCGTCGCCACGACTCGCCCGGAAACGATGCTCGGCGACACCGCGGTCGCCGTTCATCCCGAAGACGAGCGTTACAAGAACCTTATCGGTAAGACGATCGCGCTGCCGCTCACCGGACGCGATATCCCGATCGTCGCCGATGATTACGTTGAATCAGAATTCGGGACCGGTGCGGTGAAGATAACGCCCGCGCACGACGCGAACGACTGGGAGATCGGCGAACGCCACGCTCTCGAGAAACTTGTCGTGATGAATGACGACGCGACCATGAACGCAAACGCGGGCGAAGCGTTTACGGGACTCGACCGCTTTGACGCGCGCGAGAAGGTCGTCGGGGAATTCGAGAAGCTGGGTCTTCTCGAGAAGGTCGAGGATTACGATGTCACGCTGCCGCACTGCGAACGCTGCCGCACGGTCATCGAACCGCTGCTATCGGAGCAGTGGTTCGTAAGGATGGACGAGATGCGGGATCTTGCCTTAAAGCTTATGCGCGACGAAGGCTTCCCGCGATTCTATCCGGAAGTCCCGCACAAGAAGGTCTACACGACATGGCTCGAAAATCTAAAGGACTGGACGATCTCGCGGCAACTCTGGTGGGGACATCAGATCCCGGCGTGGTACGACCACGACGGAAATGTCTATGTCGCACGAAGTGCCGAAGATGCTTACGAGCAGGCGGGCACGCAAGATCTGACTCAGGACGAGGACGTTCTCGACACGTGGTTCTCGTCCGCACTCTGGCCGTTCTCGACGCTGGGATGGACGGGAGAATCGCAGTCCCAAGTCTCAAGTCCCAAGTCCCAAGTCGAGGAGCCCGAACCGGCTGGCAGCTCGGGACTTGGGACAAGGGACTCTGGGACTCGGGACTTGGAGACGTTCTACCCGACCGACGTCCTGGTGACTGGGCGCGACATCATCTTCCTGTGGGTTTCGCGGATGGTGATGACCGGGATGAAGTTTATCGGTGAACGGCCGTTCGATGACGTCATCATCCACGGGACGGTGCTCGACAAGAACGGGCAGCGGATGTCGAAGACGAAGAATAACGGGATCGATCCGCTTGATGTGTTCGAGAAGTATGGTGTCGATGCGACTCGCATGACGCTCGCGGGCTCGGCGACCGGCGTCGACTTTGCCTGGCGCGATGAACGAGTCGAATCATTTAGGAACTTCGCGAACAAGATCTGGAACGCCACAAGATTCTGCTTGATGAATTCGGCGGGAGCGAGAGTTGAGGATGCGTCCTGGCAAATTAAAGCTGGCGATATCACAGAAACAGTAATCGATCGTTGGATCGTTACACGGCTGAATCGAACGGCCAAGGCTGTTAATCGTGCTCTGGAAACTTATCAGTTTCATGAGGCCGTCCAGCTGCTCTATCACTTCTTCTGGGATGATTTCTGCGACTGGTATATAGAGCTGGTAAAGGATGAAATAACATCACCGGACGATAATGCCGAGCGGGACGGGGCGAGGAGCGTTATTATCTCTGTCCTCGAACAAGCGTTACGTCTTCTCCATCCGTTCATGCCGTACTTGACGGAAGAGTTGTGGCAGAAATTGCCGGGTATATCAAACGCCCTCCACAATCCTGTATACGCGTCCTCCGAACAGACAATTATGCTCACTACTTTTCCGACCGGCGACGATTCGTTGATCGATGAAGACGCGGAAAAGGAAGTGGCTTCGGTTATCGAACTGATAACGAAGGTACGAAACATCCGGGCGGAAATGAACATCAAGCCGGGCGATCGTCTGTCTATTCACGTCGCCGGCGATGAGGCGATCCGATCGGTTTTCGCGAACAACGATGCTCAAATTAGAAAGCTTGCACGTGCTGATAGCATAGTGCTCGCGGATTCACTGGATGTTCCGAAAGCTTCTGCACGTACCGTTCTAACGGGTAATGCCGAGATCGCTGTCCCGCTCGAGGGGCTGATCGATTTCGAAAAGGAGCGCGCTCGGTTGGAGGGTCATCTCGAGAAGCTGGACGCGGAACTTCAGCGCCTGAACGGGCAATTGTCCAACCAGAACTTCGTTCAAAAGGCTCCCAAGGAGAAGGTGGAGGAGTTAAGGAGTCGGCAGTCTGAGATAGAGCAGCAGAAGAGAACCCTTTCCCAGAACCTGGAGGCCCTAAACGCGTGAGGTCTGGAGCGCCACTGCTCGGCACCCTGGCTGCTTGAGCGTTTGGTCTTCCTGGATCCGATACTCGCGTAGAGACGGAATACAGACTTCTGAATAATGATAAGCTTACGGCTCACTCGGTGACGGACTATGAGTACGATCCGAGCAAATTCGTATAAAGCTCCCGCTCAAATAACACATGAACTGGCTCGACAATGGTGAAGTTCTTTCTGCGATCGGCGATTTTCTCGCCGAGGATATCGGTCGTGGCGATATAACGACGCAGGCGACGGTTGCGTCGGATGTGCGCGGCATGGGGCGTTTTCTTGCGAAGGAGTATCTCGTAATATGCGGGCTCGAGATAGCCGAGGCGGTTTTCCTTCACCTCGACGCCGAGATCCCCGAGATCGAGACGAACTTCAGCGAGGGTGACGAGGTTGAAGAGGGAACCGTCTTCGCGACGCTGAAAGGCTACGCGGATGTTCTGCTGACCGGCGAACGCGTCGCGCTAAATCTTCTTCAGCGAATGTGCGGCGTCGCCACGCTCACTCGACAGTACGTAAAAGCCGTCGAGGGCACGAATGCTACGATCGTCGATACGCGAAAAACGACACCGGGTCTCCGGCTGCTCGAGAAACATGCGGTCACGGTCGGCGGTGGAAAGAACCACCGTATGGGGCTCGACGACGGCGTTTTGATAAAGGACAACCATATTTCACTTGCGGGCGGGATAACTGAGGCCGTCATCGCGGCGAAGCAAAAGGTCGGTCACCTTCACAAGATCGAGATCGAGATCACAAATTGGGCCCAGCTCCGCGAGGCTATAGAGGCAGGTGCCGATATCATCATGCTCGACAATCAAACGCCGGAAGAGGCGGCAAAGCTTGTCGGGATGGCGAGGAATATGAATCCGTCAGTTATGATCGAGGCATCCGGCGGAATGGACCTCGATCGCGTTCGTTCGTTTGCGGAAGCGGGCGTCGATCTCATTTCCGTAGGAAGGCTTACACACTCCGCCAGAGCCGTAGATATTTCCTTCAAAATACAAGCGGTCTGAGTAGTTGCTAGTGGACACCCCGGTCACGTAGTCTTGGCTGGTACATTTGCCGGCACGAACTATCAACCCTCAACTGTCCGCTGTCAACTGTCCACTGTCCACTTACTCGGCATAAAGTAGATCACTATCGTCGACACGATTATTGCGATGGTAGCGACGATCCCGCCTTCGACCCCGTACGTTTCACCCGTGAGCCAGCTTGGGCCGCCATCGATCTCACGGAGCAACGGCGACGAGACAAGATGGGTCGTGCCGCTGACCTCTATGCCGAAGAACGCACCCTGCATCCAGTTCCACATTAGGTGCATGCCCCAGACGAACCATAGGTCACGCGTCTTGAGATATGCCACGCCGAACCATATGCCGGCGAGCATTGTGTTGATGACGGCAAATGTGCTCACGTTCTCGTTGTCTGCGTGAATTGCGCCGAATAAGACCGAGGTAAGGCCGATGGCAAGCGCAGCTAAACCAGAGCGGGCAAACGTCTGAAGGATGTAACCGCGAAAGAGAGCTTCTTCCCACGCAGCGCCGGCAGCAAAGATGATCAGTGAAACTGCCAGAGATCTTATGAGAGTGGCTGTCTCGATATCCCGCGTCTCGAACTGCAGTCCGCCGCCCGCGGCAGCGATGAGGACAGCGAGGGTGAGTGTGGCGGCTCCGAATAAGATCCCGTCGATGAGGTGCCGCAGCCACCCGTCTGTGAACGACGCCCCAAGAGCACGAAAGGGAAGACCTTCGAGATACTTTCCGCAAAGCCATCCTGCCAACAGGGCCGCGATAAGCAACAGCACACCGTTCGCGATAAAGAAAACCGGATTTTCAATATCGAGCGGCGATCCTAGCCCGGAGAGCATTACGAAGCCGGCTCCACCAATCAGCAGCGCCGCTACGATAAATACGCCGCAGAATATAAGAAATCGCCAGCCGCTTCGGAGCCGTCCCGCTCGATCGAACAAAAGTGTGCGTATGTCCATCAGTGATGATGAGTCTAAAGGAACCAGTGGCGGCAACAAAGCCGGGAGCGTCCGGCGAAGTAATGCGACTCCCGCGTGTTATGGGTTAAACTAGCTCAGTCGTGAGCAACATCGAGTCGCCAAAAAAGAAACGAAAAGTACCGTGGATAATGGGCATGCTGGTGCTGGCTTCGCTGACCTTGCTCGTTCTTCTTCAGTCTTCGAATCTTTGGAAGGACTTTTCGGTCAATACTGCGAGCGACACGCTCCTGCTTTACGCGCTTTCATCGCTAAATTTCATCGCGTTTGTGATCTTCGGGTTTATTTTCCTGCGAAGCATCACGAAGCTGATGCGGGAGCGCCGCACTTTCCAGCTTG
Source organism: Pyrinomonadaceae bacterium (assembly GCA_036375155.1). GTDB lineage: Bacteria > Acidobacteriota > Blastocatellia > Pyrinomonadales > Pyrinomonadaceae > OLB17. The sequence goes on from DASUSJ010000281.1 coordinate 6,641, forward strand.
GTTCGAAGATCAAGACACGCCTGCTGCTTTACTTCGGAGCGGTCAGTCTTTTGCCGATCATTGCGATGGCGGGATTCTCCTACTTGTTCATGAACCGTGCCCTCGAGCGTTGGTTCACACAGTTCCCGGAAAACGTGGTCCTCGAAGCACGCGATGTTCAGCGCCGCGCGGTGGAAGAAGAGGGCCGGCGATTGAGTGAGACGGCGGCGATCGTCGCCTCGACACTGGAAGGCCGCGAGATCACGGATAGAGAATTGAGCAGGATCGCCGAGGCGGGGAAGCTGACTCGCGTGGAAGTGTTGTCCCGCGATAATCAGACCATCGCTGAAGGTGGAACGGCCATCAGTCCCGCCGAGCAGATCGAGCTTGACTCTATGCTTTCGGAGCTCCGGTCGGGCAGCGATAACGCTGCGTTTTCCGACGGGCGCGGTTTTGACGCGGTAGTGATGCCGCTCTCGGATGGAAGGAAACTTCTGGTGGTGCCCGCGGTCCGCGTGGAGTCGGGCGTGATCGAGATGGCGGACAAATCGCTGCTTGAATTCGATCGGCTGAAGCAAAGCCAGTTGAACGTGCGGCAGATCGGACTGCTGACGCTGGGTGTTTTGACGTTTCTGCTGATCTTCGCGTCCACATGGACGGCGTTCTACATCGCCCGCGGTCTTACTGTTCCAATAAAAGCCCTTGCAGAGGGAGCAGATGAGATCGCTCACGGAAACCTCTCGCACCGAGTCGATGTGCTGGCCGAGGACGAGCTGGCGTTGCTCGTTGCTGCTTTCAATCAAATGTCAGCACGGCTCGAAGCGAACTCATCGGAATTGCTGGAACGGCGACGTTATATCGAGACGGTCCTCGAATCGCTTCCAACAGGTGTGATCTCATTTGATGGCGACAACCGGATCGGGACCATCAACCGGGCAGCGAAGAAGATGCTGAAGCTAGACCGGCGCGAGTTTGCGGGCCTTGGCTTGGACGAGATCGTCACCGACGAGAATCGCGCGATCCTCGAGCGAGTGACCGCACGTGCGAGGCGAGCCGGAAGCGCGAGCGAACAGACGGTGCTTACGAGCGAAGGAACCGAGTTAACTGTCGCTTTGACAGCCACGGCGCTCCAGAATTCGGGCGGTGCTGTCCTTGTTATCGAAGACCTATCCGAGCTGATCTCGGCACAACGTGCGTCCGCGTGGCAGGAAGTCGCCCGACGCATGGCCCATGAGATCAAGAATCCGCTAACGCCGATCCAGCTCGCTGCGGAACGCATAGCAAAGCGCTACGCGGATAATCAACCTGTGTTTAGCAGTGATCTGAACATTATCGGTGCTCGACTTGATACGAACCGCGAGGGAATGAAGACAGTTATTGAGGAGAGTACTTCGACGATCATTCGCGAGGTGCAAAGCTTGAAGGCGATGGTCGATGAGTTCTCTCGATTTGCTCGGCTGCCCAATGCGAAGCTTGAACTTGGAGACGTCAATGATGTGATACGGCAGGTGCTGGCGCTCTATGAAGACCGTCTCGACGACGTGGTCGTCACCAGTGAGCTTGGAGAAAACCTTCCGCCCGCGATGATCGACGCCGAGCAGATGAAGCGCGTTTTCGTGAACCTGATAGATAACGCCGTCGAGGCTTTCGATGGCGTGCAGGCAGATAAGACGGTAACCGTGCGTACCCGTTATGACTCGGCGCGCGATCTGATCGTCTGCGAGGTAGCGGATACAGGGCGGGGCATCCCAGCAGTCGATCTGCAGAAATTGTTTCAACCGTATTTCTCCACCAAAGGCCGCGGAACTGGACTGGGACTTGCGATCGTCCATCGCATCGTAACGGAGCACAACGGAAAGATCCGGGCCGTGTCGAACCGCCCGCATGGGGCCAGATTTACGATCGAATTGCCGGCTACCTCTTAAGTCAGAATGCAGAATTCCGTATTAATAGTTGACGACGAACCGGGTATACGCGACACGCTTCGCGGTGTGCTGACGGACGAAGGCTTTTCCGTCAAGACCCTGGCGACAGGGCAGGCATGTCTTGACGCCGTCGAAAAGGCTTCCTTCGGCTGCATTCTCTTGGATATCTGGCTGGGTGAGGGCATCGACGGCTTGGAAACGCTAAAGCGACTACGTGAGAGCGGAAATGATTCTGCCGTCGTCATGATTTCGGGCCACGGAAATATCGAGACCGCGGTGAAGGCGACAAAGCTCGGTGCTTTTGATTTTATCGAAAAGCCTCTGAGTCTGGAGCGAACCGTTGTCACCGTCAAGAATGCGATCCGCCAGCGCGAGCTTGAGCGTTCGAACCGGTTGATGAGGGACGAGCTGACCGAGCGTTACGCGATGGTCGGCGAGTCGGTGGCAATGCGTGCGTTGAGAAAGCAGATCTCGATCGTCGCACCGTCGGACGGGCGCGTCTTGATCTCCGGCGAAAGCGGAACCGGAAAGGAGCTTGTTGCTCGGGCCATCCATGCACAGTCAAAACGCGCGGTGGCGCCTTTTGTCGAGATCAATTCGGCGGCGATTCCCGAGGATCTTGTCGAGTCGGAATTGTTTGGTCACGCAAAAGGTGCGTTCTCCGGCGCGGTAACGGCAAAGAAAGGGAAGTTTGAGTTGGCGGACGGTGCGACGATCTTCCTGGATGAGATCGGCGATATGTCGCCACGTGTGCAGGCGAAGATGCTGCGAGTCCTCGAGGAACAGCGGTTCGAACCTGTTGGCAGCAACACTCCGATCTCGGTGGATGTACGTGTTATCTCGGCAACGAACAAACGTCTTGAAGATCTTATCGAGAACGGAAATTTTCGACCCGATCTTTTCTACCGTCTAAACGTCATCCCCTTCCAGATCCCGCCGCTGCGAGAAAGGCTTGAAGACGTGCCCATGCTGGTCGAACATTTCAGCCAGAAGTTTTCGAAGGATTACGGTAAGAAACCGAAGATATTTACGGTAGAGGCGGTCGAGCGGCTGCAGACACATCAGTGGTACGGGAATGTTCGCGAGCTGAAGAATACGATCGAACGCGTAGTGATAATGTCGTCAAAGACAAAAGTCGGTGCCGCGGACTTGCCAGAACTGGGTATCACGGATGAAAAGCCTGCGTCCAGTTTTCGGTTTCCATCATTCAAGGCCGCAACCGATGCGTATCATCGCGAATTTATTTTGCACAAGCTTGCGGAGTTCGACGGAAATGTCAGCCGAGCAGCCGAGGAGATGGGGGTTAATCGGAGTCACCTTTATCGCAGGATGAGAAACCTTGGAATCGACAGTGAAAAGACTAAGCCGTAGTCGTCCTGGATTGCTTAATGGAAGTGGATTTCCCAGTGGAGAAAGCGAACCACGAAACACACTGAATACACGAAAAGGACACGAAACGTTGACATGTTTCGTGTCCTTTTCGTGTATTTAGTGTGTTTCGTGGTTAGGCTTTCAAGTATGTTAACCACGATTACCGCGACGGTTTGGACGTTGCTACAGGAAACCCTCGCTTCTTCATCAAGGCTTCGACTTTCGGATCGCGGCCTCGGAATGCCCGATACGCTTCCGCCGGATCGATCGTATTGCCGACCGAGAAGATGTACTTCACCAGCTTTGCTCCAACCGCCTTATCATACGGCCCCTTGCCTTCGACAAACGCACCGAACGCATCTGCGGTGATTACGTCCGACCACAGGTAGCTGTAATAGCCTGCCGAATAACCGTCACTCGAGAACGCGTGACCGAACTGCGGAGTACGGTGACGCATCACGATCTCTTTCGGCATCTTGAGCGCGGCCAGCGTCTCGCGCTCGAACTTGTCGGGATCGATCTTCTGATCGCCTGCCAGATGGAGCTTCATGTCGACAAGTGCGCTTGCGAGATACTCCGTAGTGTCGAATCCTTCGTTGAAAGTCGATGCCTTCTCGATCTTATCGACAAGGGTTTGCGGGATCGGCTTGCCAGTCTGGTAATGCACCGCATATTTCTGCAGAACCTCGGGCGTCGACAGCCAATGCTCGAGAAGCTGGGACGGAAACTCGACATAGTCGCGCGACACGGCCGTTCCAGACAGCGTCGGATAAGTCACGTTGGAGGACAGCCCGTGGAGTGCGTGTCCGAATTCGTGGAACATGGTCGTCGCGTCATCCCAGGAGATCAGAATGGGTTCGCCCGGTTTTCCCTTAACGAAGTTTGAGTTGTTCGAGACGATCGTCGTGACGTCACCATCCATCCGCTCTTGATTCCGGTACGCATTCATCCATGCACCCGAGCGTTTGCCGTCGCGTGCGTAGGGGTCGAAATACCAGAGACCGACGTGCTTGCCGCTCGACTTATCTTTGACTTCCCAAACGGTAACGTCAGGATGAAAGACGGGAACGTTCGTCACTGGGGTGAACGTGAAATTGAAAACCTCACCGGCAACGTAGAACATCGCATCGCGGATCTTTTCGAGTTGCAGGTATTGCTTTACCTCGTTCTGATCGAGGTCGTACTTCTCTTTGCGTACCTTCTCCGCGTAATAGCGATAGTCCCAGGGCTCGATCGTGATCTTCGCACCTTCTTTGTTCGCGAGAGCCTGCATGTCGGCGACTTCCTCGGCCACGCGTGCTATCGCGGCCGGCCAGACGGCCTCCATTAGTTCCATCGCCCGCTCGGGCGTTTTCGCCATCGCGTTTTCGAGACGCCAGTGCGCATGGGTAGGGAATCCGAGAAGCTTCGCCCGTTCGGCCCTTAGCTGAAGGATCTGCGAGATCGTGGCGTTGTTGTCGTTCTTGTCGCCATTGTCGCCGCGGTTAACGAACATCTTCCAAACCTTTTCGCGAAGGTCGCGCCGGTCGGAATAGGTCAAGAACGGATCCACCGACGAGCGTGTGTTCATGACGATTCCCGCAACCCCCGTTACTTTCTTCGTTGCGGCGGCTTGCGACGCTGCATCTCTCAGAGACTGGGACAGACCCGAGAGGTCGGCCTCGTCTTTCAGCACGACCCACTGGCCGTTCTCTTCGGCCAGAAGATTCTGTCCGAACGTCGTGAACAGCTTGGCTAGCTCCTGGTTGATCGCCGAGAGCCGGGTTTTCTGCTCTGAATTCAGGCGTGCACCCGCGCGAACAAAGTTCGTGTAATAGAGCCACGTGAGACGCCGCTGTTCCGGTGTGAGTTTGGATTTCTCAGGCGAGTTGTACACAGCCTCGATCCTTTTGAACAGCGGCTCGTTCTGATTTATCTTGTCGCCGAATGCCGCGAGCTTGGGCGCCATTTCGCGCTGCACGGTTTGGTAGTCGGGAGTAGCCATATTGGCGCCCCAGATGAAATAGATAGTAGTGACCCGGTCGAGCGTCGCACCGGTTCGTTCAAGAGCCGCGATCGTATTTTCGAACGTCGGGCTCTCCGGGTTCGATGCGATCTTGTCGACCTCAGCAAGATTCTCAGCCATTGCAGCTTCGAGCGCAGGTTTGAAATCCGGGACCCTGACCTTGTCGAAAGGCGGCACGCCTCCGTACGGTCCCTCCCACTTCTGCATCAACGGATTTGTTTCAGCCGAAGCCGCACGGCTCAGATCAGATTGTGTAACTGTCATAAATAGAAGTGCGACGACACACGTCAGCACCAAGAACCGAAAAAGATTACGATTGAACATTTTCTAACTCCTCGGGAATATTGGATTTTAACGTGTCGCAAAGGGTTGGACAAATTGTTCCTGATCGATAACCAGTTGAGGATAGCAGAGGCAGCTTAGCTGTCTCTGCTCAGTGAATGTCCTGTCCTGGCTAGAATCGGTTTTACCTATTTCTACCACCGGCTAAAAGGGAACGGCCTCGGCAAGGCCTTGTCCTGTATGCAACGCGGATCAGGCGCAAAGACCGTTACTTCAATCTGCCCACATATACTATTTTACATATGCATTTGGAGCGGGCGTGTCCCCCTTTATTCCCCACTGTTGCATCATTACTTCCCCCGTTTTCGAGCTAAAGACGTACCACATCCCGTCATCCGGTCTGAAAACCGCGGCATCCGTTCTCGCGTCGCCGTCGTAATCTCCGGGGATGGGCATATCTCCGTCCAGCCCGAACCTGAATGAGTAGTACGAACTGTCTTCACTCCTTAAGATCCACCATTCGCCGGTCGGCGGCCGGTATACAGCAATGTCAGCTTTTTTATCTCCGGTGTAATCGGACGGTACGACCTTGTCCGTGGACATACCCCATTCTCTGACGGTTACGTCGGTCAAATTGTAACCGAGGATGTACCAGCGGCTTGTGCTGGGCCTGAAGAGCGCAATATTCGCTCTTTTGTCACCATCGTAGTCAGCTGCGACCGGTTGGTCTTCGGATGAGCCGAATCGAATAATTTGGACGGCGCCCGT
>DASUSJ010000282.1:0-9147 GCA_036375155.1 Pyrinomonadaceae bacterium
CCACGTTCAAGGGATTTCCAAATGGCCCGCTGGACGTTTGGATCCGCTCGGCCGCCGACGAATTTGATTCATTCGACGACAAGGCATTCACATACGAGTGCTACGGTGATGCAAAACCGCCGAAGTTCATAATGGCACGCAACGGTACCACAAATGCGGGATCGTATGGGTTAAAGCACTTTGACGACTACAACCACCGCGGCTGCGCGGTTTTGAAATCCGACGTTATCGTTTACGACTCGCACGTCTATGGAAAACACAAAGGAAAGCCCGGATACCGTCAGGCAAAACCGTTCCCCTATTTCCGCGACAACAATCGAAACACCCGAGCGGAGGAGATAGGAGATGAAAACACCGACATCATTTATGCCAATGTTCACCGGGCCGGCATAGATTCGACTGTAATTAAGAACTGGTCGACGGCATGTCTTGTAACCGCCAACCTCGCCAAGTTCGAACAGTGGATGGAGTTCATGAACAAGCGGCCGCTGACCGTATGCATTCTGAAAGAGTGGCCTGCGGGAGCGCCATTACCGGACGCTGGAGCTACAGCTAGAACATCGCGGACGGTCGTTATTGTCACCGAGGCTTCCAAGCAGTTCACCTTCCACCGGAAGAAGTTCTTCGATGCGTATCGTGACCGTTTCGGGCCACTGACACAGTCGCTGGTCGACGCTCTCGAATATTTGCTCGGGAAGATCGAGAAGGACAAACGCTTCGGCTCGAGCGCGAACGACCGCCATCAATTGGCGTACTGCCTCGCAACGTTCAAGTGGGAAACGGCCCATACCTTCGAACCTATAGACGAACGCGGCGGCGATGATTATTTCAATGAACGCTACGGTCCCGATACAAAGGTCGGTAAGAGACTAGGCAATGCAAAAACAGGAGATGGAGCGCTTTTTCACGGCCGGGGCTATGTTCAACTCACCGGGCGTTCAAATTACGAACGTGCCAAAAAGCTGACCGGCGTCGACCTGCTGTCTGATCCGGATCGTGCGAAAGAGCCGGAGCTGGCGTACGAGATCGCAATCGAGGGCATGATCCACGGGTGGTTCACCGGCCGAAAGCTGAGCGGGTATTTCAAACCGGACGGCACGGCTAACTATGAAGGTGCAAGGGCTGTCATCAACGGCTCGGATCAAGCGACGAGAATTGCTGACATTGCGCGCCGGTTCAGCGAGATCCTTTTAGAAGCGGGTCAGTGAGGTTATTCCTTATGCCCGGGGGGAAAAGCTCCTGGGATCACAAAACAATATGTCAAAAACGGAATCACTCCAGCTTGATCTGGCCAACGTCCTAGCAGAGGAGTTGGAAAAGACAAAAGAAACATATGTTTCGCGCGATAACCTCAACGAAGTTTTCCGGTCCCTCCACAAGGCGGGGCTTACCGCCTTGTGCTTTTCGGGAGGCGGCATAAGAAGCGCGACCTTCGGATTAGGTATAGTTCAGGCCCTCGCGAAACACGGGTTGCTGGACAAATTCGATTATCTTTCGACCGTTTCTGGAGGCGGTTACCTCGGCTCCTGGTTATCCGCATGGGTTTGCCGAGAGCACAGAGATCGTCCGAATCTTGACGACCGCAGCTACGGCATTAAGAGGGTGCAAGACAACATCAACTGCCGGGATGTGCCCGACTTGGCGAATCCGAATCCCGAGCCGGTCCAGCTTCAGCACCTGCGTGAGTACAGCAATTACATGAGCCCTCGTGCGGGCCTGCTGTCGGCGGACACATGGACCTTGGCAGCGTTATACATTCGCAACCTGTTGCTGAATCTTACGATCTTCATTCCGCTTCTGGTCGCTTTCTTCATGCTCCCCAGATTTGTGTTTAGAACCATCGTTTTTGCCGATGCAACCGCACGGACGCAGCTATTTACGCTTATTGCCGCGATGGTTCTGGGCAGCTTCGCCGTCGCTTTTGTGATCAGTCGGCTCCCAAGCAAGAGCCAGGACGACAGCATCTCCGATGAACGGACCAGAATGCAGCGATTCAAGGCGTTTTTGAATACGGATGCCGGCGTGTTGGCCTTTGGGGTCACCCCACTCGTTTTGGCCGCCTTTCTCGCTTCCAGCCTCTGGGCCTGGATATATTCTTTCGGTAACAAACTGGATACATACTCGTTCTTCAGATTTGATTTCTGGGGTTACGTGCCGAAGGGGCTCGGGTATTTCCTGCTAGTCTCGGCGGCCGCATATCTGCTCGGGCTGATAATTTTTCTCCTGATCAAGTTTCGTAAAGCCCAACGTGACCTATCCAGCGGACTGGCTGCGCTTGTTGCGAGCCTGATAGGCGGCGCTCTGTTGTGGGTTTTGTCATCGACAGCAATGCCGTTTGCTCTTTCACATTTTTTCCAGGCCCTCGGTGACGAGCGCGCGCCGCGCTATCTTTGGCAGTTGTTTCTGTGTCTTTCCGTTCCCGCCTTTCTGCTCGTCGTATTGCTCGCAGCGACGATCTTTGTCGGACTCACAAGCCGACCGGCCACGGATGAGGATCGCGAATGGCTCGCTCGTTACGGGGCGTGGGTTCTTATTGCATGCGGGGCATGGATGCTCATGAGCAGCGTAGTTTTAATAGCCCCATCTGTTCTGCAATGGATCTTCAGGTTCAACCTCTCGGACCTATTCTCCTGGGGAGCTCTTCCGGCCGTGTTGTCATCGGTCGCGGCAGTCGCGTCAGCGGCAGTATCGCTGCTCGGCGGTTTTTCCGAGAAGGCTTTGGTGCGGGACGAATCCGTTAAGACCCGTAGCTCACGAATTCTGGCGATCGCTCCGAGGATCGCGGCAGTTGTCTTTCTTGGTTTCATCTTTGTGGGACTGGCGTATCTATGCACGTGGCTCCTGAACGTAGTTGGAATCGTGACCGAACCCGACCACGTATCGGTCCTGCGAATAGCAACAACTACCGACCTCCTTGTTTTATTCATCGCCTTATCGATCGTCGGACTCGTAATGGCTTGTTTCGTCAATGTAAACAAGTACTCGCTCCACGGGGCCTACCGTGACCGGCTTGTACGTGCGTATCTCGGCGCCTCCAACAGCGATCGGAAGCAAAATACATTCACCGGTTTTGATGACAACGACAATCTTGAGCTGCATGAGCTGGAGAACCAGAGTCCCCTGCATGTGATAAATGCGACAGTCAACCTGGTCGGTGGTAAAAATCTAGCGTGGCAAAATCGGAAGGCGGCCAGCTTTACGATGTCACCACTCCACTGTGGAAGCAGTGCGGTCAGGGGCTATAGGCGGTCTCGGGATTACTGCCGCAGCCGTACCTCGGGCAAAGCGCTTCGGCTCGGCACAGCGATGGCGATCTCAGGTGCCGCCGCGAATCCCAACATGGGTTACTATTCGTCGGCGGTCGTTACATTCCTCATGTCGCTCTTCAATATCCGGCTCGGGTGGTGGCTCGGAAACACGGGTGAGCGAGGTTCGAATAAGGACTGGCTGGGTTACGGAAAACAGCGCTACTTCGAGAAGGTCGGTCCGTCGATCGCGGTCCTCCCTTTACTGAATGAAACGCTCGGCCGGACTGACGAGAAAAAACGTTTTTTGATGGTCACGGACGGTGGGCACTTCGAGAACCTTGCCCTCTACGAAATGGTTCTTCGCCGATGCCGGTTCATCCTCCTGAGCGACGGGGCGGCAGATGCCGATTTCAAGTTCGGTGAGATCGCGAACGCGATCCAAAAGTGCAAGGTAGACCTCGGCGTTGACATCAAGTTTGTCGGATCGATGAACATCCGCGGGCGATACAGCAAAGAAGAAAGCGAGGTCAAGAGATCGAGGTTCGCCGTTGCAAAGATCACATATCCTGAAACATCTCTTGATCCCGAAACCGGGATCGCAAAGAACAACACGGGATGGCTCCTCTATACGCGGCCAACCTACTATGGCACGACCGAGCCGCGAGACGTCAGATACTACGCGGATGCGAACTCCAAGTTCCCCCATCAATCGACCGGCGATCAGATGTACGACGAGAAGCAGTTCGAAGCTTACCGGAGCCTCGGGTTCCTGACGATGGAAGAGATCATAGGCCGCAGCCGGCCAACTGATCTTTATGAACTCGTCGATGCGATACGGCCCGACCTAGTTCCTAACGCTGTACCCTGGATGCTGGTTTGATGTTTGTTAAGCCGGACACACAATTACGGCAATCCTGACGTTCCATCCGGATATGTCATCTCAGACCTTGTCCAAACTGCTCGGTGCCGAAAGCACCGATGCCGTTCAATCGAAAACTGAACACAAGACGATTCTCGTTTCGGACGCCGACGTTGAAGGTATAGAACTGGACCGCGAGCGAGCAGCAGTCATAGGCGTATCCAACGGTGTAAAGCGAGCTGATAAGCGGTGACAACTGCGCGGCGCGACGATTCTCGAAATCAAAGAAGAGGGACGCACCTCCGTACGGGCCGTCCTCGCGATTACCAACAAAGAGCGACGGGCTCCATTGAGATCCTCGGAGCGTTCCCGGTTCCTTTCCGTTCTGATTCGCGTAGATCCGAAGGCTCGGGATCAGATCCACCGCCCTCGTGTAGTAAAAGGTCTGAAACAGCTTTAGTAAGGGAGTGTCGTAGCCGATCGTGGCCGAAGCGGCACGCACCCCATCACCCTGCACACCGACGTCCATCCTGGTATTAACGAATATCGTCTTTTGCGGCCGGTAAGTGGCGTCGATGTTCAGCGGCGAAAAGCGTCTCGGCACGCCGCCAAAAGTGTAAAAACTCAGAGCAGTAATTGGCTCGATCTGGTTACGCCTTCCCGGGATAAGGGCACCGCCGAAAGTCTTATCAAAAAAATACTTTCCACGGACGGTAAGATTGAATATCTCATAAGGCTGGACTGAAAGAGGCTCCGCCTGGTCGGGATCCTTTTCGCGCAAAAGCGCCTGTGCCTCCTCACTTACCGCTTCAGAATAACGCCGTGTGTAGATCCGATTCGTAACACCGAATTCGATCTCATTCGTGTCCGTGATCGTATCCAGCTCATCGATCCGAACGATCTTGTGAAAATTGTCGATGCCCTTGATAAAGCGATAGGTGACGAATGGCTCGATGACATGGCGGAACCGGAACGCGTCATTCTTACCGTAGAAATTCCGGGCGAGGGCGACCGGGCGAACGTCGAGTTGGAACTCGCCGTACTTTCGTACGACGTCGGTCCCGATGACCCGCCGCATATCATTAAAAGAATTCGAATAGTGGGTAACTCGCCCGCCGGCAGTCGCAGTGAGATTCACATACTTGGTACTGATCGGCAGCGTGAATTCAGGAAAAATATCGAAACGTTGGCCAAGCGTGGGCGTGAGGGTCGGTTCACCACCGGTCACCTGCTGGTAGAGAGCGAGATCGTCTACTTCCTCCCGGCGTGATACACCTTCGGCGCTCGCACGGAACGAAAAGTAGAGAGGCTTAAGGAACGAGAGCATCGACGGCCGCTTTTCGAACTGCACGCTCGGCAGGTTACGCGACTTTATGCGGACGTTCGGGATCGAGATCACCTGCGAACGTGCCAGCAGATTCAGTTCGTAGTTGTTCCAGCTTTTATTTACGAATGCCTGGGAGACCTCGATCGGCGAAATGATCTGTTGGATGCCATCCGAGAAAACCTGACGGAAAGCGAGATTGGAAGTTATCCGCATGTCTGCTGCGGCAGTGAAACCGTTCGCGAAGTAGTGAACTCCCTCGGCATACAGGATCGTACCTCCCTGATCGGGCGTCTCGGGACTCTCGCTTGATCCAAAGATTCGGTCCTTTACGGCGTAGAAACCAAAGTTAAAAAATGATCTTGAATTCGCACGCGTCCGGAAATCCAGGCCGTAGCCGATGCCCCGCTGCGTGTAGAGATCGCCGCGTATCGTTACATCAGCCGAACGGCCGAGGGTTTGAAAGTAAGCGCCCGAAAGACGAAATCCTTTGTTACCCGAGAACCCGAAGGTCGGCGTCAGGAAACCGGACTGGCGATCTCGCTGTTCGATTGGGATCGATGCGTATGGCAGCGGGACCAGCGGAATGTCTTTGACCCGAAACTTGGCATTCTTCAGCTTGATCTTTTTGTTGAGTTTTATCCTCGCCTCGTCCGCTGTGAAAGACCACTTCGGCACCGCCTCTTCACAGGCTGTGAACTTCCCTTTCGTAACGACCACTTCATCGATCGCTGTACGCTCGACCTTGTCCGCCGTGAAGTAGATCACCGTGCCGTCATTGGTCTGGTTGGTGAAACCGGTGGAATCCTCGAATGTACCGAGCTTGGTTTTGAGGTTCCAGACCGCCCGGGCACCAGTGATCCGCTGGTCCTCGCCGTGATCGAAGACGACGCTGCCTTCGGCCACCATTATGTTATCCGTCTCGTAAAGCGTGACCTTGTCCGCCTGCAAACGATAGATGCCGTAGCGAACATCGACGTCACCCGTATATACCAGGATCCGCTTTCCTTCTTCGCCTTCGACGGTCTGTTTTTCGGAATAGACGACCACGTCACCTTCGCCGCCTTCCTGTTCGAAACTCGAGTTCGGTTTCTTTGGCGCCGCGATACTCTGCTCGGCAGATACGGGATTAATATTTGGCGTGTCGGTGATGGGATTTGCGACCTGTCGATCAACCGGATTTGTCTGTTGCGCAGAAGCAGTAAAGCAAAGCAGACCAACAGCCAGAGTGAGAACAATTGAAGGAAAAAACCGCATGGATTGCTGAGAGAGAGATTTCACTTTCGATGCTAACACGAAAGCAAATAATGCATAAAACGTTGTGCTAGACTGAATGCGGTTCACGCTATGGGAAAGCACACGATCCTGGTCGTTGAAGACGAAGAGGTTATGCGCTCGATCCTTCGACGACTCCTCGAATCGTCCGGCCACGATGTTATTACCGCGGACAGCGCCGAATCGGCCCTCGCCGCCTTCGCGGAAAATGATGTCGCCGCCACGATCACCGATATCAAAATGTCGGGGATGGATGGGATCCAGCTTCTCGATCGCATAAAGGACATCGATCCGGATGCCCTGGTCGTCATCATGACGGCGTACTCATCGGTAGATTCCGCCGTCGCGGCTCTTCGAAAAGGCGCCTATGACTATGTAACTAAACCTTTCGTCAACGAAGACCTGCTCCAGACGGTGCGAAACGCGATCACGCAGCGTGAGCTATTCCGGGAGAACCGCGCGCTCCGCCGAGAGCTAAACCGCCAGTACACTTTTTCGGAGATCATCGGAAAGAGCGACAGTCTGCAGGAGATCTTTACACTTGTACAAAAAGTCGCCGACACTAATGCGAACATCTTGATCCAGGGCGAAAGCGGAACCGGTAAGGAGCTGATTGCGAGAGCCATCCACTTGAACAGCGGCCGGTCGTCACAACCTTTTCTCGCAGTGAATTGCGGCGCTCTCCCTGAATCGATCCTCGAAAGCGAGCTTTTCGGCCACACTAAGGGGTCTTTCACCGGCGCTGTATCCGACAAGAAGGGCCTTTTTCGCTCAGCGTCCGGTGGCACGCTGTTCCTGGATGAAATTGGCGAAATGCCGATGCCGCTACAGGTAAAATTGCTTCGTGCATTGCAGGAGCACGAGGTCACTCCTGTAGGCGCCGCGTTTCCGGTCGCGTTTGACGCCCGGATCATCGCGGCGACAAACAGGAATCTGGAAGAAGAAGTAAAAGAGAATCGATTTCGTGAAGACCTCTTCTACCGTTTGAACGTGATCGAGATGACGATACCGCCGCTGCGCGAACGCCGCGAAGACGTTCCGCTCCTTGCAAAACATTTCGCCGCCAAATCGGCGCGGAATCAAAATGCAGCGGAAAAGATCATCACGCGGGAAGCGTTTAGCGCCCTGTCCGCTTATGACTGGCCCGGGAATGTCCGTGAGCTGGAGAACGCGATCGAGCGATCGTTCATTCTAAGCGGCGACGAGATCGATGTGGACAGCCTGCCGGCGAAAGTTCGCGAAGCCGCGGCTCACTCTTTCGTGTCCCGCGACGATGAAAACTTCAGACCGACTTTGGATGAGGTCGAGCGGCGCTATCTGATGGAAGTCCTCGGGAGCGTAAAACACGACAAGGTTAAAGCCGCGAATATTCTCGGCATTGACCTGTCCACCCTTTATCGAAAGTTGAAGCGCTACGAAGAAGCGTGAAGGATAAAATAATCCGTGTTCTCGACACGCGTTATCTTACCTTTTGTGTAAGGAGGGTTCAGAAAAGGCTCGGCAGCGAACGACTGACCATTCACCGTCGACTCACCGGTCAGCTCACTTTGAGCTAAGAGCTCAGCCGGATACCATGATTCAACCGTCAGGGTCTCATTTGTCACCGGCCCGTTCTTCGCAGCTTCGCCTGCCATTTTCGCCGCGTTCTCATCCGAGAATCTCAGGACAGCGACCAGCGTTTTTTTCTCGGCGTTCTCTTCCCAAGCGACCTCCTCGGGGGCGAACGGAAGTCGGACCAGGATCATCAGCTCATCGACGTTATCCTTCGGGCCGGCATATGCTCTGTTCGCTGAGCTTGATGCGGTATTCTGAGCGTTCGTTGAATTCGTCGAATTCCCGCCCGGAGAAGAACAACTCGCTATAAGCTCGACGAAGATAAGCAGGGTCAGCAGAACAGGCAGGGGGGTGGCGGATCGCATTTGCTAATTGTAAGTACATGCCAGTTCGATTGCAATGCAGATATCGACGGCTGTAAACGGTCACACTTCAGGTTATGCGGATATTACAGGTATGTTCGGCTCGAACCCTCGGCGGGGGTGAACGCCATGTCGCTGATCTCGCGAACGCGCTTGTGAAGCGCGGCCATGATCTGTTTGCGGCGATCATTCCGAATTCGCCTTTGATAGCCGAACTAACAGAGGTGCCCCGTCAAAACATCGTCCGACTTTCCCTGAGGAACTCGATCGATCTCGGAAGCGCCGTCCGGCTTGCGAGATTTGCTCGCGATAACCGTATCGAGCTGATCCACGCCCATCTCGCAAAGGATTACGTAGTCGTTGCTGCGGCATCCCGGATCGCCGGGATTCCCTACATAATCACGCGGCACGTGCTGTTTCCGATGAGCCGGGCGCACAGACGTCTCCTTTCAAGGGTGAGTTTCGTTATTGCACTATCAAACGCCATCGCGGGCAGTCTGAGGACCGCAGGTATTTTCCCCGCGG
>DASUSJ010000283.1:0-36039 GCA_036375155.1 Pyrinomonadaceae bacterium
CGGCCGATGATGCTGACCGCCGCTGCCGTGATCGTTGGATCGGCGGTGATGTTGTTCGACCCGATCTTTCAAGGCCTGGCTATCTCGCTGATGGCCGGCGAGGTTGCGTCACTCCTGCTGTCACGGATGGCCGTGCCGGTACTCTTCTATTTGAGCGAGCGGAAAAAGCATAAGGACGAGGTCAAACGTTCCGACATTAAAACCGTGCTTTGCCCGACGGACCTCAGCTCGCAGTCCGCCATCGCGATGAAGTTCGCGGCATCGATCGCCGACCGCATCGGTGCGAAGTTAAAGATCATGTTTGCTGTCGAGCGAGACGTTCCGGCCTATTTCACGAGCTCACAGATCGACGAGATCTCCGCCGATCTCGCACGCTCAGGCGACGCTGATGTTGAAAGCCTGCGCGAGTTCATGGTGGAGAATCTCGGTGCTGACGCCGACGCGACTTTGACCGTGGCGGAAGGGTCGGCCCCGATGGCGATCATCGAAGAATCCGAAAAGACCGACACGGTCCTCATCGCCCTCGGAACTCACGGCCGAGGCGGCTTTGAAAAACTGAAGGTCGGCTCCGTCGCAGAAAGCGTCCTGCGGGAGAGCACATGTCCCGTTCTGACGGTCGGCCCGAATGTCGAACCGGTCGGCGTGGTTGAAATGGAACGCATCGTTTGCCCGGTCGATTATTCCGCCGAATCAGAAACCTCACTCCGTTACGCGGCTGAGCTTGCCGGCGTTTTCAACGCGGAGCTGCATGTCCTCCACGTGGCGCCAGACGGCGATGACGAAGACCTCGCCACTCTCTGCAGTTGGGTACCTGCGGAAACGAAAGACCAGTGCAGCCTGCAGGAGATCGTGCGGCGCGGTGATGTAACGGATGAGATCCTGCATGAGGCCGTTCGTATATCGGCAGATCTCATCGTGATCGGTGTAAGCCACGGAACCTTCAGCGATGAGACTCTAGGTGAAAAGACAACCGAAATACTGCGGGAGGCCTCTTGTCCGGTAATTACAGTTTCGGCTGCCGTCTCCGGTTAATGTCCGGGTGACAAATTGTTCCGAAAGTCGCGCTTCGCATGAACGCGATCGCCGAGCAAAACGGGGAAGTCAATGAAAACCTTTATTCCGGAACCAAAGCGAGTTCCCCTGCTGCTCCGGCTCGCCATCCGAATAGCCGAAACGGCAACGGGAAAAGAGATGCTGCCGGCGCGGCTTTTGTCCTGGTTTCCGAAAGCGGCGATCGGTTCCGCATTTTTAGAATCGTTCACGGCGCACGGTCGAAGCCATCGGGAAAAGCGTCTGTTGAGACTCGTCCGCCTGCAAACCGCATTCACCGTTTCATGCCCTTTTTGCGTTGATATGAATGCGTTCGAATACGAAAAGCACGGTGTTTCATCATCGGAATTCGAAGGGTTACAAAATGGTTTTCCGGAAGGTTATCCGCCGACTCTTTCGAACCGTGAAAGATTAGCCCTCGAATATTCCCGTCTGATCTCTGCCGCTCCGCTCGCATTTCCGCCCGACTTCATCAAGGAGCTTGCTACCGAGTTTTCGGAGCGAGAGATCGTGATGATGGCGGCGACCGCCTCACAGGTGAATTACTGGACGCGTCTGATCCAGTCGCTAGGTATCCCGCCGGCCGGTTTTACGGAAGAATGCCAACTTCTACCTGACCCGTCGAGTCCGAGTTTCGAAACGGTTGAAAAGACGAAAGTTTGAAATTTCCGGCGCCTTTCGTGTGACTTCGTGTGCGTTAGTGGTTCCAGTTTTTGTGCAAAGTCTCTGGAACCACTAACCCACACGAAACGACACGAAACAAGAAGACCCAGGCTAATTCGCGCGTCCATTTCGTGCGGTGTGTTTCGTGGTTGCAGCCGATCGAACCACGAATCACAGCAACCACACGAAACGGACACCGATCTTTCTACACACAGACTGAAATCACAGAATGCCCCTCCACATTTCCCCGCCTTCTCCGGTTTGCGTTAAAGTTCAACCGAGAATCATATGCACAATGTCGATATCGATTTGGTTGAGATGTCGCTGGACGTGATCAAGTACGCGATCGGCCGCATCTCCGACACCGATCCTGTACTCGGTTTTCCGAAAACGGCGGCCGAACTGAAAGCCCTCGTTGGCGATACGATCACGCCCACGGGCATCGGCGGCGAGAAAGCGTTCGCGCTCTTTCGCGACGTACTCGTAAAGGCAAGTGTGCCGATCGATCATCCGCGCCATCTCGCATTCGTCGCCGCGTCACCGACACGGGCCGCGGTCATGTTCGATCTCGTCACATCCGCGACAAGCGTGCATGGGGCGTTCTGGCTCGAGGGCGCCGGCTGCATCTTTGCAGAGAACCAGGCCATGGAATGGCTAGTCTCGCTGACCGGGATGCCGCAGGGTGCGTTCGGAGTTTTTACAAGCGGCGGGAC
Organism: Pyrinomonadaceae bacterium; assembly: GCA_036375155.1. Lineage (GTDB taxonomy): Bacteria > Acidobacteriota > Blastocatellia > Pyrinomonadales > Pyrinomonadaceae > OLB17. Next base: position 2,427 of record DASUSJ010000283.1, read on the forward strand.
CGAGGCGAACCTATCGGCGATGGTTACCGCGAGGGAATATTGGCGGAGCCTCGACGAGCGCAGGGAATTTCAGCGAGGCATAGTTATCACATCAAGCGGCGCGCATTCGTCGATACGGGCGATGGCGAAAGTTATCGACGTCGACGTGATCTTTGTCGAAACGGAGGATCTCCTTGATGGTACACAGATCAGCGAAGCGCTCGGAAAAATGTCGCCCGAAGATCGTGCCCGCACATTCGCTGTCATCGCGACCGGTGGAACTACGAACGCCGGCATCATCGACGATCTCGAATCCATAGCAGCGGTTTGCAAAGCGGAAGATCTCTGGTTTCACGTCGACGCTGCCTACGGAGGTGCGGCTCTCGCCGTACGATCCGTACGACATCTCTTCAAAGGGGTCGAGAATGCCGACAGCGTTACCATCGATCCGCACAAGTGGCTCTTCTCACCGTATGACTGCGGAGCGATCATCTACCGCGATCCGGAGCTCGCAAAGAAAGCGCACGCGCAAGAAGGTTCGTATCTCGACATCTTCAGTGATGAAGCGACGACCGGCTTCAACCCGTCCGACTATCAAATACAGCTCACGCGGCGCGTCCGCGGTCTCCCGCTTTGGTTCTCGCTCGCAATGCACGGAACAGACCGGTACGAGCAGGCTATCGAACGAGGGATCGAGTTGGCCCGCATCGCGGGCAAGCTGATCGAAGATCGGCGCTACACCGAACTCGTCCGCGAACCCAGCCTCTCCTGCGTCCTCTTCCGGCGCATCGGATGGACCCCCGACGACTATCGCGCGTGGACATACAAGAATCACAAATCCGGCTTCGCCCTCGTCGCCCCAACCAAACGGCGAACGACGCTGGGGGCGGAAACCGTTTCGCGATTTTGTTTCATCAACCCCGACACGACCGAGCAGGACATCGTGGACATTCTGGAGACGATGGCGTGAGGGCGAAAGGGAGAAGGGAGGAGGCATAACGCAGTGATAGATGGTTGAAGGTCGATTGTTAAGGATTCCACGTTTTAACCCTGATAGGCGCTTTCGTGTGATTCGTGTGATTCCTAGTTCCTGTCTTAGATAAACTGAAACCAAAAATCGGTCGACAGCGTTAAGGGATGATTCCGCATCCGTCATTAATATGAACCCCGCAGATGCAACCACAGAACTAACCAGAATCGAAGAACAAATTGCGGCTGCTTGGGTCAGCGGCGATCAGGAGTTTATCGAACGCATCTTGTCCGACGATTGGAGCGTCATCGACCCGACCGGCCGGATCCTGACGAAAGCCGAAGTGCTGCAAGAGGCCTTCACCGGTGAGCGGACGATCACCGAAGGAAAGATCGACCAGGTGAACGTCCGCAACTTCGGTGACTGGGCAATAGTCACCGGCCGAACGCAGATGTCGGGAAGCTATCAGGGCGAGGAAATGACGGTTGCCCTCCGGTTCACAGACGTGTTCGTTCGATCCTCGGGCGAATGGAAGTGCACGGCTTCACAGGGCACGTTCATCGCGGAGTCATCCTGGAACGGCCATCGCGGTTAACCGAAGATGACGCAGACGACGCGGATTTGTGTAGTGTATTTCCGTGTGTTTAGTGTGTTCGTCTGTTGATTCCGCCTGGATCAGTGTGACTTCGTGTGATTCGTGTGATTCGTGGCTTTAACCACGAATCATACGAACCACACGAACAAGACACGAAACACCCGGGTTAAGACAGAGAACCGAACTTCGTTGCTGCGTGGTTCAAATGCATGAAGCCGTCACGCCAAGAATGCGTAAGAAGGATCCGCGTCATCCGCGTCATCTGCGGTTAAGTGCCTTTAGCCGTCGATGAATTCCTGCACCAACCCAAAAAACAAAGAGAGCTTAAAGGATTTCCTCGGTCTCGAGCGGAACATCGTCGCCGCCTCGTCAGCCGTATTTCTGATCTCGCTCGGCGAAGAGCTCTGGAAAAAGTTTCTCCCGAAATATCTCGAAGCGCTCGGTGCAAGCGTTCTCGCGATCGGCGTGTTCGGCACGGTAAAGGACCTCCTCGACGCCGTCTATCAATATCCCGGCGGCTGGCTGGCCGACCGGCTCGGTCGTCGGAAGGCGTTTTTGATATTCGTCATCCTCGCATGCGTCGGTTACCTGATTTTTCTCTTCAGCGAGTCGTGGATCTTTGTCTTCGTCGGACTCGCGTTCGTCATGGCCTGGAGCAGCATGGCGTCGCCGGCGATCTTTGCGGTCATCGGCGATTCGCTGCCGCGCGAGCGCCGTGCGATCGGCTTCACCGTTCAATCTATCCTCAAGCGAGTGCCGGTCGTGATCGCACCGGTCATCGGCGGTTCGCTCATCCTCGGGCTCGGCATCATCGCCGGCGTGCGGACCGGACTAGTGATTACGCTCATCCTCGCCGCGGTCGCGATCCTGATCCTGCTTGCGGTAAATATTCCCGTCGCGTCAGGTGAAGCGACAAACGTCCGCGGCGTGTGGCGTTCGTTTCACGCCGCGCTCAAACGTCTGCTCGTGTCCGACATCATCATCCGCGTGTGCGAAGGGATGTCCGACGTCTTCATCGTGCTTTACGTGACCAACGTCATCGGCATCAGCCTCGCCGAATACGGCGTGCTGGTCGCGATCCAGATGATGACATCGATCGTCGTCTACATCCCGGCCGCAAAGCTAGCCGACCGCATCGGCCGAAAGCCGTTCGTTATCGCGACGTTCCTCTGCTTCGCCATCTTTCCGCTAGCGGTGATCGCTTCCGGCAGCCTCGGCATGCTCGTCCTGGCATTCGTGATCGGCGGTCTCCGAGAGATTGGCGAGCCGTCGCGAAAGGCGATGATTGTCGACTTCGCCGAGCCCCACCTGCGAGCCCGCTCGGTCGGCCTGTACTACCTGATCCGCAGCCTCTCGATAGCCCCAGCCGCCCTCATCGGCGGCCTCCTCTGGACGCATACCCCGCAGACCCCCTTCCTCACCGCCGGTGTGATCGGGATCATCGGAACAGTTGTTTTTGCGATGACGGTTGATGAAAGGTATGCAGGGTGAAAGATCGTCTAGTTCCTGACCTTGCGTAAGAGTCGCCGGAATAGAGTGCCTTGTTTAGCGATCCGAATGTTTCGTCACGCCGGTTCGGGCGGAATAGATCGTGGCGTAGGTCTTCCGGCTTTTTGCTTCGTCGTCTTTTACGAACTTAAAGCTACCTGTCCAGTAACTACTGCCGCCCGTTTCTCCTGTATGCGTCAACCAGAATATTTTCGCTCTAGCGATTTCCTCGCGCTTTTCACCCTGGCGCGCCGCGTGTTTTTTCGCGCATCCGACCGCTTCTTCGTTTGATCCCCGGGTGTGCTTATTGAGCTCGACGATACGGGCCCGACAAGGCGCAGGTAGCATCGCAATTTCTTCGGGCTCGTCGTTCGCCGAGCGAAAAGCCCCTTTTAATTGCTTGTCGGCGAGTTGTTCTAAACACCAGTGAGCCAGCCCCGCGCTCTACGTTGATACCGAGCATCCAGGAGGACATGCGGGGCGGTGCGGCCGACTTCGCGGCACACTGCTTGCGCAGAAAAATAATGAAGGGATTGGAGGGATTGCGATGAGGATACGGCATGTAGCGAGTTCTTATATTTTCATTCTTCTTTTTACGATTTCGATCACGGTCGCGGGCCAGAGTCCGTCAGCAGGTGCCGTTGATAATTCAGGTGCGAATAAAGTTATCCGGACGGTATTCGAGGATCGGGTGCGACAGTATGCTTCCCGCCGCGAGGAGCTCGAACGTGAGCTGCCACCGCTCGCGAAGCGGGCGACTGCGGAGGAACTCGCAGCCCACAAGAGCGCCCTTTTGGAAAAGGTTCTATCAGATCGAACGCGCGCGGTTCGGGGGAATATTTTTACGCCTGCCGCTGAGCGTATGATCCGAGCTATCATCGTCCGACATTATCCGGGCCGTACTCGGGTGGAGCTGAAGAAAGAACTTTCCGAAGCCGAGACAAAGAATGTTCCCGTGAGAGTCAACGGAATATATCCGGAAACCGCCGAGCTCGTGGAAATGCCGCCGACGTTGCTTCTCGTGCTGCCGCAGCTCCCGGATCACGTCAGGTATCGCTTTGTCGGCACCAGTCTGTTGATCGTCGACAGAGATAGCCATTTGATCGTCGACTATATGGCGAACGCTCTTCCGTAGATATCGGCGAAGGTAAGCAAGGTTTCTATGAGACGGGTTCATCTAGTTTTGTTTGTTCTCTATTTCACGCTATCCGTAACGCCGGCGCAGTTTTCGAGTATTGCTCAGTCGCTAAGCGTGAAGGCGACCGCTCCTACAAAGGCCCGCATACCGGAGATCACTCTGCCGAAGCGCGAGGGCTCGCTGCGGGTGGTGGTCTTCGGTGATGCGGGTAGCGGGAACAAAGTGCAATACGAGCTCGGACGCGTTATGGAGGAGTATCGGCAGTCGTTCGGCTTCGACTTGGCGCTCCTGACGGGAGACAATATTCTCGGAAAGAAAAGCCCGCTTGACATGAAGAATAAATTCGAGCTTCCGTATAAGTCACTTCTCGATAGCGGTGTGAAGTTCTACGCCTCGCTCGGTAATCACGATACGGCGATCGAGCGGTTTTATGCTCCGTTCAATATGGATGGCGAAGAGTATTACCGCTTCGAGCGTGACGGCGTTTCGTTCTATGCGCTCAACAGCAATTATCTCGACAAGAAACAACTTGACTGGCTCGTCGATCAGCTCGAGAAGGATAAGAATGCATGGCGCATCGCGTTCTTTCATCACCCTCCATTTTCCTCCGGCGGTACACACGGTTCGAATAAAGAAGTGCGGGCGATCTTGCATCCGCTATTCGTGAAGTATGGGATCGATGTAGCTTTCTCGGGCCACGATCATGTCTATGAGCGCGTGAAACCACAAGACGGCATTACTTACTTCATCGCCGGTGCCGGCGGTGGTATCCGCAGGGGCGATCTGAGAAAGGGCTCAAGGATCACAGCCGCTGGCTTCGACTCCAACCTGTCATTCATACTTCTGGAGTTTGTCGGTGACGAGATGCACTTTCAGGCGATCTCCTTAGCGCGGACCAGGGTCGACTCCGGCGTGATCAAACGCAGAGACTGAGGGGCGGAAGGCACGATGCCTGCGATTCACTATTTGCACCTCGCAATTTCCATCACTAAATGCGGATCGTATTTATCGGAGGAACAGGCGGGTTCATTGGGACACGCGTTATTCAGAAGCTTGCCGCTCGGGGGCATGAGGTGACAGTGTTTCATCGGGGAGAGACGAATACGGAATTGCCGGTCGGCGTGCGGGAAATCCTCGGTGACAGGCAGCGGCTTGCCGGTCATGCGATGAAGTTCAAGCGGCTTAGGCCGGATGTGGTTGTTGATAATTTCCTTCGCTACGAGCGCGAAGCGATCGATCTGATGGACGTGTTCCGTGGCGTGGTGGAACGTGTGGTCGCGATCAGCAGTCAGGATGTGTACCGGAATTTCGGTCTGCTGCTTGGCCGCGAAAAGTCTGAGTCGAATAAGCTGCCTATCACGGAGGACGGTTTTCTGCGTAGTGTGCTGTATCCGTACCGTGACACCGTCGTGCACGAGGAAGATCCGAAATACGACTACGACAAGATACCGTGCGAGCAGGTTGTAATGAACGACGCGGAGATTGCGGGCACCGTTTTGCGACTTCCGGCGACATACGGACCGGGCGACAAGCAGCATCGCATTTTTCCTTACCTAAGACGAATGGACGACGGCCGCGACTTCATCCTTCTCGAAGATGCCGAGGCGCTCTGGCGATGGACGCACGGGTTTGTTGAGAATGTTGCTGACGCGATCGTGATGGCGGTCGAGGATGAGCGTGCATCGAACCGGACCTACAACGTCGGCGAGCCCGACGCACTTTCACGCAAAGAATGGGTCGAAGCTATCGGCAGCGCAGCCGGATGGGAAGGCGAGGTCATCTCGTTGCCCAAAGACAAGCTGCCGGAGCATCTGCGGAGCCCGGTCGCATTCGCGCATGACATGGTTGTCGACACCAATCGCATTCGTGCCGAGCTTGGCTATGAGGAAAAAGTTTCGCGTGAAGACGCGCTCGTTGCGACGGTCGAATGGGAGAGGATGAACCCGCCGGCGGATATTGATCCGATCCAGTTCGATTATGAAGCGGAGGATGCTGCCAATCCACGGTAGCGTTGGTAGGTGAGTGGCCAAACGCGGAATGCGGTCGGGTCCGCTGCGTCGTCCAGGAGTTGCTCTCCATCGTCGAGGCAGAAGTTGAGCGTGTCGTCGGAGTAACTCTTCCTGCAAAGCGGACAGCGTTTCATGAGGTGTTAATAAACGCCATTATACTTTAGTTGATTTTGGATTTTAGATTTTGGATTTTGGATTTGCCGGGGCGACATCATTCCTCGTGTTTGGTCGCTGCCGAGCTCCCTTCCTTCTAAGGGAGGGGGAGCCATCCGCCGAGAGGCGGAGGTCGGGGTGGTAAATCAGCCGAGAGGTTGAAAAACTTTTCCGCCCATTCTGCGGTTTACCAACCCAGCCCCGCAAAGCCACCTCTCCTTTAGGAGGAGGGGAACCTTGACCGATTTTGGATTTTGGATTGATGCTTCGCTCCGACCTTACTGCAGAGCAACCTTCGAAGGCGGTGACCCAACTACATAACTACCTCTTGCCGTGACGGCCAAATTCGGGCGGTTGACCCTGACTTTGAGATGTTTCCGCTGGCCTACGTAGGCGGTGCCCACAGGTGAGAAGGTGACATAGTATTGCTGGCGGAGTTCGTCGGAGATGGTGACCGGGACTTTTGGAGTTCCTTTGATGAGGTCGGTTACGTCGATCGCTCGGCCGCCGGAGAGGTAGATGAGGTCGTTGAGATAGAGCCGGCCGACCTGGTACTCCGACTCTAAGGTGCCTTTCGGAGGAGGATAATTGCCCAGGGCAGACTGCACAGCGGCCTGGAGCTCCGGCGGCAATCCGCGAGTTATGATCGTACGCCCCCGTCGGACCGATGAATAGGTATCCAGATATATAGGGTAGACCGTCGCTTCGGTCATCTCCGCGGCAACGAGCGAAACAGAATATTTCGTACTCGATGTCGTGTCGACACCGTCTGTGATCAGCAGCACGATCGTCCGACCGGTTAGTGGTGCGACATGTGTCTCGAAGAGCTCGCGGGTAATGTCATAGAGCGATGTGCCGTCACCTCCCGGCTTAACTTTCTTTAAAGCGCTACCGACCACCGCTCGATCGGCCGTCAACGGCGAGAGCTCCTTTAGACTCGATGAGAATCGAAATACCTTTATTTTGTCATCTGGGCCGAACTGGTCGACCGTCGCGAGCGCGAGCTTTTTCGCCGCGTCAAAAACCTCTGTGCCCGACGGACTTGTATCAACGACGAGCAGGACATTGAGCGGCTCTTTTCGCTGCTCGACATTCAGGACGGTCACTTCAGATCCGTCGATATACATCTTGAAATCTTCTTTCTTGAGGCCGGTGACGAAGTTACCCCGGATATCGAAAACCGAGACGGGAATAGTTACCGGCGAATCTTCCTTAACAACGGGACCGTTGCCAGGCATTTGTTCTGGCTGCTGCTCGTGGACGACAACCTCGTCGGCTTTGTCTTTTTTGTCCTTGCTCTTCTTTTTCGAGATCTGAAACAGGCGAGGCTTGTAAGGGATGGACTCGGAATAGGGAATTATGGGCGTCGCGGTGGATGCAGGTTGCTGGCCCAATATTGGGATTCGCACGCCCGCAATGATCGGTACAAAAATCAGAAATGCAGCTGCCCAAAGCTTCGCGCTCATCGTTTTTCAGGGAGTATATCACTCAGGCGAAGCGACGTGATTTTGAATGAAACCAACAGATCTTGTAAGAGATCGAAAACCCGGACGAATCGTATGTCAGATCCAGGATTATGATTCATTAACGGAAATGGTAAGTATCGCATCGCCGGGCCAAGTATTTCTCAAAGAGGATATTTCGCCCGCCGGAGGAACTCCCGAAATCTCGGATCGTCGCGGAGGTTGTCCCATTCGGCGGAAACTTTTAGTCCGAATATATTTGTGTCCCCCGTCTCAAGCGCCCTATTAAGCCATTTGAACGCTTCGTCACGCTGGTCCAGCCGAGCGTAGATGCTGGCGTAATCAACCGGCCAGATCTTTCGGCCCCTGGCTTCGTCTTCCTTTACCAATTTCAGCAGACTTGTCCAATAACCCTGGGGGCCCTTTGTCCTGTATGCGTCGAGCAGATCTTTCTTTACTCTCGCGATCTCCTCGGGCTTTTCGCCCTGCAAGGCCGCCCGTTTTTCCGCGGCGGCGACGGCTTCTTCGTACGAGCCTTTTGCATAGTAGACCTGTTCCAGATATTGGTAGCTCCGCACAAAGTTCGGATCCAGCTCGATAAGTTTTTTCAACTCCGCGATGGCCTCGTCATAACGGCGGGTGTAGTAGAGCGCCATCGCATAGTCGGTTCCAATCGCAAGCGAGTACGGTTCAAGCTCGAGTGCTTTTCGATACAAGGCCAGCGATTCGTCGGGCCGGTCAATCGCCTGAACGAACATTTCGGCCATCCAGTGGTAGGCGGTCGCGTAATTCGGATTCAACTCAATGGCTTTTCTGAATTCTCTCTCGGCGGCCGGAAAATCGCGGACATACGTATCGTAGTAGCTTCCGAGGGCCGCGTGCGGTTCGCCCAGCGTCGGGTCGATCTCGAGCGCCTTCAGCGCCGCAGTCTTAACCTTCCCGTAACGCTCTTCAGCAGGCAACTCGCTAAGTACGTAACTCTCCGCGAGCCCGACATAGGCCATTGCATAACCCGGATCTTTTTCTACGGCGCGCTGAAAGTACTCAATAGCCTTTTGAGTAGTCGGTTCGGTACGCTTGTTCCAGTTGTAGCGTCCCTGCAGATATAGCTGGTAGGCCTCGGCGTTTTGCGTCTGGTTTTTAACGACGCGGTTCTCTTCGGCTCCGGTCAGCCGCGCCCGCAGTTTTTGCGAGACGTCGCGGGCTATCTCGGATTGCAATGCGGCAAGGTCTCCGAACCTCCGGGAATACTGCTCGCCCCAGATCATATTGCCGCTTCGGCCGTCGACCAGCTCGAGGCTTATAACAAGATCTTCACCCCGCTGCGTGACACGCCCATTCAGGACCGCCTGAACCTGCAGGTCCGAGGCCACCTGTTCCGGCGCCACATCCTTGCCTTTGTAACGAAAAACTGAGCTACGGGCTTTGACCGAAAGGCCGGACAGCTGGGAAAGATGATTCATCAGACTTTCCGGAATGCCGTCTGAGAGATATTCAAGCTCCGTACCGCCCCCGGCGTTCACGAACGGCATCACCGCTATCGAATTGATCTGACCTGATGCGAAAGGAAAATATTTATATCCGACTACACCGCCGATCACCACCAGCAGTACCAGCAATGCCGGAATGACCAATCGTGCGGAGAAAAGGGCTGGTTGTTTTGCTACTAAATCAGATGGCTGCGGCATGACCGATGACTGATCGGTTGCATGAATTTGCGCGTGCGTAGCCGGATCGCCGGGCTGGGCGGTCGAATGCAGGATAGCGGTAGCGCGCTCGTCCATCGACGCCGGCCCCCCGACAAGCGCGTTCCCATCATCAAGACAGTAGTTCAGCGTCTCGTCTGTATAGTCTCGCCTGCATTCCGGACAACGTTTCATGGGGGTGAATCGGTTTGCATTGTAGCATCAAACTTCGGCGGTCAAGATGGTTAAAGCATTGGTCAACAGGGTAATCATCCTGAGCCCCGTTCATCCGAGCGGCCGCGCCATTGTGCTGCGCTCCGGTCGATCTCTTTGATGAATCCATCCTTACCATCCATGTATCGTTCGGGATCCTCCGGGTGTTCGTCGGCTAGCTTCCGCTTCAGATCGCCGTATTTTCGCGCTTCGTCAGGATGTGCGATCAGGTAATCGCGAAACGCGAGGTGACGCTCGATCTGTGATGAGCCGGACTCGAATATGTGGATCTGATGTGTTCGGATCCCCCTCGGATTATCCTTCCGGAAGTAACGGCGGCCCGGGATGCCGAACTCTCCTTTGATCTCGTAACCGAGCGACTCCATCGCCGAGCTTAGCCGGTCGACTTCACGAATCTCGTGCACCTCGACGAGGAGATCGATGATGGGTTTTGAGTAGATGTACGGGATGGCGGTACTGCCGATGTGATGGACGGCCGCGACATTGTCACCGAGTGCCGCGGCGACGAGTCGCGCCTCTTCATTAAACTCGTCCCGCCATTGAAGCTGATGCGGAACTACCTCGATCTTCATCAACTACTGATCTCTGATTTCTGACCTCTGACTTTCAGTACCACCCGCCCTCACAAGTTCTTCGCACCTCGAGCTCATGCAGGCGGGAGCCTACGTCCAGTCGGTTGAGGTCCCGATGGGGGAGGGGAGTACAACCGACCCGTAATAACGATCACCGAACAACGACCAACGAACAACTACCAACGAACTACCTCACCGCTTCCAGACCGTATCCCGGCAAGTTGTTCAGTTCGCGTATGCGACGTTTTACAGCATCGGCGAGAAAGTCGATCTCGGAACGGCTGTAGTTCGCCGCACGGAATGCGTCGCGGATCTGCTTGTCCGAAAGACGTGCGAGCAGCCCGCCGATCCACCGTGCGTCCCCGACATGGATGTCCTTCAGCAATTTTTTACCTTTGGCTTTGTAATAGAAATCCACTTCGCCATTCGGTTCGACACCATGTATGAACGTCGAGTTCACATAGTCGATCGGGTCATTCACACTGCGTCCGAAACGATTGAGTATAGGCGCGCTCGCGTAAGGAAGTTTTCCGAACGACGAGCCGAGATCGCTGACGACATACTGCGCCTCGCCGCGTGTGCGAAGGATCACGTTGTTCGAGTCTTTCAGGTCCCAGTTGTTTATGAAGGCCATCATCACCCGCAGGCCCTTGAACTCACGCGTGCCCACGAATGGATTTTCATCCCACCCCCAGCGTCCGTCGCGCTCGACTCCGGCGGGACGTGCTTCCAGCCTGACGTTCGTATATCTACCCTTGCCGGGTATTGTCAGACGCGGTGCAAGATAATCGATCTCGGTACGATAGCCGATTCCGTACAGAAGGCGATTCGCCGCAACTTCGGCCTGCGATTCGTCCGCGATCTTTGCCACCCAGACCCGTCCGCTCGCGTCCCGGATCCGGTACTTGAGATTGTTTCCGCCTTCTTCTTTCTTGATGAAACGGATACGTCGCAAGTTCGGCCGCATAGCGGTGCCACCCGGGCCGATGTAAAGATTACGTTGCGAAACGTTGACCGGCGACCACATGACAGCCGTCTGGCTTTGCGGAAAGACCGCAACGGCCGCAGTCAGAATTAAAACTGCAGAAACGACTGCAGCAAATGATCTTTGTAACATACTTCCCTCCTTGACATGTGCGTGATATCCCCGATCAATTTTCGGCGACCGTCGCGCGAGTTGCTTTATCTAGTTCGGCGATGCGGGCCTTGAACGATGCGGAAAGCGTCGCTACTTCTTCCGGCTCATAGTTAGCCGCTCGGAATGCATCCTGGATCTGTTTGTCCGAAAGCTGAAGCAGCAGATCGGCAAGCCATCGTCCATGCGAGACATTTAATCCGCGCATCAGGTCAGCACGCGCTGCCGTGTAATTGAACTGGATGATCTGGCCGTCGACGGATTTGATAAAAGTCGACGCGGCGTAGTCCTCCGGCTTGTTTACACTCCGGCCCGAACGCGTATCGCTATGACGGGGAAGCTTGCCGAACGACGAGCCGAGATCGCTGATCGCGTAATAGAACTTCCCGTCCTTTTCCAGTATGACCGTGTTCTCATCTTTGAGGTCCCAGTTGTTAAGCATCGCCATCATGATCCTGAGACCGGCAAACTCCTGAGACGTCTTGAAGGGATTCTCATCCCAGCTCCACCGCTCGCCTCGTTTGACACCGTCCGGCCGCGCTTCGAAACGCACGTTCTTGTAATTGCCCCACTTCGCGATCGAAACTTTGGGAACGATATAGTCCACCTCGGTCGGATAACCTATAGCCCACAAAAGCCGCGTCGCTGCCACCTCCGCTTGCGATTCGTCGGCAGCTTTAACAACCCATTCACGCCCCGATTTTTCCCTCAAGCGAAACTTTAGATTGTTCCCCCCGGGCTGCCGGTCGACAAACGTCATTCCTTCCATAACGGGGAACACCTCACGCCCGCCCGGGCCCCAATAGAGATCTCGTTCCGCGATCGCGACCTTCTCCCACAGGACCGGTGTAGCGACGACTGTACTCTTCTCCTGCGCTATGGCCGGAACTAGACACATCGACAACCCGATAGCGACCAGAATTCCTCTTCCCAACTTGTAAGCAACCATATAAGCCCCCTTTTTCTTAGAAAACGTGCAGTTAGCGTATTGGTGCGGAGCAAGCACCGTGCCGTATCGTGACGACGTACGGTTTAGAACCTGACTGAAAGGCACAATGCTTGCCCGCCACTTGTATTGGGAGAAATTGAAGCCATGAAGACTGTAGGGATTATTTACATAGTCGTTTTGATATTTGCCGCCACAATGTTCGCGCAGAATCCAAATTCACCGGAGTCTCGCGATACATCACGCGACAATGTCATCGGGTCGGAGTTCGAGGCGCGCATCCGGCAATATACGGCACAACGCGAAGCTCTCGAAGATACCCTGCCTGCCCTGCCAAAAAAAGCGACAGCCGAGCAGATCGCAGCACATAAAGCAGCTCTGTTGAAAAAAGTTCTTGCAGACCGTAAAGGTGCGGTACGAGGCGAGATCTTCACGCCCGAGGCTGAAAGCATGATCCGAGCAATTATCGCGGGCTACTATACCGGGCGGGATGCGGTTGAATTAAGAAAAGAAGTTGCTGAGGCGGAGAACAAGACAGTTCCGATCAAAGTAAATGCTATCTACCCGGAAGCGGCGGAGCTTTTAGAAATGCCGCCTCCTCTTCTAATGGCTCTTCCTGATCTGCCGAAACAGGTGCGATACCGGTTCGTGGGGACGAACCTGCTTATCGTAGACAGGGAAAATCATTTGATCGTCGATTACATGACGAATGCTCTCCCGTAAAGATCGAGCAAGCGGAGGTTTTTTATGAAACGCATTCATCTACTTCTATTTGTTTTGTATTTCGCAGTTGTTGGGCTGTCGGCTCAGTGTGCGGCACTTGGCCAACCGCTCGCCCCGAAACGAACGGTTCCGACGAGAGCGGATGCGCCTGCTCCTGCGATCGCGCTTCCGATGCGCGAAGGCTCTCTCCGGATTGCCGTCTTTGGTGATGCGGGTCGCGGGACCAAGGACCAATACGATCTTGGCAACGTCATGGAAGACTATCGAAAAGCCTTCCCGTTCGATTTGGTGCTGCTCACCGGTGACAACATCTACGGGAAAGATGGTCCTGCCGACATGAAAAGTAAATTTGAGCAGCCGTATAAAGCGCTGCTCGACGCCGGAGTAAAGTTTTACGCGTCCCTGGGGAATCATGACACGTCGAACCAGCGATTTTACGCGCCCTTCAACATGAACGGCGAGGAGTATTACCGCATTGAGCGAAACGGTGTTTCGTTCTACGCTCTGAACAGCAACTATCTCGACAAAAAACAGCTCGATTGGTTTGCTGCCGAGCTTGAAAAGGACAAGAACGCATGGCGTGTCGCCTTCTTCCATCATCCGCCGTATTCTTCGGGCGGACGGCACGGATCTGACGACGAAGTGCGTGCAACGCTGCACCCATTGTTCGTAAAGCACGGCATTGACATTGTCTTTACCGGTCACGACCACTTTTATGAGCGAGTAAGACCGCAGGATGGAATCACATACTTCGTCGCGGGAGCCGCCGGAAAGATCCGTAGGGGCGACCTGAAAGACCGATCAACTATCACCGCCGCCGGATTCGACACCGATCTCTCATTCATGCTCGTCGAGTTTGTCGATGACGAGATGCACTTCCAGGTCGTCTCGAAGGGACGCCGCACTGTCGACTCGGGCGTGATCAAGCGGAGAGATTAGGTGGGGAAGCGGTAAATGACGAATGGTGAATGGTGTATGTAAGAAGCAAGCGGTAGTAAACGTGAAAACGGTAAGCTCGTGATCTGCGGCTTACCGTTTTTACTTTACCTTGAACGCAGCGCACAAAGGAGACTTCTACATCGGACAGGCCGCATAAGGAATAAGGACTTACCAAAAACCAAAAACCAAAAACCGAAAACCAAAAACCAAAAACCCAAAACCCAAAACCCATCACCGATCAATCAACCTGTTCAGCGCTTTCGCAAGTTCGATCCTTGTGATCGATCGTGAAGGGTTGAAAGCGTTTCCGTCTAGGTTAATAAAACCACGCTGGAGGGCGACAGCGACATAACCGCGATACTGTGCCGGGATCGTCAACGTGTCCACGACCGTAAGTGGCAGGGTCGAGGTGGCCGCTTGTGATTCCAGACCTGCGGCCTTAACAAAGGCGATCGCCGCGGCCAATTTTGAAAGGTTAGCGTGGGGATAGAATCTTCCGCCCGGAGCCGCGTCGATGAAAAGCGCTCCGCCGGGATTCGACTGTAGGCTCTCGATCGAATTTCGCGAGTAAAGATCCCGTACGTCAGTGAACATCGGCGACGATGCCAGATACTGCGGGACGAATCCGCCGCGCACGATGGCGTCCGCGAACTCGGCACGTGTGACCACCGAATCCGGACGGAACTTCCTGCCTTCGGGCAACATCACGCTCGTGAGCAGACTCTTTTCAGCCTCGGCCGCGAGCTCCGGCGAGAGCATTCCAAGATCCAGCATCGTCGGATACTGAACATCGGTGATCTCGACCGCACCGAACACGCGTTGGCTGGTCCCCAAGTAGCCCGAATGACTGACGGCCGCACGAAGATCTCCGGCGAGCGGGTTGCGAAATACCACCTTTTCACGCCGGCCCGTCAGACCAGGCAAGTTCAGATAATTCGATTCACCGAGCAAAGTGTTGCTGGAGTTGTAAATCTTCAGACCGAAGTCATTACCACTGAGATCCCACGCGATATTGATGCTTGCCTGCACCGTGTTTTGCGGCACGGTAACGGTCGTAGACGCCGTCACGTTCGGGAACACCATCTGCTCGAACGTCTGCGCTGTTCTCGTCGTGAACCGTATGCCATTGCGAGGGATCGTCGAGCGGAACGTGCCCAGATGTCTTTCCGGGAATGCGGCTTCGAGTACTGCTGCGTGTGCATTCAGCATTCCGGCACCGACCTCGTGATAAAAGTATCGCGGCAGAGGCGTCGCCGTGCGGCTCAAAATGTCTTTTACTTCCGCCGGAGAAAGCCCTGCGTTCGCCTCGAGCATTAGAGCTACGGCAGCAGCTACCTGCGGTGCGGAAAATGAAGTTCCGGTAGCGGTAGTGTAATAGGGCAACTCGGCAGGCGACAGTCGTTGCACGTCGGCACCGGCGATTCCGGACACACCGGTGATTGATGGCAGACTTCGCAGGCTGACGATGTTCGTTCCAGGCGCGACAAGCGTGGGGTGTTGAAGCTCATCGCCAAAATTTCCACGCGACGAATAAGTCGCGAGTCGACCGTTCGCGTCAGTTGCTCCAACGCCGATAACCCACGGTGCGGCCGCGTACGGGTTAAGCGTTCCATTCCCGGCGCCGGTGTTTCCTGCGGAGAAGACCACATTAACGCCGCGCTCGGTCAACATCTTTGTCGCTACATTGACCGGATCGTGCGGATCGAAGACCGTGTTCGCTGAGAAGCTACAGTTAACAACCTTCACGCCGTACTGAGGACCGCGGCTTAGCAGGTAATCAAAACCCGAAAGCACATTCAATAGGTTCGCATCACCGGCGCTCAGTCCGAGCAGCCGAGCGCCGGGTGCGACGCCGCCAAATCTGCCGGCCGAGCTCACACCGCTTGCCGCGATGACTCCGCCGACGAAAGTTCCATGCCCGCTTACAACATCAGTGTTCGACAGACCTTCCACCGGTAACGGGTAAGAAAAGCTTGCCGGGACACTCTGCATGTCGTTCAGCCGCACGTTCTGCACCACACGCCCGACAAGGTCCGCGTGCTGGGCGTTGATTCCGGTATCGAGAACCGCGACGGTCACGTTGCGACCTGTTACGGCAAGGCCGCCGTTGCCGTTGCGAAGATCGACGTCACTTGCGACCCGGTGAATGCCGGTCACGTTGAAATACGGATCCGAATCGAACGTAAGGGTCCGATTTCCATAGATCGAACGGACCGAGGCTAGCTGAGAAACTGCGATCAACTGCGACTTCGTGGCAGTTACATAAACCGCCGGCAGCACTCGCATTCGCGTACCGCCCAGGATGCCTATCTGCTGCAGTTGCGCGATGTCTGCGTCGGTGACGGTGCTGTGATAGACGACGACGGCATTGATGTTACTGTCGTCCGTCGCATTGTTGAGTTTTACGGCGAGTTCGGGATCGATGCTTTGAAGGCCGGTGTTCTGGTCGGCACCGGTCAGGGTAATTCCGTCCGCGCCGGTGAGCGTAATTCCATCTGCACCCGTAAGCGTGATCCCGTCAGCACCCGTCAAAGTAATTCCATCAGCGCCGGTGAGAGTAATACCGGTGGGATTGGTGTGATCGAACAGGACACCACTGGTTCCGAAGCCTGTTACCGAGTCAGCGCCCGTGAGTGTTATGCCGTCAGCACCTGTAAGCGTGATCCCGTCCGCACCAGTGAGTGTAATACCGTCCGCTCCGGTCAGTGTGATCCCGTTCAGACCGACGCGCGTCGCACCATCGGCACCCGTCAATGTGATCCCATCGGCACCGGTTAGCGTGATCCCGTCCGCACCCGTCAAAGTGATGCCGTTTGGGTTGCGGATCAGTATGGAATTTGCGGTGTGCTGTTGTCCGTCCGCACCGGTCAGAGTGATGCCATCTGCACCGGTCAAGGTAATTCCGTCTGCTCCCGTCAGCGTAATTCCGTCGGCCCCCGTGAGCGTGATCCCGTTCGAACCGGTGTATGTCGCGCCGTTCGCACCCGTGGAGGTAAATCCGTCGGCACCCGTAAGCGTGATCCCGTCAGCTCCGGTCAGCGTGATCCCGTTCGACCGCGCGCTTAAGAATCCGTCCGCACCGGTCAACGTTATTCCGTTCAATCCAACGAACTGCACACCGTCAGCGCCCGTCAGGGTTATGCCGCTCGAGCGAACGACGGAAATTCCCGCGCTAACAGAGTTAACGGTTATCGCAAGAAAAAGAATTAACGAGACAATTTTCCTCATTGATGTCGTTCGACCACTGTTCCGGTCCGGCTGTAGGAAAGAAGATCGCCGGTTTGCATCAAAATCGAACAATCTAAGGGGGGCAGATTAATTTTAAGTTTGAGCCCCGCCTTCAGCAAGCCTTATTCCGCTAGTTCGCCACACGGATCTGAAAGCGGGCACCCTTCTCGATCCGCAAATCCCTGTTCGGCGCCGACAAGATCGTGGAACCGCCGACGGAGCCGCTTGCCTCAGTCGAGATCTGAACACCGTTTAGCGTACTGCCGATCATGTTCGCCGTGTTTCCAAGGGTCTGCCCGGCTGTGTTGGTGACGGTTCCCGCTGTCTGCGCAGTAGTGTTCACTAAAGTGCCGACCGTGTTCGTCACACCGCCGAGCAGTCTGCCGGAGCCGGCACTCGATGTAGAAGCGGTGGTCTGCGATGAACCGGAAACATCGGACATGAACGCGTCGCCGGCGTTTACCCCGGTCGCGACGTTGGCGATCGAGACTATCGTTGCGCTTAGCGGCAGCGACAGCTCTTTCCCGTGAAGCCGGTCGAAGACCAGGCCGATCCTCGATCCCGAATTTTCTTTCGTGCGTCGCTGCACTTCCGTTACCCGCCCGATCAAATTCGCACCTTTCGGAATCACGATCTCGCCGTCCTGTCTGACGGCCTGAGTAGTCTTGAGGACGATCTCATCGCCTACCCTTGCCCTCTTGACGTCGAGCGTCTTCCGCAATTCCGCCGTGATGTTCATTCCCCCGGCAGTCCCGGCTTTCATGCCCGCACCGTGCATGCCCGAGCCGCTTTGCTTTTTATCGGCCTGAGCGGTGCAAACGCAGACACAAGCCAGGACGGTCACAATTCCCAAAAACACCTTGTTCATAATTCCGGAACTCCTTTTTTCAGGGTGGAAACTAATTCCACCCGAGGTATCTAGCGGGTGAGGACATAGATAGCATTTTCACCGTATACAGCTTATTTTCTGCCGGTTGAGGAAAACTTGAGGCGAGTTCAAGTTTTTCTCAAGTGGGATCCGATACCGTGAAAATGCCGGAGACGGCTGTCTCCTACACGCTATGATGACCTACTTTCTGGAAAGCCACTTCGACTCAGGTGAGATCTACTCCTCCGTCGGAAGCCCGACCGCCAAACGGTCCCGCAGCGCAAGGAACGAGACCGTTCACCTGCTTGCGGAAAAGATGTGTGTACCGCGCTGCCGCGGTTTGATCAAACGCCCGCGGCTCGATGATCTTCTCCGAAGATCGACAGAACAATTTCCCGCAACGCTTGTGTCCGGTCGGGCAGGGACCGGGAAAACGACGCTCGCCGCCGCGTTCGCGCGGTCATGCGCACATGTCGGATGGTATTCAGTGGAATCGTCGGATACGGAGTGGAACGCGTTCATTCATTATTTCGCGGCCTGCGTTCTGCGAGCTGTAAAAAGCAAGGCTGAGTTGGTGGAGATCATCTCGGCGGATAGCGAGCCGTCCCAGGCCGCAGTAGCGGCATCTCTGATCAACATTTTTGCCGAGGCCGAGACCACCCTGCGGACTGAGCCGATGTTGATCGTACTCGATGGAATTCACCATCTCTTCGACGCGCCATGGTTCGGCGAATTCTTCGGCCTGCTCCTTTCATCGCTGCCCGATAGAACAAGTCTTCTGCTGCTCTGCCGAAGCAAACCTCCGAGCCCGCTTTGGCGTATGCGTTCGAAACAACAACTCAACGTCATCGACGAAAAGCTGCTCGCGTTCGATCTTGCCGAGACCGCGGCGCTCGCGACAAAGCACGGGCTAAAACGTCCGGATGCGGAGCGTGCTCACGCGGAGACATTTGGCCGCATCTCGAAATTGCTTGACGTGATCGAGCGCGCCAAACCCCGAAAACATAGAATTTGATCTACCTTCATTCTCTTCGATATGGCTCGGCCGATATGGCATAATGATGCCTCACCCATACCGTTCCGACCCGGAGAAATGCAGGAAAAGAACTTCTTTCTTCGCACAAAGCTGCTACCGCCGCGCGCGGTATCGGAGCTGCTCGAACGCCCGCGTCTTACGCGGAAGCTTGAAGCTAACGCGGGGGCGCCGATCACGATGGTCGCAGCCGATGCGGGCTGCGGAAAGACCACGCTCATCGCAGACTTCGTTCGCAACCAGAACCGTCGTTCGGTCTGGTATCAACTCGATCATACCGATGCTGACCCGTATGTATTTGTCGGCTATGTCGCGCGCGGGATCAAGAACATCTGTCCCGACTTCGGCGAAGCGATTTTTCCGTATCTAAGCGAAGCGAACGAGGAGATGCTTCGTTTTCCCGAGCGCGCAGCTGATCTTCTGATCAACGAGATCCTTCAGTCCGTTGAGCAGCCGTTCATCCTCGTGCTCGACGACTATCATCACATCGGACGCGATACTGTCGTGCACAAGATCGTTGACCGCCTGCTGCAATATTCATCGGACCTGGTCCACCTGATCATCACGACACGCGATCTGCCGCCTCTGGCGATAATGCGCCGCCGGACGCAGTCGGCCGCACTTGTTATTACACGCGACGATCTGCTGTTCACGGATGACGAGGTGCGTGAGCTGTTCCGAAAGACGCTTAACGTCGAGCTGAAGGACGCCGAGATCGCCGAATATCGCGGCCGGACGCATGGGTGGATCACGGCGCTGCAGCTCGTTAGACAGGTCGCCGAACAGGAGATGCATTCGAGAAACGATGCGTCGCCGCTCGACCTGCATCATGTGCTGCAGCAGTCTGAGAAGGATATCTTCGATTACTTTGCGGAGGAGGTGTTTTCGCGGGAATCCGAAGAAACGCAAAACCTCCTGATGGATCTCTCGCTGCTCGAACCGCTGCAGCTTGACCTTTGCAGCGCGCTTTTTCCGCGGCTTCGATGTTCGGCGGCGCTGCCCGAGCTTGCACAAAAGAACGTGTTCCTGACCGTCACCGGCGATGGCCAGTCTAGCGAAGAATACAGGCTCCATCCCCTCTTCCGGGATTTTCTTGTACGGCGGCTGCGGGCGGAGAAGGGCCAGGCCGCCGTCACCGCAGAGCGAAATCGCATGGCTGAGTTTTTCCTCGAAAATCGAAAATGGGAAACGGCGCTGCCATACCTCCTCGACGCGCGCAACTTCGACCGTGCGGCTGAAGTTATCGCCGAGACAGGCGGTGACTGGATCGCAGCCGGTGCGTTCACGTCGCTCGGCTTTTTTGTGAGGCGCGTTCCCGACCAGAGTCTCGAGGGTTTTCCGAGATCGCTGCTTCACAAGGCTGAGATCGCTCGACTGCAGGGAGAAACCGAGACATCGACGACGCTGCTCCACCGCGCGGCAAAATTATTGAGCGATTCCGGTGATGCCATAGGTGAAGCGGAGGCGCTACATTCGCTAGCCAGTCTCGCCCGCCGGGGCGGCCGGCATGTCGATGCCTTCGAGCTTCTCGAACGCGCCGAAGCTCTCGTCCCGCAGACGTCCGAGACGTTCATGAAATGTGCGAACACCCGCGGACTGTGTTTGATCGTGCAGGGTAAGTGGGCCGAGGCCGAACAGCAGTTTCGCATTGCTCTGGAGCTTGCCGAGCGGCTCGGCAACGAGCATTACATTCGCCTTGTGACGCACAACCTCGCCCTCGCGCCCGGGTTTCGCGGAGATTTCGGTGAGGCGCTCCGATGGTTCAAGCGGATCTTTCGCGAGGGTCAGCCGGACAAACAACTCCCGCAAGAGGCGATCGGTCATCTCAACGTCGCGCGTCTGCACCTTTACCGCGGCGAGTTCGATGAAACAGAACACCACCTCAACCGATCGTTGGAACTGTGCCAGCTCTACAATCTCAGATTTCTGCGCGGTGAGATCTTCGAAGCCTATGCCAACTTCTATCGTGAAAAGAACGACTTCGCCCACGCGGAGGAATTTTACGAGCGTTCGAAGAATGCGTACGAAGAAGCCGAAGTGGACATCGCGACGAAGGAGCTGGATGAAGAGCGGGCCGTCTTTTACAGGCTGCGCGGCGATCTCCCACGATCTCGTTCGCTGTTGGAAACTCTGATCCGATCGCGAGAAAGATCTGGAAACGAACTTGGCGTTCATACGGCCCGGCTTCGGCTCGCCCAGGTCGATCTGGCGGAAGGAAAGCTCGAGGGACTCGGCGATAGGGTCCGGCAACTGCTCGATTTTTTCAGCCGGGAGAACCACTATTACGACGAGGCGCTGGCTGCGATGATGCTTGCCGAGGTTTTTTCCGCAACGGAGAAACGCGGTGAGATGATCGAGGCCGTTCGCCGTGCGATCGATCTATCCGCACGGTTCGATTACGAATTCTGGCTCCGGCGCGAGATCAGACGAAACCCGGCGATATTCGAGACCGAAGAGATATTCGAACGGCTGCCTCTCGACCTTCGCGAAGAACTTTCAGCCGATCGCTCGGTCGCACCCGAGGGAGCAACGCCCCAGGAACTCGTGACGCCGGTCACCGACCTAACGATCCGCGTGCTGGGTCCAGTGGAGATCTTCCGCGATGCGGCCCACCCGTTCGCACCAGATGCATGGACCACACGCCGAGCCCGCGACATCTTCTGCTATATCGCTACCAGCAAGCACCGCCGCGTTGCCAAAGACATGCTGATCGAGGTTTTCTGGCGAGACGAAGATCCGGCGACGGTCGAGAAGAATTTTCATCCAACGATCTCGCACATACGTAAAGCTCTCAACAGCCGCCAGGCATTCAAACAGAATTTCGTGATCTTTCGGGACGGTGCGTACCTCCTCAATCCTGAGCTTTCGTACTCGATCGATGCCGAAGACTTCGAGCACCACATCGCCGAAGCTGAGAAAGCGAAGCGAGAAAAAGATGGGGCGCGATTTCGAGAAAGCCTCGAAGCCGCCTATGCCACCTACCGCGGCGAGTTCATGTCGGGTGTCTACGACGAGTGGGCAGAAGAGCGACGCGGTTTCTATGTCGAGCAAGCCGCGCGCGTCCTATCCGCGCTCGCGAAATTGTCGCTCGCAGAGAAGCGCTGGACCGACACGCTCAGGTTTGCCGGCGAAGCACTGCGAGATGATCCATACCGCGAAGACATGCATCGCCTGACCATGAAAGCCCTGGCCGCCCAAGGCAAACCCGCCGCTGTAAAAAAGCACTTCGAGAATTTGAAAAAGCTTCTCAAAGACGACCTAAGCATCGAGCCGTCGAATGAGACGAAACGGTTGTATCAGGAAATAAATGCAACATGACGATAAAGCTCCCCTCCTTCTAAAGGAGGGGTGCCGCCGCTTCGGCGGCGGGGTGGTCAATCAGCCGATAGGCTGAAAAAATAGTTCTCTATCGCGAACCGAAAATAGGATTTCTCCCATTATGAAACTGAACAATCTCCCACGTCGACACACCTTCAGGACGCAACTGCGGGCGAATCTTACCCCCGCTGAAGCTCGCCTTTGGTCGATGCTTAAGAAATCAAAGCTTGACGGCAGGAAGTTCAGGCGACAACACAGCTTCGACGGGTATGTCCTGGACTTCTATTGTCCGTCGGAAAAGCTGGGAGTTGAGCTGGACGGTGAGGTCCACTACAACGAGCGCGCAGCGCAATATGATTATGAACGAGGCTTGTTTCTCAAGTACTTCGGGATACGGATCCTAAGATTTGAGAACAAGTGGATATTCGAGGAGCCTCAGTGGGTACTTGACAGGATCCGGGGCGCATTCGGTTGGCACCTTGTGAAAGGTGCGTGGATCGATGAGTGACGCTTCAGCCTCTCGGCTGATTTACCACCCCGCCGCCGAGGCGGCGGCACCCCTCCTTTAGAAGGAGGGGAGCTTTATCGTTGTCTACTTTCGTTGTCTGCCGCGTTAAGAAGGAATAAGAGTCTTCCTCAACTTTCCCTCAACCTGCCAAAACACCCGCTCAAGTATTCCTCAAAGCCCGCGGTCTATCCTTGGTGCCATATCGATCTTCAGATCTTTTCTTCAAGGAGATACGGGCCGTGAATCATTGTTTTCAGATTGCATTTAACAGAGGGGTGAAGCTGCTGGTCGGGGTCGCGATCTGTAGTGTTTTTGTTTTTCAGGCCGGCGCGGCGACGGTGAGTCCGAAGCTTACGTCGCAGATCGCCGGGCTCGGCGATGATGCTTCGGTTGGTGTGGTCATCATCAGCTTCAACGCGCCGCAAGGGCTGACGTCGGGTCACGTTGACGTGCTTCGGAACGTGGGGATCACGTCCGGCGTGACATTCAACCGGCTCGGCATGGTCGGGGCCGTTCTAACGGCCGGCCAGGTGCGTTCGCTCTCGACGAACCCGTCGGTCCGTTCCATTTGGAACAACGAGCAGTTGCAATACTACATGAATCACTCTCGGGTGATGGCGGGCGTGGACAAACTCAGAACCGACGCCGCGCTGACCGTACGTAACGGAGGGCTACCGGTCGCGGGCTCGGGTAATTTCTCCGTGCTCGTGATCGATTCCGGGATCGATGCGACCCATGCCGATCTGCCACTCGGCACAAAGGTCATTCAAAACACACAACGCGTCGTCTCGACCAACACCGGGAACACGGGTATCACGGTCGGCGGTGTTCCGCTGAATGGGTTTACGCCGTCGCTTTCGATCGAGAACGTTCCGAATACCGACAATGTGGGTCACGGGACGCACGTGGCAGGGATGGTCGGTGGGCTGGGTGTTCGCTCGGGTTCGACTTATGCAGGCGTGGCGCCGGGTGTGAAGATCGTCGGCTCCGGCGGCGGAGTTGTGATCCTTGTTCTCGACGCGCTGGCGGGCTGGGAGTACGGGCTTGCGAATCAGCACGTCTACAACATTCGGGTGATCACTAATTCCTACGGTCCGCTAAATCCGGTCGATTTCAATCCGGACCATCCGCTCGTCCAGGCATCAAAAAAGGCTTACGACAACAACATCACCGTACTCTGGGCGGCGAGCAATGATGGTGCAGAAGACACAGTAAACGCATACGGGCAGGCGCCGTTCGTAATAACCGTCGCTGCTGGTTCGAAGGAGGGTTTCCTTGCTGATTTTTCGTCACGCGGAGTGCCACGCGACCAACGCCTGAATGACAGCAATCCGAACAACGATAACGAGTATCCGACACTCGCTGCACCGGGAACGGGGCGCGCCTTCGAATCCAGTCTGACGCGCTTCGGATTTACGACCGACATCGTCGGCCCGCGTTCGATCACCGGTATTACAAATCTGATCGCCGCGACCGCCGATACCGAGATCCCCGTCGGTATGCTGCCGTTCTATACGCAAATGTCCGGGACGTCTATGGCTACGCCGTTCGCGGCTGGGGTCGTGGCGCTAATGCTCGACGCCGACCCGACACTCACACCTGACGAGATCAAACAGATCCTGATCGACACCGCGACGCGGATGCCGGGTTATCAGGATCACGAAGTCGGCTCGGGATACATAAACGCGCATGCCGCGGTAGACAAGGTTTTCAATCGGAACAAGGCTTACACGAACCGGCAGGAGGTCAGTTACAACGCGACGCTCACGCCTGTGAACCTCGCCCCGCAGAATTTTCATATCGACTTCGACCCGACTGTCAACGGAACGAGTTCGACGAACGCACGACCGTTCACAGTCGAGCCGAACGTCAGCGTTCTAAAAGCACGTGCCACGGTCGACGTCGTCGCCGAACCGGGATTGACGAATGTGGTCGGCATTCGCCTATGGGCTCCGGACGGCACTTCCTATTCGCCTACATTCGCCCTTAACTCGACGAGCAACGTTCGCGAAGGGATCGTCAATGATCCAATGCCGGGAACCTGGTATGTCGAGGCACGCGGTGTCCGCGGAACATCGGCGGCTCCTGTCACATCTCCGCAACAGGTCGCCCCGCCGGGGCCCGTTGACGGCGTGATCACACAAACGCGGTATGTGCTGCCAAATATCGCCGACATTGACGGGCACGCAAAACAAGCCGTGATCGAATCGGCGCTTCGACGGCGGTTGGTCGACACGTTTGCTGACGGCACTTTCCGCCCAGACGCGACGGTGACACGCGAAGAACTCGCCAGAACTTTATCCGCCAATACAAGCCTTCGGCAGACGCTGGGTGCAACGCCGAAATTTGCCGACGTCTCGGGCGATCTGCTCGGGATCGCTGAAGCGGTAACAGCACGAGGTTCGACATTGCGCGATTACGACTTTGTGTCGACGGGAATGATGGGATCAGGCGCGCTTTCGTTCAATCCGACCGGGTCGGTGAATCGTCTAGATCTAGCCGTCGCACTAGTTAAGGCGCTGGGCTATGACGTGCAGGCGCGTGCGCTGGCGAACACGAATGTGACGTACCTGGGCACCACGCTTACCGACAATTCACAGATTCCCGGCGGTCTGCGCGGCTACGTGCAGATAGCGATCGACAAGGGATTGTTCGAAGCGTTCCCGTCCGAAGTTCGTCAGATCGCGCCGGGTCAGTTCATCGCTGTGCCCGGCCCGCGGTTCGAGCCGGCCACGACGGTCACTCGAGCGGTACTGGCCGAGAAACTGAATGCATACCGCACGTTGTTTACAACGGGCGGATAGGAAAGTCGTTCCTCGCGGGGGCAAGGAACGACGACGGGCCCGGGGGGTTCCCCGTGAATTCCCCGGCCCATTCAATTTTGGATTTTTGGATTTCGGATTTGGATTCGCATTGTGGTTCGGTTGCGGTCTTCGCTTCGTTCGTGTGTTTCGTGGTTACTGGCTTTCGTTTTGACCTTATAGCCATTGCAGTAGCGATCGAACTTGAACTACGAAACACGCGAACCACACGAAAAAGACACGAACCAAGAAAAGAACGACAGAAAACTAAAAACGCAAAAGGAGATTCCTGGAGGAGAAATGGAAATCATAGGGAAACGGAAAAGCAGGGTGACGGCGATCAAGGTGATCGTCCTCGTGATGATAGGCGTTGCGATCACAGCCGCTCTATGGCGGCAATCCGAAACTGCAAAAGCGGCGGTCTCGGACACGGACATCGTCGCGAAGATCTATCAAAAACCGGCGCCGAATTTCGACCTCAATGAGACGCGATCATTGGCGGGAATTCGCATCGCCACCGGCGACCAACTCGCGGCGCTGGCGAATCTTCGCACGGCGACGAATGCCCCGAACATGACTGTTCGATGGAACGATTTCGGCGGGTCGCCTGACGTGATGTACGACTTCGCATCGCCTCCGCATTCGGGAACACCCGAGGAAGCAGCCCGGGCCTTTATCTCGCAGAATGCAGGCCTATTCGGCGTGACCGGAGCGAACGATCTCGTACTATTCAGCGATACTCAGGCCCTGGGCGGCCATCTTCTTCGTTTCCGCCAACGGTTCAACGGCGTCCCGGTTCACGACGGCGGCATCGGTATCGTGCTCAACGGCAGCAAGCAGGTCATCATGGCATCCGGGCCGTTCTTCCGCGACGTCAACGTCAACACGGAACCGACGCTCGATGCGGCTCAGGCCCGGGCAGCGGCCGACGCTGATCTCGCACGCTTTTCGGTAAACATCCCTCAAGCCGTTTCGAATCTCCTTCAGACCGGTCTCGGCATCCTGACCCAGCAGGCGGCGCCGATCGCACAGCTCGAACCGGCCCTCGCGGTTTACCCGACCGCCGACGGCTACCGGCTGGTTTGGAAAGTCGCGAAGTTCTCAACGAATCCGTTCGGCGCATATGTTGTTTCGGTCGATGCTCACACCGGCGAGATCGTTAACCGGCGCGACTTCGTGAGCTACCAGCAAGCACCAACGGTTCTTCCCTTCACCGCGGACATCTATCCGAAGTATCCGCGGATCACAGATGAGCTGAAAAACCAGGGCATCATCAGCGTGTGCGGCGACAAACCGTGCGATCAGGTCCGCGCCAATCTCCGCAAGTTCGATCCGTCTAATGTCGTCAGCGGTCTGAACGGAACGCTCACCGGAACCCACACGATCGTCAACAACGCGCTCGCAACTAAACAGCCATTCGCGCAGGCGGCCCTGGGCACCTGGCACTTTGCGAAGAACGATCCGCTCGCGTTCGAGGCCAGGACAAATGAGCAGGACCACTTTGCCGAGCCGGCGGAGCATCAGGATGAGATCAACGCTTTCTTCTTTACGACATATCTACTTGAATATGTCGATCACCTGCACCGTGCAGGCGATCCCGGGACGTTCGGTTCGAACGGAGCATTCCCTGATGAGTACCCGAATTCAACGACGCCGCTACCGGCGACTGTTCATATCCCGGATGTAGTAACCGCGATTCAGGGCGAAGAATATCCGCCGCCCGATGACCCGGAATTCGTCCAAAAAGTCCTCGGTCTCGACAATGCGTTCGCGCTGAATCTGACGCCCATCGTCGAGGAGCTGACACAGATGAAGTCGCCCGTCGTTATCAACCCGACCTCGTACGGACACGGCTTCCTTTTTAACGACACAGCGCTGGAGGGCACAGTTCCATATCACGAGGGGATGCACGCGATCACATCGCCGATCGCGGGTCTCGAGGGCAGCGAGGGCGGCGCCCTCAACGAAGGCCAGGCGGACATGTGGGCGTTCACCATCACCGACCATTACAACATCGGCGAATACGTGATCGCCGGCCACCGGCTACGGCAGGCATTTCGCGATACGAACCGCGATCCCGATTCGATCGGCTACATCCGGAGTGCGAAATCGACACTCAAGTATTCCGACTTCGCGACGCGTCTCATCGGCGGTCAGCCGAGTCTTGAAGAGCATTACGACGGTGAGATCTACATGTCGACGATGTGGGAGTTCCGCGAGATGCTCAACCGTATGTACCCGCAGAACACGCAGTACAAGCGGCCGATCCCTGACACCGGTCTGCCGAACAAGGCGATCACAAAGGGAACGAACATCTTCGAACGCATCTTCCTCGGCTCGATGTATGTGCTCGGGACGACATCACCCGACACGATGGTGAAGGCGCGCGACGCCCTCATCATCGCCGACATGATGCTTTACTCATCGAACCCGACGAACGAGACGGCCCCAGGAATGCACCGGGCGCTGATCGAGCAGTTGTTTGCATCCAAGGAGCTCGGTGTGAACGCACGGGAATATTCGGCAAGCAAGGTGACGATCTCGACACAGGTAACGCCGTTTGCAGGAAACCAGCCCGCGCCCGAGCCACCGTCAAACATCCAGGCCGTTCCTTCGAGCCCGCGTTCGCTTCGCGTTTCCTGGAACAGTGTTCCGAATGCGCTGGCGTACCAGGTGCTGAAGCGAAAGACTGCACTTGCAGGTCAACGTGAGCCGAACGGCCGCCGCGAGTTTATCGACGGCGATTCAGCGACCACTGGTTATCGTCATGTAGCTTATGTCGGCGCAGACACGCTCAGCTATGTCGACAACGGAAAAGTACAGGAGATCTTTACGGCCGCCGGATTGAACAACCTGTATGACAGTGAGTACGTCGTCCGCGCGATCGCCGTGAACTCGTCGGGGCAGGTGGGCTTCTCGCATCTCTCAGGCTCCTCTCGTGCGTTGCAGCAGCAGCAGGACCTGACGTCTCAGATCGACTCGGCGCTATCGAACATCAGCTTCACCGGCGGCGTCACCGCGTTCGACAATAAACTGACGAATGCTCGCGGCGCCCTCTCGGAGGATAAGACGATCTATACGCCTATCCAGTTCCAGATCGTCAGTATCTCGAATCCGACGGTGACCATCCGGAACGCCGACTCCGGCGGCAACACGTTCGTCTTTAACCAGTCGCTTGCGCTCGGACAGACTTCGGCACCTAAGCGGATGGAGTTCAACAACCCAATGACGCAGTTGTTCACGTTCGATGCACGCATCTTCGGAAACGCATTCGCCGGGAACACGATCGGTACTGGTACGCAGGCTGGTGACGGTACATCGACGCCTCCTCCGCCAGTGGTTTACTCGCTGTTCAGCGAGACGCGGACCGGAACACTTGTCGGCGGTGAGCCCGCGGGTAATGGGGTGAACGCGACGACATGGGGCAACCCGACATTCAAGGGGATCACGTGGGACGAAGTGCTGATCACGACCAAGTCCGATGCGATCGCGCTCGAAGCGCGTTTGAGCGGCAGTGGCGCGGTTGTCGATTATGATTTCGAACTGTTAACCGCGGATGGTCAGATCATCACGCGTTCGGCCGGTTCAACGGCGAACGAATTCGTAAGCTCGGCCGTCACCCCGAACACCACCTATCGGCTGCGTGTGCTTGGATGGGCAAACGGCCCGTCGACCTACAGCATCGCGGCAACGCAGCTTCTGCCGAACGGATCTCCGAACGAGAACGCGGGGACACGGACCGGCGAGGGAACGATCCTCGCGACCGGTGGCGCGAACCCGGTAACCGGAGTCTTTCGGTTTACGGTCAACCCGTTGACACGGAAGATCACGTTTTCACTTTTGCGCTAGGGCTCCTTTCAGCAATCGGTCCGGAATGGACCATTCGAACGGGCCGTCTTGAAAAGACGGCCTGCTTTTTTCTTGCGTTCAGAGTGCGCGATTTATCGCGTGGATTGTTCAGAGTGCGCGATTTATCGCGTGGATCGTTCTGAGTGCGCGATTCATCGCGTGGATTGTTCAGAGCGCGCGATTTATCGCGTGGATTGTTCATAGTGCGCCATTATCGCGTGGATCGTTCAGAGTGCGCGATTTATCGCGTTTCCCCGGTTAAACCACGGCCTTCATTTACCGGACGTAACTGAAAAACCGATATCTTCGAACGGTGGGTGAAGACCGCCGTAGAAACGCGATAAATCGCGAAATCCACGCGATGAATCGCGCACCCTGAACGGTCTGACCGGCTCAAGTTCGCCTCAACTCTCGCTCAACCCTCATCACTTACCCTCAAGATGGACAGAATCGGGAGGAATCAGGATGCGGACATTATTCACTATCATTGCGGTAGCCGTACTAACAGTTTCTATAAACGCGGCAGTTTCGGTCGATAACCTGCTGGCAAGCAATGTAAATGCGAACCCGCTCGGGTTAACGCCGGTGGTGATCACATTCCAACACCAGCCGAGCTCGGCCGACTTTAATATGCTTCGCTCGCTAGGCATCACGGGCGGCCGCTACTTGAATCAGCTGCCGATCGTTCTGACGTCGATCAACCGGCTTCAATTCAACGCGCTCAAGACAAAGGCCAACGTCAGATCGCTGTACGCGAACCGCACGTTCAGGCTTCTCGATCGCGAAGGCCGGACGATCACCGGAATTGAAAATCTGGTCCGCGATATTCAGGTGACGACGCTCAATCAAGGCATGCCGGTCTCCGGAAAGGACATCGGCGTGTCGTACATCGACACAGGCATCGATGCCACTCATCCGGATCTGGTTCTGGGGCAGAATGTCGCCCAGAACGTCTACTTCGCGACGGCAGATGTAATGGTCGAACTTCCGGCCGGATTTCTACCCATCGTGCCCGTTGAGAATGTGCCTATCTCCGATGTAGAAGGCGGGCACGGGACTTTCGGTGCTGCCGTCACCGCGGGAACGGGAGCGGCCTCCGGCGGACTGTACGCAGGAATGGCACCAGGTGCGAAATTGATCGGCATCCGCGCCGGAAACGACGTTGGGCTGACCACATATGCGATCGTCCAGGCGATGGACTACACGCTTGTCAATCAATTTCGATACAACATCCGCGTCTGCAACAACTCGTGGGGGACGACACTCGCGAGTGTGCCATACGACCCCAACGATCCGATCAATAC
This sequence comes from Pyrinomonadaceae bacterium, assembly GCA_036375155.1. GTDB lineage: Bacteria > Acidobacteriota > Blastocatellia > Pyrinomonadales > Pyrinomonadaceae > OLB17. The sequence goes on from DASUSJ010000283.1 coordinate 33,365, forward strand.
TGCAACCCGCATCATGCACGACCGCAACATCACCGTCGTTTTCGCCGCCGGCAATGACGGTGACGCGCCCGACATGATCAATCCGTATTCGGTGGCTCCGTGGGTGATCTCGGTCGCCGCGGCCGAGAAGCAGGGTTATGGCACTCCGGCCGGATTCTCTTCTCGCGGAAACGACAACGGCACAGGAAGCGACACGGCCGGACAGCCTGCGGATCCGAGCGTAGCACCCAACCTTCGCCCGGACGTCACCGGCTCGGGCGTCGATATCAAGAGTGCACGTTCGAAAGCTCCGGGTGTGACGAACGTGGCGGGTACGATTCCGATCTTTGTCGGTGCGAACGATCTTTCGACGATCCCGCCGGCGTTCCTCCCGTATTACACAACATCGCAGGGAACCAGTTTCTCGACTCCGCAAGTAAGCGGCATTGTCGCTCTTATGCTCGAGGCAAACCCGCTCCTCACGCCGGATGAGATCGTCACCATCCTCCGCCAGACGGCGACACCGATGCCGTACGAAGAGCGCGTAGTGGGTGCTGGATACGTAGACGCGCACAACGCAGTTCGCACATCGATGTCGTTAGCGATGGTTGCTCACCCGGTCGATCTTTTCCCGTCACCTGATCCGAATGCTCCGCAGATCATCGACCCGGCCGACGACCAGCTCGGAACGACGGCGCAGGACGTTCGCGAAGCGTATTTCAAATACGATCCGGTAGCGAACCAGATCGTATACCGGCTCAAAGTTTCGGACGCTTCGGTCCGCATGCCAAATATGCGCTGGACGCTGACATCAGCTTTCGGACAGACAGAGGTGTTCGTAACCGCTTCGGTCGATGAAACCGCCACGACCTTCGAGTACGGAAAGATCACGACTCTCGCTACGGGCACCCAGAACCAGGAGACGATCGGCACCGCTGACTCCGGCGAGATCAACGGCAGCGAGATCACGATCAAGCTCGGACTAGATAAGGTAAACGCTGCCGTAGGAGCAAACGTACTCGGAACGACGTCAACCAACACACAGGCGGAAGCGCAGATCCTGATCGGTTCGTCGCTGACCGGCGGTCTGCTTTTGAATTCGGATCAGGGCGCCGGATCAAGTTTCGAAATTTCGGGCGGTGGAGCAGAACCGACCCCGACGCCGACACCGGATCCAACTCCCACAGCAACGCCGACGCCGGAACCGACACCGACCCCTACTTCAACGCCTTCGAATAGCGGTGGGCGGTTCGAAGAGCGATACTCCGGAACTGTGAATCCGGGACAGCCGGCGGTGACGGTTGCTTTCGAGCTCCGTCGATCGAGGCTCGACGCGCAGATCAACCAGAACTACGGCAATCAGCAGCTCAGTTTCGAGTTGCTCGACGCAAACGGAACCGTTATCGCGATCGCCGATCAGCAGAAGATACAGCTGGACGGTCTTGCGAACGGAACTTACTTCTACCGCATTCGCGGGAATGTGACACGCGCCGTGGACTTCACGATCAAGAGCGGGCAGGGGAGGTAGCAGGGTAGCGGTCTGAAGCGTCATTGCCTGCTGCGGTCATAGCTAGGACAATCGAAGTGTGACCGCTACCACCAAAGCAAAACCCACGATCCCTGCAAGATCGATAGCACTGCCGATCGAGCACGGGTCGTGGGGATTTTTGTTCGAGCCGTTGGTGCTCGGAATGGTGATCGCACCGTCGATCGCGGCCGTCTTTATCTCGCTGATGGTTATCGGCGCCTTCCTCCTCCGTCAGCCGCTCAAGTTTCTTCTTGGCGACATGCGGCAAGGCCGGACGCTACCGCGCACCGTGATCGCGCGCCGGTTCACTTTTTGGTATGCACCGCTTACCTTGATAGGACTCGCCGGGATTCTTGTGACGGCGACCCCCTCAAGCCTGTTGCCATTCGTCGCCGTGGCGCCGCTTGCCATATACCTTATGGTCCAGGATGTGGCGCGACAAAGCCGCGAACTCGTGCCGGAGATCCTGGCCGCTATATTTCTTTCGGCGACGCCGGCTTCGATGGTGATCGCCGCCGGAAGTACGTGGCCGTTTGCGATCTCACTTTCACTTATAATGATCGCACGTCTGGTGCCGTCGATCGTCTACATCCGGAACCGGCTCAACCTCGAAAAAGGAAAACCCTATTCAACCGCAGCACCCGCTGCGGTTCACGCTGTGGCGATCGCCGGTGTGGCCATACTCGCGCAATACGGTCTCGCACCATGGCTCTCGGTCGCAATGCTCGGGATCTTATTTTTGCGGTCGGCCGCCGGGTTGTCGCGATTCCGCCGGCCGACGCCCGCAAAGGTGCTTGGTATTTGGGAAGTGATCTATGGTGTGCTGATGGTAACGGCTGTTTCCGTTGGATACTATTCCGGTCTCTAGGTTCGCCGCTATTGTTTTACAAACAACTCATCAATGTTCCATAGCGAGTAAGGAAAGATCGGGCTCGGCGCGTAGTTCCCTACACGCGTGTTCGCCGCCGAGACTATGTGTCGAGCGGCGATCGGTATGACGGGCGATTGGTCGGCGATTATACGCTGTATGTCATGAAAGATAACTGCTCTTTGCTGCGGATCGCTCTCGCGAGCCTGATCAGCGAAGAGCTTGTCGATGTTTGCTTCCCATTCGGTTGCCGGGGTCTTCTGGCTCGGCTGCCACTGATGGACCGCGGCGCTGCTCAAT
>DASUSJ010000284.1:0-4111 GCA_036375155.1 Pyrinomonadaceae bacterium
GGGGTCGAGATCAATGGCCTTTTCGACACATTTCTCGCGAGTCAGTTGATCGCGGCCGGTGATTCGGAGCGCCGACATTCGCTCGCGGACGTTGCTCAGTTCTTCACCGGGACCGAGCTCGATAAGTCGGAACAGATCAGCGACTGGAGCGGCGAGCTCTCGCAATCGCAGATCGAATATGCTGCCCGCGACGCCGCGATAATGATCCCGCTTCGCGAACAGGTTTCGGAAAGGCTCAAGTCTGACGATCTCGAGCGGGTCGCGAACCTCGAATTCGAATGCGTAGCGCCTATAGCCGAGATGGAGTTGAACGGTTTTTTTCTCGATGAGAACCGGTGGCGGGAGCAGTTGGAAAAAGTGGCGGTCGCACAGGCAAAAGCGGCGGACGAGCTGCAGGACATGCTATCGGCCGGAGTCGCACAAGCGACACTATTTGGGCGAGCAGAGATAAATCTGGACTCGCAGCAGCAGGTCACCGACGCGCTTCTAAATCTCGGCGTTCCGGTTCCCGATACGACACGTGCGTGGCAGCTGCAGCCGCTCGCTGACAGATATCCCGTCGTCGCAAAGCTGCTCGAATATCGGGGGGTCGCGAAATCGCTTTCGAGCTTTGGCGAGAATATTCTCGAGTTCATCGAACCGAAGACCGGGCGCATTCACGCCGACTTTCGACAAATCGGGGCACCGACAGGCCGCTTTTCCTGCTCGAATCCGAACCTGCAGCAGATACCGCACGAGCAGCAATATCGCCGGTGCTTCCGGGCGGTCGAAGGCAGAAAAATGGTTATAGCTGATTACTCGCAGATCGAGCTACGTATACTCGCCGATTTCTCCCGCGATCAAAACTTTATCAAGGCATTTGTCTCGGGTCAGGATTTTCACACGACGACCGCCTCGCAGGTGTTCGGTGTCGCGCCTGCGGACGTCACGCCCGAACAGCGCTCGTTCGCAAAGCGTTTGAATTTCGGTGTCGTGTACGGGATCGGTGCTTCGCGCTTCGGTCTAATGACCGGCCTTTCGCAGAACGAAGCCGAGAATACGATGCGCCGTTACTTCGGCACATATCGGGACCTTGACGCGTACCTTCGCCAGTCAGCCACGGAAGTAATAACAAAGCGCGTTGCACGAACGGCGTCGGGCCGGATGCTGCGGCTAAGATTCGACGAGAACGATCGCCAGCAGGTTGGGGCGGCAAGGCGTTATGGCGTCAACATGCCGATCCAGGGTACGTCAGCCGAGATCCTGAAACGCGCCCTCCGACTGTTGCACGACTCACTTCGTGGGACGACCGGCCGGCTCGTGAATATCGTTCATGATGAGGTTATTGTCGAATGTGACGCATTCGAAGCCGAAGCTATCGCCGACAAGCTGGATAAAGCGATGTGCACCGCCGGCGAGGAATTCGTAAAGGCGGTCCCTGTTAAGGTCGACGTCCACATCGCGGACGAGTGGACGAAGTGATTTTGGATTTTGGATCGAGAGCTGCGAGTTCGGATTTTGGGGTGAGGAGTTGTATTTTCGTGATGTTTCGTGTGTTTGTATGTTGAATTCGCATCCTTCTCGTGTGGTTTCGTGTGTAAGTTCGTGGTTCCAAATATTCGGCGATCAACTGGAACCACTAACTCACATGAAACCACACGAAAAAGAAGACGAAATCTCCGTGACTGTGTGCGCTTCGTGGTTTGGATTTACTAGTGGCAGATATGACCGTTGCGCACCCTCAGCTAGAAGAACAACCACGAGACACACACGAAGCACACGAAACATCACGAAAAGGAAAAAGAGCTGACCCAATCACTCACCGCTGATCGCTTACTTCCGTTATTGCCAGCACGCTGGCGATCAGCTTCAACTGGCTGCCGGTGAACGTGAACGTCTCGTCACCGAGCATGAATCGAACATCTGATTGAGAAGCGATCTTTGCGAGGTGGTCTCGAGAGATCTCGAAGTTGAGATACTCCATCTGCTCACGGGGCTTCGCAACGTAGCGGGCACTTCCGACGACAAGCATTTCCTCCTTCAGCGCCGCAGTCATCGTATGGTTCTCACCGAACCTTGGTTTCTTTGTCAGCACCCAGAACGTAAACAAGTAAGTCTCCGGCGATTTAGCCAACGAATCGCCGGGATAGATGCAGCCGAGTGCGAAGCTCATCGCGAGGAGGCCGGCACTGCCGACCTCGTCCTTTGCAAAGCCTTCCGAGACCGCCATCAGCTTCGTCGTTCGGCCGGTCTCGTCGAATATCAGCTCGATACTCTTGCCGGCCTGAGCCGAGCGAATACGCTCGCGTACCGTGTCATTCGTGATCGATTGAGCTGAGATCGAATAGGCAAAGACGAAAAGAGCGACGAGAATACCGGAGGTGGATTTCATAGAGGTAAGAAGAGAATCGGAGGATTTAGAGATCGGGGAGTTTCCTGGCAGGTGCGTCGGAACGCAGAGACATTATCCCACACGGTGAGTGCCGGAAGCGAGAGGAATTTCTATAGTGGCTAGGGGGGACCGAGCTTCGGCCCTAAATTGCCACTAGCTTTAGCTCAGTTTAATTGCCCCACTAGCTTTAGCTCAGTCTAAATTGCCACTAGCTTTAGCTAGTGGGAAGCTTGTTCCTCATGTTTTGGCTTTAGCCCAATTCAGAATTGTCTAGGACTTTTATCCTCCCTATGCAGGAGCTAGTTTTGAGGAGGAGCTTGATGAATTATTAGCGCGAGCGGGATTTCAGAGATTCAAGGATTAGATATCTATGGAGCTGGGCTAAAGCCCAATTTTTTCTACTATCAAGTCCACTAGTAAGCTAGTGGCAATTTAAATTGGGGCTAAAGTCCAGTTATTTTTTCAAGCATTCCACTAGCTAAAGCTAGCGACTATTCAAACCGCGAACCTAAAACAACAACCGACTACCCATCCGTCACCGCCGCTTTTGATTCCCCGACCGGCATGTACAAGATCCGGGTGCAGCTTTCACAGGTTATGATCTGGTCGCCGCGTTTTACTTCCACCTGCATCTGCGGGCGGAGGGACATAAAACATGCGCTGCATGATCCGTTCACTACTTCCGCAACGGCGATGCCGTCACGGCTGCGCTGAGAGAGCCGGTTGTAGACGGATGCAAGCTGCGTCGGGAGGGTGACGAAGACGTCATTCCGACGCTTCAATTCGTCATCGAGCTCCGCACGCTCCGCCGCGAGCTGAGCATCGAATTCCGACAACGCCTCGTCTCGTTTTGCATCCAGCGTATTGATCTCTTCCGCGCGGCTTTCGAGCTCCTGGTCGACTTCCTCAACACCGCTCATCTTCTCGATGATCTGTGTTTCGAACGCCGCTATCTGCTTTTGCAGTGCGTCGGTCTCGCGCATCGCCGTTTCGTATTCCTTTTGGTTCTGTGCGTGCTTCAAATTGCGATCTGCCCGTTCGAGATAGCCCTTGTTCTCGGCGATCTGCTTCTCAAGCTCCGCTCGTTCGGCATGGAGTCGATCGCGCTTCCCCTGAATTTCGCGAATAGAAAAGGCGTGCTGTTCAAACTCTTGTTCGAGGGTCGCACGCCTTTGTTCCGCGGTTTCGATTGATTTTTTTAATCGACGTATGTTGGTATCTGTCTTCTGTAGATCTACTAGTTTCTCAAGCTCTGCTTTCACTTCTTAAAATATCTCCTAATAATAAAACCGCTTAAATTGGAACAATTCTAGCTTACTGCCGCCGGAAAAAAAAGGTCATACCTGTCAGGCGCCGAGAAAAACAGCAAAATGCCTGCGTAAACCGTCGGTATCGAATAAACCTCCGCCGATCGAACTCCAAACAGGCGCCTCTCCCGCCCGGATCAGCATAAGCTCGTCCCCGGCTTTTGGCATGCCGAAATGGGTTATACGCGCGGCGGCCAAGGCCCCGCTTCGCATAAATCCGTGCGAAGGCATCCTCGTCCATCCAGCCTCGACCGTCATGCGCCGGACGCCGTAACCGATGCGGATAAGACTCCCCGCCATCGTTGCGTTCTGAAAAGAGAACTCGTGCGGCTCCTCACGCTCTATCGTGATCGCCGGGTTTCTGCGGCTTTCGTCCGCCGCGATCGAGAATGCCCAGGCGACCGGCCGGGGTGATGTCGCCGATTATCTCGCC
>DASUSJ010000285.1:0-3604 GCA_036375155.1 Pyrinomonadaceae bacterium
AACGATCCCGACCGAGCGCCCCCCGAGCCGTGCAAATCCGATAACAATGTTCGGCGCGTAGTGCTCCTGTACCTCAAAAAAGTATCCGTCATCTACCACTGGCCGGATAACGTCCCGAATGTCGTACGGTTGATTTGAAGATTCAGGCACGACAGAATTTAATGACACTTCTTTGCGGTCCGCCGGGTCGCCGGTCGGAACAAATGGCGGGTCGTCCAGGTTATTCGAAGGGATGAACGAGAGCAGCTCGCGCGTGATCCGTAATGCATGCTCATCGGAATCGGCCGCAAAGTGCGCCACTCCGGATTTCGCATTGTGCGTCATCGCACCGCCTAATTCATCCTTGGTAACTTCTTCATGGGTTACGGTCTTGATCACCTCAGGTCCGGTGATGAACATGTATGAAGTGTTCTTCACCATGACATTGAAATCTGTGATGGCAGGCGAATACACCGCACCGCCCGCGCATGGACCCAGAATGCAGCTGATCTGTGGTATCACGCCGCTCGCGAGAGTGTTTCTCAGAAAGATATCAGCATAGCCGCCAAGGCTGACAACTCCTTCCTGGATCCGCGCGCCGCCCGAGTCATTCAGGCCGACGACCGGAGCACCCGTCTTCATCGCAAGATCCATTATCTTGCAGATCTTCTCAGCATGCGTTTCCGACAGCGATCCACCGAATACGGTGAAGTCCTGGGCGAAAACAAAAACTTCACGGCCGTCGACCAGTCCATGTCCGGTGACAACGCCATCGCCCGGATACTTCTGATTCTCGAGACCGAAATCCTGCGATCGGTGAACGACAAACTTGTCGAATTCCTCAAAACTTCCATCATCAAGGAAGAAGTCGATGCGCTCACGGGCGGTCATTTTTCCGCTCGACCGCTGCCGTTCCAACCGATCGGAGCCTCCGCCGAGTTCGGCATTGCGAGACTTTTCTTCCAGAAGCTCGAGTTTATTCATTTGACGGGTTTCAGGTTTCATTTGTAAGAGGCTACGTTACGATATTTTAGCTCAAATCGCCTTGCGTGCAATCGACGCCGTACGGGGATATACCTGCCGCAGTGAACGGTTCGCATTTACGAGAAACGGATGATACAACTAACGTCGCATGGATGGAATTCGGCGCATCACCAGCCGCGACAACGACCAGTTAAGATATGCACGCCGCGTCCGCGATGGGAAGGTCGGTGATGAGATCTTTATCGAAGGTGTTCGTCTCGTAGAGGAGGCCCTCCGATCCAGAATTAAGATCGGGCGGTTGTTTGTCGCGGATGATTCACGCGAGCGTGTTGCCGGCTTACTGCGCACGGCCAGTGGCGGCGAGGTATTTGAACTAAGTAACTCGGCTTTCCAGTCGATTTGCGACACGGTTACGTCTCAGGGAATTGTTGCTCTTGCCGAACGACCCGCGACCAGTATGGGTGACATTCGAAACCGGCTCCGGACCGCGAAGATCCCGCTCGTGATTTTCCTTCATCAGATAAACAACCCATCGAATCTGGGAGCCGTGATTCGCACTGCAGAGGCTGCCGGCGTCGCTGGGCTTGTAGTTTCGGCTGAGTCGGCTGACGTTTTTTCGCCAAAGGCCCTTCGCGCGTCAATGGGCTCGACATTTCGTTTGCCGATAGTGACCGGTATCGATCTCGACGAAGTATTGGATTGGGCTAGAACCCACCACCTCCGAACGATCGGAGCGGACACTCACGCGACCAAGGCTTATGCCGAGATAGACTGGCGGGTTCCGCGATTGTTAGTAGTCGGTTCGGAAGCACACGGGCTTTCGGAAACGGATCGTGCCCAGCTTGATGAACTCACGCTGATACCGATGGAGAGAGAAGTGGAAAGCCTGAACCTCGCGGTTGCATGCGGAATAGTCTTGTTTGAGGCTCGGCGGCAACAGGGTACGAGCTAGCGATTCGCCGGAGGCGGGGCCGTCACATTCGAGTTTGCCGAATTCGCAGGAGCAGATGCGTTCGCGGTGGTTACGTCTTTGGTGAACGACTCCGTCGCCTGGGGACTCTCTATTATCGCCAAGGCCATAGATATCTCGGTTGCGAGGGTCTTCGAGTTATTCGGATCCGCCGTAGCAAGTTTATTTCGTGCTTCGTTGAACGCTCGTTTTGCTTCCCAATATTTTCCCGTGAGCAGAAAGGCCCTTCCGAGTAAAAAGTAATCATCAACCTCTCTCGCGCTGGCGGCGTTCGCATTTATGTACGCGGCGGGATCTTTGTCGACCAGACGCCGTCCCTCCTCGAACGCGTTAAGCGGGACGTTATTGCTTTTCATCTCGGTTATCACCGGAGTTTCAACGACCGGTTCGGGTTGAGATTGAACCCAGAAGTAATAACCGGCCGCACCTAGAATGCCGCCTAGCAGGAGGAATACGACGGCAGAAAGAAGCTTCGATCCAATACCAGCGGAGGGAGGCTCGAAAAATACAGGCGCAGGTTGCGGCCGCGAAACGGGTTTCTGCTGCGGCGGCCGGGCGGGAACTATAAAGCTCGATGAACTGTAATCGTGAAGATCAGGTTTCGCCGGCGTACCGTTTACCTCAAGCGGCTCCTCCATCAGGTACGACTGGTCATCCAGTTCATCGATGGGGACTGCGTTTCCATTCGAAAGATCCAGCATCTCCGCAGGAGGTGCATCCTCCACTTTGCTGTCGAAGGGCGAACGAGCACTTGCAACGGTGACCTCATCGACATCGCCGCTCCCGGCAGCAGCCGCGGCCGCTGAGAATTCTCTCGCAGGTTCGCCGAGCACGCGAATAATAACCGCGGTCAAATTATCTTCGGCACCACGTTCGTAGCAGATCTCTTTGAGGCGTTCGCAGACCTCGGCCGGTTCCGCCTTCGCGGCCAAAAATCCGCCGATCTCGTCATCGCTTACATGTCGAGTTACACCATCGGAGCAGAGAAGAAAGGTGCTGCCGGGCTCTACCATGATGGTCTTCAAGTCGATCTCGACATCCGGTTCGGCGCCGAGCGCACGGCTGATCACATTCTTGCTGGGATGGGTTGCCGCCTGTGCCGCCGTCATTCTGCCTGCTCGTACTTCCTCTTCGACAACCGAATGGTCATCTGTCTCTCTTCTTAAGTTTCCGTGATGGTCGAGGCGGTACAGCCGTGAATCTCCGACGTGTCCGATAGTCGCGATGTTGCCGTCAAGATGAAGGGCGACGATCGTGGTAGCCATGGAAGCGAGTTGAGGGAGATCGCTCGCCATTTGATAGATTGCAGAATTCGCACGATCGATCGCGGCCCGCATCAAGTCTTCCGCATCCAGGCCCGGCGCATGATTGACAAAAGCCTCGCCGAGGATCTCCATCGCCATCTGCGAAGCGACATCGCCTGCCTGGGCGCCACCAACCCCGTCCGCGACCGCGAAAATGCCGAGGTCCTCAAGAACCAGGAAAGAGTCCTCGTTTTCCGGACGCTTATCGCTTAACCCACGGTCCGAAACAGCAGCTGACGAAATCTTAAAGTTATTCTCCATCACTAAGTCTCCGAGCGACCTACGACTCACGCTACAGACTATGGCCTTAAGGTAACGCGTTAGGGTCGGCTTGACGGCGGTCAAGAGCGTTCCGGTGTGAGAACGC
>DASUSJ010000286.1:0-9841 GCA_036375155.1 Pyrinomonadaceae bacterium
AATCCGGAACCACAGGCGTATGCAGATGCGTTTCAGATGCTCTGGGAAACGCTGCTCGGGATTCAAAAAGAAACCGGCGTTAGACTCGAACACATAAATCTTGGCGGCGGATTTCCTGTTAATTATCTTCGCGATCGTTCACAGTCGGGCGAATTCCCCCGCGAGCAGCGCGAGATGTTCTCGGCGGATTTCGAACCGTCCGTGGCGATCGCCGACGCGTGGTATCTGGTCAAGAACATCGCTGCGGACACGCAGACCACAGACGTACTCGACGGCATCACCCTTCTCCTCGAACCCGGCCGCGGCATCATCGCCGACGCCGGTATTTGTCTGACGACGGTGCGAAATCTAAAGCAGCGTCCTATCGATGAATCCAAAATCCAAAATCCGGAATCTAGAATGGAAAGCTGGCTGCTCGTTGACGCCGGCTTCAACATCCTTCTCTCGATGGTGACCTACAAGTGGTACTACCACATGATATCCGCCGAACGTGCCGGCGAAGAGCATTTCGTCCCGTACAAACTAGCGGGCCCGCTCTGCGACGGGGGCGATGTTTATTTCGATGTGGAAGGACACAACCGGTTACCTGATCATCGTCTGTTACCGGGCAATGTCGAACCGGGTGAAGTGCTCGCAATGCTGAACTGTGGTGCCTACACACTTGCACAGGCGTCGCAGTACAACGGTCGGTTCTTGCCGCCGGTGGTTTTGATCAAAAGTGATGGGTCGACCGAGCTGATAAGAAGGCGAGATACGTTCGAAGATCTTGTAGCAAATGACATGTAACACAGTTTCTCGAGCCCCGCCGTTGCAAGACGAGCTCACCCCGTGCGACAGGCTTTCGAGCCTGTCATCTTTAAGTCTCGCGCTTATTTGCAGCTCGTGTCGGCATTTAATAAGGAGGACAGGCTGGAAAGCCTGTCTTACGGGTTGAGCTCAGGCCACCACCCAGAACAGCACGACACGATTGTCACTTCGTCACGGATTTGCGGCGCATGTGACATTTGCAGGTCCGGACAGGCGACTGGCCGCCTCACTCGGACAGCCACTTACGAAATTACGAGTCTTATGTCACCGGCAAGCTTCAAGGACTCGGCATACTCAATATGCAGCACCCGCCGCGGTGCATCCGTAGCCAACTTAGAAGATGCATGAAGCAGCAGCGGACTCATCGCAATCACACCGCCACGACCAACAACGCACTCCACTTGCCGAGAACTGTTCACCAAATCATTAATCTCGACATCACTCAGAATGCCGAGCAAATGCGAACGGGGAACAACGCGCAGAGGACCGTTTGTTGGTGTGGATGCGTCGAGATGAATTCTTAAAGCCAGGACTTTCTTCAGTGCCGACGCCGGTGCCTGTGCAAAAAGGTGTCCCTGCTTTACTGACGGTGCGGACCATCCGTCGGCTCCATTTATCTCCTCGATCGGGAGTGCTGTGTCCTGATGCCACGCCACAAGCCAATTCGCTTTCGCGGTCTTATTAAAGAGCGTGGCCTTGTACGGGACTAGCTGACGCCCATAGCAGTCTGCGGTGAGCGCGATCAGTCGAGGATCGTGGGCGAGGGATCGAACCAGTGTGTGCGCCATTAGATTGCGGATGCCCGCCCGCCCATGCCCACGTGGAAGCTTGGCGAGAAAACGTAGCAACTCGTCACATTCGCAGGACGAGATAATATCTTCCGAAATGCAGTAACCGTCCGTAATCATGTCGTCCAGCCCGCGGGGGCAGAGTCGGGCTTCCGAACCTGGGAATGTCTGACGTTGAACTCGTTTACTTGTGATTGATCTTTCCGGCCCGGTTTCTGCTGAAGTGCCGCATTTTGAATACGAAAAATAGGCTCTAATCTAGTACGCCGCCAGGGACCTCTGGATCAGTGCGCGAATGACGGCCGACGCTTCCTCTGAACCTGAAAAGTCTTCTCCCGCGACCGACGCCAGCGAGACAACCGCACCCACCTTTGCGCCTTCATCGCGGATCTGACTGATCGTGTCGAGCGAATTTTCAAACAGCTGATTTGCGCGTTGCTGCTCACCGAAATCCTGCATCCTTTTCCCGATCTCGTTGTATGCGGATGCACGCATCGTCAATTGGGGCACCGTCTCGGCGAGGTGCGCAGCTTCGTCCAACAACTCGATCGCGCCCGTGCGGTCTTCATTCTTTTCTTTCGCGTCGCTCATACTAACGAGCGCGAACACCCGGTCGCCGTCTTCCGTGATCGCGCGATAAGCATGTCTTGCCTCTTCGTCTTCTTTTCTGAGTGTCAGGATCGCCGCGATCTGGGTTAGGGCGGATGTCCGTTCCCCTTCCTCCTGAATCCGCTCGGCGATCTCGATCGCTCGTTCGCCTTTTTCGAAACCCGCGAACTGAGCCGCTATCGACGTGAACAAGCGAAAACGCGATTTGTGGTCGCGGGTTTCGCGCTCATGCTGTGATTCGAGAATTGCGTAGGCCTCCTCCAAAGATTCGAGCGCCTCGGCGCGCTCGTCCTTTTTCCAGAATTCGCGAGAGAACCCGAGCAAGCACGACGCAATATGTGTTTTATCGGTGATCAGGTCCAGCGTGCGATCCGCCAGATCGAGACTCCCCGCGTGCAGAAAACCTTGTGCCGCAAGCGAGAGGAACGCATCCCGGTGGACATTATCGAGCGTTTCGGCCGATGCCTTTGCTTTATCAAATGTTTCGATCGCACGATCGTTTCGGCCCACTTCGGTGAAGCCGTTTCCGATGTCACAGTAGGCTCGAGAGCGCTCTTCGGTGTGCTCGATGTCTGCCGCTTCTTCTACGGCGAGATCTAGAAATTTAAGTGCGCCTGCTGCGTCCTCTTCACGCAGACGCTGGAAGGCAATATCGATAAAAGCCGTGACCGCGGAACCCGCATGCTCGATGTCATCGATCGTTTTGAGAGCGTCATCTTCCAACCCGAGCGCGCTTTGTCTGGCAGCGATGCCCGCCAGCACCGGATCCGAATCCGCCATTCGCGATGCAGCTTCACGAGCCTTTTCAAATTCGTCTTTCGACGCCTTATGCAGCCCGATCCGCTCGAAGGCCTGCGACTGCAGGGCCGGTTCTTCGACCGCCTCAGCAAGTTGAAAGGCGTACTCATCGTCATCCATCTCCGCGCATTTTTCCGCCACAACGATCAGTAGGCGATCACGGGTAAACGGATCGTCAACCGTGTTCGCAAGTTCAGCGGCAAGATCTACGTTTCCCGACGCGACATAATGCGGAATGACAGCCGAGATCGCTTCGGCGCGGCCATCGACGCTGTTAACGCGCTCGGCGAGATAAGCAGCACAGTCGAGAAGGTTAGATTCAGCGTCTGTCCTGGATATGAAATGTTCGCTCATGGTTTTAATCGCTGAGACGCGAGGCGGCCGAGAGAATCCGAATACGATTCCTGTGTCTCCGCGTCCGGGCGGTGGAATTTGTATTACGCGAATGCTCGCCTTATAGAATCTGGCATCCAATCGTTAAGATCCTTCGCGATCCAGGTCGCCCCGGCTGCCCTCAGCTTGTCTGCTTCAACGGTGTTCGCGACGCCAAGCACGGGTAGATCTGCGGCTCTCGCAGCCTGGACGCCCGGCGGTGAATCTTCAACCACGACGCATTCGCTGTGGATCATCGGAAGATGCCCGTCCCGTGTTCTGGCAAGGTCCAACTCGCGAAAACCGATCCGGTAACATTCGGGATCCGGTTTGCATTTCGTCACGTCCTCGGCACTGACAATAACATCGAAGCAATCCGTCAGGCCGGTCTGTTCGAGAATATAGAGGATCTCCGACCTTCCCGACATGCTGACAATGCCAAGTGCGAAATCGTTCGCCATCTTGCGGATGAAGTTCTCGACGTTCTCGAACAGTGGCACTCCGTCGGCCATGATGTCGTGCCATTGCTGCGACTTCTTTTGCGTTACTTCCAGAACCTTGCTCGGATCGGCCTTGCGTCCAGCCCTTTCGAACGCATTCACGACAAATGTCCGGTCATCCATGCCGAGACTGTTGTAATAATCCTCATCTGTCAATGCGATATCTTCAGCCGCGAGGATCTCCTGGTATGCCCGCATTTGTATAGGCTCGTCGTTGATAATGACTCCGTTAAAGTCAAGAAGAAGTGCTTTGATCATTTGTTCTCAGTGCGCGATTCATCGCGTTTCGTTCAGAGTGCACGATTCATCGCGTTTCGTTCAGAGTGCGCGATTCATCGCGTTTCGTTCAGAGCGCGCCATTCATCGCGTCGATTCCTACTTTCAAAGTAATCATAACTGATTCTCAAAACGCGGGCCTCCCCTCAACGGACTGCAACGCAGCTGTCCCCCCTGCAACGTCGCGAAGCGGCGTCAAACGATGGCGATCTCAGCCGGCTGCAGTTGCTCGCACTTCGTGCTCATGCAGGTGAGACGCAGGCGTTCCAGTCGGTTGGTAACCACCCGTGCATCCACAGAAATGGGCCACCTCGAGCCGGAAATCTAGCCGCGGCGCGACTCAAAACATATTCCCTCGCCCAAGAATTCCATTCGGATCGAACGAGCGTTTAACTTCCGCCATTTCGTTCAGATAGCGCTCACCCATCATAACGTTAAGATATTTTGCCTTGAGTTTTCCGATGCCGTGCTCAGCCGAAACACAGCCGCCGAGCATAACCGCTTGCGCGATACAGCGGCCGTAGAGGTGGCGGGCGTGTGTGGCTTCGAACTCGTTTTTCGGAAGAAGGTTCGCGTGAAGATGGCAGTCGCCGATGTGTCCGAAGATCACGTAATCGATCCGGCTCGCGTCGAGCATTTCTTTGTAAAACTTCAGGAAGCCTGGGAACTTTTCATCGGGCACGGCCATATCCGTACCGACCTTGCGTTGTTTGTGTTTTGCAATGAATTCGTTTACGGCGACCGGAAGTGTGTGCCGAAACTCGCGCATCTTTTCGCGGTCCCGCTCGTTCGTTGTAAACCATGAGCGTTCGAGATCTGCGTTATGTTTCTCTAGTAGCGCGTTCCAACGTTCCAACAAAGCGTCTTCGGTCTCTCTCGTCGTTTCCTGCTCAAAAAAGATCGCGCCTGCCATGCCCTCGGGTGTTTCCGAAAACCGCTCCGAGATGAATCTAAGCGCTCGATCGTCGAAGTACTCGAGTAAAGTTGCGTCGACGTCGGAAGCCGAAGCCGTACCCGCCGGGCGACCCGAATGTGGATGTGGATTGCGGTATTGCTCATCGGTCGAGACGGAGAGTTCAGATCCTCGTTCCCCGTTCTGCAATCCGCGATCGTTAGACCGGGACATTACAGCGTCGGGCTCCGACTCGCGCGACCGGCGCCTTGTACTAAACGACAGGCCGCGTACTTCATCTACAAATCCGAGTAGGTCCGAAGGGTCTGCAAAGAATACGATCCCGCTGAAAAAACCCTCGGGCTTCTCCAGTAGCGACAACTGGATCTCGGTTATCACGCCGAGCGTCCCCTCGCTTCCGATAAACAGGTCTATCGCATCTAGTGGACGAGAGTTGTAAAAGCCGCTCACGTTCTTCCGCACGTCGGGCGGAGTGTAGGTCGGCGGCTTTACAAGAATCGATGACCCGGCTTCCGTTCTCACCTCTATTGTTTCGCCGTCCGCCGAAACAGCCTCACCACGACTAATGTTCAACCGATCACCGTTTGCGAGAACCACCTTTAAGCCTCGCACAAACCCTCGTGTCGCACCGTACCTGAAACTTCTCGCACCGGACGCATTCGTAGCCACCGTGCCGCCGATCTGGCAACTCCATTCGGTCGGGTCAGGCGGATAGAACAAGCCTTCGGCCTCGACGGCCTTTTGAAAATCGCCGAGTATGACGCCCGGCTCGACTATCGCTGTCATCGCCTCGCGATCGATCGACTTGATACTGCTCAAGCGCTCAAGCGAAATGACGTACCCGCCGAACGGTACCGCCCCGCCGACGGTGCCGGTCCGCGCTCCGGAGACCGTGACCGGAACGTTCCGTTCATTCGCTTCCGTTAGTATCGCTGCAATCTCGTCCGCGTTTTCGGGAATGTACAGCTTCTCGGCGTATCCGCCGGCCATGTTACTGGCGTCGGTGAGGTAGTTTTGAATCTCTTCGGGTGCTGTCTTGGTTTGCATTCGGAAGGCAGTATACAACGGAGCGTTCATAGTGTGCGATTCATCGTTTTTGCGATAGACGCATACAAGACGAATCGCGCGGTGGGAACGGCTTATCTGTACTCCAATTCCCTCTCTCGCAGATACTTCAGCCTGTCTCGAAGCTCGGCGGCTTGTTCGAACTTCATTTCCTTTGCTGCCTGTCGCATGTCCATTTCCAGTTGGGCGATCGTTTCCTTGAGCTGCTTCGGCGAATACTCTTCGAACTTATCAAGCTCTAGAGGGACTTTGAAATAATCCGCCTCATAGGCCGTCACGAGCGTTGCTTCGACCGGCTTCACGATCGTTCTGGGTGTGATGTTGTTCTCCCGGTTGTATTCTTCCTGGATTTGCCGGCGGCGATTGGTTTCTTCGATCGCGTTGCGCATCGAATCGGTCATTTTGTCGGCATAAAGGATGGCTGTACCTTCGGCGTTTCGTGCTGCACGACCTATCGTCTGGATCAGAGACCGCTCGGAGCGCAAAAAGCCTTCCTTATCGGCATCCAGGATCGCGACAAGCGAAACTTCCGGCAGATCGAGGCCTTCACGAAGTAGGTTAATACCGACAAGGACGTCGAACTCACCTCGTCTTAGGTCGCGAAGAATTTTGATCCTCTCGAGAGTGTGAATGTCGCTATGCAGATAGCTGACCTTGACGCCGACCTCGGCAAAGTACTCGCTGAGGTTTTCGGCCATTCGTTTAGTAAGAGTCGTGACCAAAACACGTTCATTCCGCTCGGCTCTTTTACGGCATTCCTCAAGGAGGTCGTCGATCTGGCCCCGAACCGGTCTGACTTCGACGACCGGATCAAGCAGTCCTGTCGGCCGGATTATCTGCTCGATTACTTCACCGCCCGTTCGTCGCAGTTCGTACGGTCCGGGTGTAGCGGAAACATAGATCGTTTGACCTACACGCTCCTCGAACTCCTGAAAGTTTAAGGGCCGGTTGTCTTTCGCACTTGGCAAGCGGAAACCGTATTCTACAAGGGTTCCCTTCCGGGATTGGTCGCCCTTGAACATCGCACCGAGTTGCGGGATCGTCTGATGGGACTCGTCGATGACCATCATCGCGTCCTTCGGCAAGTAATCAAGCAGAGTTGGCGGCGGTGCACCCGGGGGTTTTCCGGTAAGGTGCCGGGAATAGTTTTCGATACCGCGACAAAAGCCCATCTCCTTGATCATCTCAAGATCGTACATGGTCCGTTGATGAAGTCTCTGGGCCTCGACTATCTTGCCTTCATTCACAAGAAACTCTTCGTGCTGCTCCAGCTCTTCCCTGATAGTCTTTATCGCACGTTTGATTGTCGGTTTAGACATCACATAGTGCGTTTTCGGATAGATCGGAACGCGACTTTCGTGTTTCTTGATCACCTCGCCGAGTAGCGGATCGATCGTGTATATAGAGTCGATCTCGTCGCCCCAAAATTCAACGCGATAAGCCTGGTCCTGATAGCTCGGATATATCTCTACAACGTCTCCCCGAACACGAAACACTCCGCGGTCGAAATCGATGTTCACGCGCTCGTACTGCAACTCGACAAGTTTTTGGAGGAACTCCTCGCGTCTGATCTGCATTCCGGGCTCGATAAAGATCAGCATGCCGTAATAAGCGTCTGGATCGCCGAGACCGTAAATGCATGAGACTGAGGCGACAACTATCACGTCGCGGCGTTCGAACAGAGCACGCGTGGCCGACAATCTCAATCTATCGATCTCGTCGTTGATGGTCGCTTCTTTTTCAATATAAAGATCGGAAGCCGGCACGTACGCCTCCGGTTGGTAGTAGTCGTAATACGAGACGAAGTACTCAACTGCGTTCTCGGGAAAGAAAGTCTTGAATTCCTGGTAGAGCTGCGCCGCCAGCGTTTTGTTGTGGGCGAGCACTAGTGTCGGAAGCTGAGTTTCCTGAATTACGTTCGCGATGGTAAATGTCTTTCCGCTTCCCGTAATGCCGAGTAGAACCTGGTCTTTCACGCCGCTGTGCAGTCCCTCGACCAACTGGCTTATCGCTTCGGGTTGATCTCCTTTCGGTTCATTTTCAGAAATGAGACGAAATTGCATACCTTAATCTATCGCATAGAGAAGTCCTGGAAAAGCATCGTCAATAAATTTTTCTTGCTTTTGTTAAATGTTCTGTTCAAAGATAGTGCTACCCAATACAAATTGACTTCAAGGAGGCCGAATGAAACTTAGTCAACCGTTTTTCCATTCAATGCTCTTCCGCACGGTGCAGGCGATCTTGCTTATTGCCGTTTTCTCGATGCTGCTGGCGCCAGCGGCTAATGCACAGCAGCAGTACCGTTACTTTGGAACCCAGTACACCGATTGGTCGGTATTTACGTTCCCGACTACTGGGGGAACGATACGCTGGTATATCTTAAAAAATGAAAATCCTTCGCAGCCGCCAGGAATAATCTACGACGTTCCGTTCGGCCAAACCGCCACTGAGGAAGTCCCGAATCAGGGCGACTACACCGGGGATGGAATAGACGATTTTGCTATATATCGTGACAACACCGGCACGCCACCGAACACCTACATCATCCAGCGTTCGAGCGGTGGGACTGACTGGATACAATGGGGAAACTTCGTCACCGATTATGTCGGGGCCGAAGGCGATTATGATGGAGATGGGCGTTTGGATCTTACCGCGGTACGAGTTACTCCATTGTTCCAATGGTGGGTGCTGAGAAGCTCGAACAACACTGTGGCCAATTTCACATTCGGGAACGATGCGACCGATATTGCCCTTCCCGGCGCCGATTACACCGGCGATGGCATAGATGATCCAGCGATCGCTCGCGTAGCTGGCAACGGCCAAATAACGTGGATCGTTGGGACGATCACCGGGGCTCAGCTCAGCTCCGCGATTTGGGGGAACTTTAACACCGACTTTATTATCCCCGCCGGCGATTACGACGGAGACCAGAAGGCCGATTACATGGTCTGGCGTGGGTTTGGTGCTGTAAACGGGGTTTGGTATCTGCTTACGAGTTCAGGAACCGTGTCATACGAGCGCTTCGGAATCCCGGGAACCACAGCAGTACGAGACACCGCCCTACGTAGCGGCGATTATGATGGCGACGGCAAGACGGATATCGCCATATACCGCCCCTCGACACGGACGTTCTATGTACTTCGAAGTAGCGGTGGCGTACAGACGCAGCCGTGGGGAATCGCGGGTAATTCGAATTTGCCGATCGCCTCGTTCGGTGTGTTCTAGTAAGAAAGGGTCAACTCGGATCTTGTAATCACAATATCGCGGTCGAGCGTGGTTCGATCGCGATATTTTTGTGCTTACGTTTTTGATTTCTTTGCCACCGGTGCTTTTTCGTAATAGAGTTTAGCTAACCTTTTCCATCTATCTTGTATGCCTGTCTCCTCAACTATCGCAAGTACTACCCTGCCCGGCCTTCCATTGTTTCATCGAGGCAAGGTTCGCGACGTCTATGAGGTCAGTGATGCACAACTCCTGCTTGTCGCGACCGACCGGCTTTCTGCATTCGATTGCATTCTTCCGACGCCGATCGAGCGAAAAGGCCAGGTGCTGACGGCGATCTCGGCTTTCTGGTTCGGTAAGCTGCACGAGATCACGCCAAACCATCTGATCACTGCCAGCGTCGACGAAATGCCGGAGCCGTTGCGATCGATCCCGGAGCTTCGCGGTAGGTCGACACTCGTCAAAAGGACGAAAGTTTTTCCGGTCGAGTG
>DASUSJ010000287.1:0-7690 GCA_036375155.1 Pyrinomonadaceae bacterium
GCCGTACGTGGTCGGCCAGCTTGCCGATGGCGTTGAGGTCGGTCGACTTGTAAAGGGCAAGGCCGTCTTTGAACGTCAGACGCTCGCCGTCTTCTACCTTGTCGGCGATGTCTCGGATATTGGAGTCGAATGAGAAGTGCATCTGGCAAGTATGTTAACAAGTACTAGGCTTTTGTAAGAAGTGGGGGTTCCATCCAAACTCCGAATGTAAATCACATTCGCATTTCCGGAAGGGCGGCTCGCCCTTCGTAAGCGCAAAGTCAAGCTTTTTCGTGGTGTTTCGCGTGATTCGTGGTTCGGCTTTGCTAACACGGATAACCACGAAACACACCAACCACACGAAACACCACGAAAAAAGCTTGACTTGGCGTGCATGTCGCTTGGCCCCGATCTTATCGTGGTGCCGTTACAATGCTATTTCTTCTTCTTCCGCCGCTTACCCCTTAACGCCAGGGTGCCCTCTAAATTGCGGGCACGGGTACCGGAGAGGTCGACCTCGGGAAAGAACTTGAAACCCGTCGACTCCACCAGGTCCGGGTACCTGTGCTGCAGGTGCCGGACGACGATCTTGGGGCTCTGGAAGGTGTGGAATGCCTTGAACAGCAGGAGCTCGAAGCTCGACGATTCGATCCAATCGACGTCGCGTGTGAAGCCCGTGACCATCGAAACCCGCGTTTTCTCGACGAATTCACGGACGGCGGTGGGTTTTCTAAGCGTGCTGCAGGTGCCGAAGTGGATTATCCAGTTCGTAAAGCGGTGATTCATCATCGCCGCAAGGTCCGGCAGCCGAACCCGATCGCGATGGAGGTGGATTCGCCCCGGCGAACCGTGAAAGGCGAAATAAAGCACGCCGTAATTCCGTTTGCAAAGCAGATTGAGGTTGTACTGAAGCTCCTCGCGCGTGTTGCACGTGAGGTGACTGAACTTCGAATCCATGGTCTTCGAGATCAACTCAAGCGTCGGTAAAACGTTGAGTTTATTCTCGATATGCCCGTTCCACATGGATTCGAGACAGGCAATGTTTCGCTTTCGATACCTCATAAGCGACTACTTAGCGGTAAAAACCCCGATCGAAAAGGATATGAACAATATTACGCTAACGAAGGCATTGGTTGTAAAGAACGCCGCGTTCATTCGGCTCAAATTCTTTGCCGAGACCAGCGTATGCTGATAAACCAGCAGCCCCGCGACGAGTAAAACACCGACCAATGCCGGCCATCCGAGGCCGGTCGTGAGATACAGCAAGATCAACGCAATGAACGCTTGTACATGAAATAAACGCGCGATGCGAAGGGCATTCCGGATCCCGAACCGGGCCGGGATCGACCTCAACCCGGCCTTTCTGTCGAACTCGTAATCCTGGCAGGCGTACATCACGTCAAATCCGGCCGTCCACATCAGCACGACCAGCGATAAAAGCAGAGGGACCTCTGAATCGATGGTGCCTCTAACCGCGATCCAGGCTGCGGTCGGCGAGATCGCCAGTGCCCAGCCGAGTATCAGGTGCGAAAGTGCTGTGAACCGTTTTGCATACGAGTATCCAAGAACGCTGATCAACGCAACTGGTGAAAGCGCGAACGTTAGCCAGTTCAACGACCATGCTGCGAAAAGGAAAAGGGCTATTGACGCGAACAGAAACGCCCAGGCGAAACCTTTGGAAAGCTTGCCCGCTGGGAGCTCGCGACCGGCTGTTCGTGGATTTGCCGCGTCGAAATCGAGATCGATAATCCGGTTGAAGGTCATTGCGGCAGATCGTGCGCCGACCATTGCAAGCGTTATCCACAGTATCTGTCGCGACGTCGGTAGCCCGTCCGCGGCCAGAATTGCCCCTAGAAACGCAAACGGAAGCGCAAAAAGCGTGTGCTCGAACTTGATCATTTCGAGCGTTGTCCGCAATTTTTTCCAGAAACCTGGCATTTCAAGCGCACGAGTCGTACTCATGGGATCAGTTTCTTTCAGCTAACGGGAACGATGATTCTACGCTAGGAGTCGCTCCTTTTTCCAGAGCCGCTGTGGAAAACATGGTACCGAACTGGCACAATAACCTGAACTTTTCAAGGTAAGTACTACGAGATAAAACTTTAATGCCGAGCGGAAGGACCCATGATCTCATCACAATTGCTCTGGCCGCCCCGGTCCTCGCCGGTGCGTATGTGTCGGCTTACGACGTTCGGCTGTCGATCGTCGTTACTCTCGGATTTCTCTTTGGGGGGCTGATGTTCGGCCCCGACCTGGACACGGTGTCGAAACAGTATTCCCGGTGGCGATTCTTCAAGCTGCTCTGGTTTCCATATCGGAGTTTTTTCAAACACCGCTCGCGGTGGTCGCACGGATTGATTTTCGGGACTCTGCTCCGTGTTATCTACTTCATGGGCATCGCCACATGCATCGCGTTCCTACTGACCTACGCCTATGCGACCTATGTCGGCGGAGCCGTTCCAGGAGTGCGGGATTTTGCACGGGTCTGGGCAAGGCTCCGCGAATACACCGATCTTATGCTCGGAGTTGACGGTGCGATCGGATTGTTTATAGGAATGTGGATCGGCGCGGCAAGCCACACCTTAACCGATATAGCGGGAACGTATGTTAAGACAGGGAGAATTTAACTGTGAACGGTGCGGTCGGTGGTGAATGGTGTGAATAATAGAAGTTGGTTCGCTGTTTGTTTAGCTCTTCATTCATCATTCACTCACCACTTACCACTAACCATTAATTAACCTATTTTCCCGTTCGCATTTGCGACAGCCGTAGCGCTTGGCGGCGGACGGCGTCGGAAACATTCCGGTTCTTGGCTAGTGCGTTAAGATCTTTGAGCTGCATTCGCGAGAGAATATTTAACACGTTGGCGATCGGCGTCCGGGGATTTCTTGCAAGGTTATGTACGATCGAATAGCACCGTGACCACTGGCGGCTGACCGCGATCTGCCTCAGGATATCCTCGGTCACGGTCCGCATCGCCGCGATCTTTTCGACTTCTTGTTCGGTAATTCGGGGATTGTTGATGACCGCCTGGGCTACAATACGGTTCGGATCTCGGATCAAGATGTTACGGGCTTCGCGATCGCCCTTCATCGCGAGCTT
Organism: Pyrinomonadaceae bacterium; assembly: GCA_036375155.1. Classification (GTDB taxonomy): domain Bacteria; phylum Acidobacteriota; class Blastocatellia; order Pyrinomonadales; family Pyrinomonadaceae; genus OLB17. The sequence goes on from DASUSJ010000287.1 coordinate 3,082, forward strand.
CGTGCGATCTTTCATACCCATCTTCATGATGCGATTGATGATCGATATTCGCTCGCTTGGCAGATCCATGTCCTCCGCGCTGAATTCACCGAGGATCTTGTTAACGATCGCCTCACGCTGCTCCGGAGTCTCTTCGTAAAGCTCCTCCAGATACTCGAGGCCGAGCCATGAATCATCCGTCTCGCTGTCCGGGATTACGATGTGCTGGGCGAGGAACATGGCGTCATCGTCACTGATCCCAAGACCCTCGAAGTTGGCGTTCTCGATGAATTCCGCGGCGGCCTCTTTACCTTGTGCACGCAGTTCGTCGGCGATCTGCTGCTGACCGCGTTCTTTCTCGAAGAACTCGCGTTTTGTTTCGGTCGCACGCCGGTCGGCCTCGGATGAGCGGTTCGGATTCTTTAGGATCGCATCGATCACGGCCGGTGCCTGAACGAGCAATTGCTGGTTCAACGAGATGGCGTCGAGAAGTTCCACGCTCTTCGTTTCAGCGGCGAACTTTACGACCGTTTCGACAGGCGTTCTGGAGTTTGCAATGATCGACTCGTGGATCTTTCTCGGGAGCTCGCCGACGGACGCAAGATAATTCAGGACCGGGACGGGAATCTCGGCAGACTGTACGAAGCTGTTCAGCATCGCGGTGTCCTGGGTCCTGATCGTGCTCTGCGCGTGCCCGGCTAATTCCGCGTCGTCAGAAGTCGCGAAGGCGACCAGAACCTCAACCAGGTCCTGTTGAGGAAGCGGAAGGATCCCGCGAGCGGCCGCGAGCCGTGCAGGACGCGGAGCAGTGCCCTCGATAACCGCTTTAACGACCGGGTTGTCCGACGCGATAACGAAACTCATGTAGGGGAAGGGATAGGGAAAATCGATTGAAAAGTTCTTGCTGGGTTCACGGTGCCGGGGAGGCCGGCCAACGGGTTATATGTTAGCACAGGCGTCGTTCGAGTTGACGAAGACTTTTCCTTGCCCTAACTTTAAGTTTTTCTAAGATGGATCCGGGCGCATATAATAAGCCCCGGAACTACGACGACCCTGTTAATAACTCACGAAATGATTAGAAACGAATTAGAAAAGCTGATCTCGGACAAGAGCGCTTGCGTCGGTGTAATAGGCCTTGGTTATGTGGGGCTTCCGCTTATTGTGGAGTTCGGATTAAAGGGGTTTCGCGGTATCGGTTTCGAAGTCGATGAGAAAAAAGCTGCCGACATAAATGCCGGAAGTTCGTACATCGTCGATGTCCCAAGCGAGAATGTGAAAAAGTGTGTTGCCGCCGGCAGGCTCAGCGCGACGACCGATTTCAGCAAGCTTACAGAGTGCGACGCGATAATCATCTGCGTCCCGACGCCGCTTCGAAAGACAAAGGACCCGGATATGTCCTACATCATTTCGGCTGGCGAAGAGATCCAGAAATATATGCGTCGGGGGCAGCTTGTGATCCTTGAGTCGACAACCTATCCGGGGACGACCGACGAAGTTCTGCTGCCGATGTTCGAAGAGAAAGGATTCAAACTCGACGAAGACTTCCTGCTTGCGTTTTCGCCCGAGCGTGTCGACCCCGGTAACCCGCAATTTCAAACACACAACATTCCGAAGGTCGTCGGCGGCGTTTCGAAAGATTCGACGGATGTAGCGGCGATGTTATACAGCGAGATCGTTCAGCAGGTATATCCCGTTTCGTCGGCCCGCGTCGCAGAGGCCTGCAAGCTTTGGGAGAACACTTTTCGCGCGATCAACATCGGAATGGCAAACGAGATGGCGCGGCTATGCAACACGCTTGGGATCGACACGTGGGAAGTCGTTCGTGCCGCCGCAACGAAGCCCTTCGGTTTTATGCCGTTCTACCCCGGACCGGGGATCGGTGGTCATTGCATACCCCTCGACCCGCATTATCTTTCGTGGAAGGCTCGTCAGCACGGTTTCGATTCGCAGTTTATTTCGCTCGCCGAACAGGTCAATTCCGGAATGCCCGCTTACGTCGTGAAGCTGGTTTCAACGGCGCTCAATGACGTGAAGAAAGCCGTCAACGGCTCGAAGATCCTAGTCCTCGGGGTGGCTTACAAGAAGGACATCGATGACATGCGCGAATCGCCCGCGCTTTCGATCATCGATTTACTGCGCGCACGCGGCGCCGAGGTTTCTTACCACGATCCTTTTGTGGCCGAGGTCACATTCGACCACGCGTACACTATCGGCGAGGCTGAACCGCTCCGTAACCAGCAGCTGACCGACCAGCTGGTTTCGGATGCCGATTGTGTGATCATTTGCACCGAGCACTCCGGCATCGATTATCACGGCATCTGTGAAAAGGCTAAGTTGATCGTTGATACGCGTAATGCGTTGAACGAAAACGTGAGAAACGGGAGTAAGGCGAGGATCGTCAGGCTGTGAGATAGAAAGCGGAAGAGTGTTTGCCGACTAGTTGTCTGCGCCACAGGTGCAGAAATACGGTAGCCAGTCGTGAAGCTGAAGACGGAACGCCTGGTATAAAATGCAAAAATGAATCGAGCACGGGAGGTGCGAAACACTTTCACCTCCGGTGCTCGATTCATTTTGACTCGTGGTCCAGAGGTTCGCTTCGCTCACCACTGTTTACCCTATCGGCGCCGCTCTTGCCGCTCAGCAAAGCAGAAAGCAGCCCCCTAGTTATCGAAAAACGGTTTGCAGCCTCGTTTGACCGCCTACCGTTTCTCCTGATTATCCGCTCCGGCCTGCCTTCTGCCGACCACATTCTACCTACTACTTCGCCGTCTGCATCGGATAGCCTGCGTTTACCCAGGCTCTAGTCCCGCCAAGTAGAGCGTACGCATTATCGAATCCTTTCTTTTGTAGTTCAGATACCAAACTGGCACTGGAATGCTCGTCCGCTCAGGAACAGTAGGCAATTATCTTTTTGCCTTTTGGGATCTTGTTCAAATACGGCTCGATGTTGTTAGCCGGGACGTTGATCGCGCCCGGAATGTGCCGCTGCGCAAATTGCTCCGGCGCGTGCGTGTCGATAAAGACCGCGGTCTTCGCATCGAAATCCTTCTTCGCGTCGGCAAGCGCAATACGCGGCGAATCATGACCGTCATCACCATGGTCATGCGACTGTGTCGCGGCGGGTGGGTTCGCCGGCTGCGGGGTGCTTTTGACGATCACCGGAGGTTTAGCTGCGTCGTTACACGCGACCGTCAAAAATGCCGCCAGTATGAAAAAGATAAATACTTTTCGATTCATAGATCTTATTTCTCACCGAATGCCTGCAGCACTTCGTCGGCGTGCTCCTCGACATTCACCTTGTCGAATACCTTAACGATCTTCCCCTTCTCATCGATCAGAAATGTCTTTCGATTGGTGCCCATGTACTTCTTTCCGTACATGCTCTTCTCGCCCCAGACGCCGTAGGCCTGGACGACCTCCTTGTCGGTGTCGGCGATCAGATCGAACTGGAACCCATACTTCGAACGGAATTTCTGATGCGCCTTTTCGTCGTCCACCGAGACGCCGAGCAGCTTGATATTCTTCTTTTCAAATTCGTCGTTCGCATCACGGAACGAGCATGCTTCCTTGGTTCAGCCAGGAGTGTCGTCTTTCGGATAGAAGAAAAGCACGACGCGCTGTCCCTTAAAATCGGAAAGCTTTACGGGATCGCCGTTCTGATCTTTCGAGTTAAAGTCCGGTGCCTTATCGCCTTCTTTGAGCATAAACCTCCAATGAATGTAGGATTAAGTTTGTTGAAATTGTAGCATGCGGATTAAAGGCGGGCATCTGGGCCCGGACGTGATTTGGACATTTTGGGGATCGCCGCCGGAAGGGAACGCGGGCGTCGTTTTACGGTGTCGCGAACGCAGAGAGTCTTTTTAAACTTCTAAGGGACTTGAACGCATGCGGCTCGCCTGCATTAGTGCGAAGCACGAAAAAGCGACGGTGGTTCGACAAGGTTGTGGTTTTTGACACCGCGGAAGCCGCCACGTTGCAGGCGAGCCGCCTGCGTTCCAGCTGTCGTCGACGCCGCTGGCATCCGACGCCTGCATTTTAGTCCGGTGACGTGACGTCCCGCGTTTATTTTTCAGAATGAAGACCCTCAGCGAAACTCTCGCACTCGAAAAACTGCACGAGCTGAAGATTCAGTTTGCCGACCGCATTCGTGCCGGGTATGAACACCGGGCGAAAGACTGCATGACCTGCGAGACGCAAGGGGCGTGCTGTCTCGACGCGCACTTCGTGAACGTGCATGTCACGCGGCTCGAGGCAGCGGCGATAAAACGCGTCATGGACGGTTGGCCGATAGCAAAGCGGAACGAGGTCTTACGACGCATCCTACGAGTGATCGATACATACGATCTCGACACCGACGGTGACACGTTCGCGAAGACTTTCGCGTGCCCGCTTTTTGAGAAGGGAACTGGATGTCTCGTTCATGAAAGAGGAAAGCCACTGCCTTGCATCGAACATGCCTGTTACGAAAAACAAGAAGACCTTCCTCCTGACGAGATGCTCGCCCAGCAGGAAGGCCTCGTTGAAAAACTAAACGAACTTACTTACCGAAAACCCGTCACCTGGCTTCCATTGCCGGTTGCGGTCGCACGCGCTCTGACACCGACAAGATCGACACGAACAGACTGACACC
>DASUSJ010000288.1:0-6698 GCA_036375155.1 Pyrinomonadaceae bacterium
TCGCTTTCGGCGGCTCGGGTATCAAAGACATCAAAGAAGCCGTGCCCCTTGCGGACCTTTCCTTAAACCGGCACGGCGACGATATCGAGATCACCGGATACCCGGTTCCACAGTCAACCGTGTAGCTGTCAATTCAAAGAGGCCGTCTTCTCAAACGGCCCTTGATTCTCGCGAAGATTGTTTGCTGCCAATCACGGAGCCATAAAACCCAGATCCATTACCGAGAAATTGTCACTGTTCGGGAAGACATAGCTTATATCTGCAGGCTCGAGTCCGAACCATTTCGCCATCGTCCCCGCGTATTGCTCCACCGACGTCGTCGGTATCCAGCGGCCCCTTGCGTTACTGCTGTCGGCATCGTCCGGTCCGTTGTTTACGAGCGTGGGGAAGGGGGTACCGTTCGAGGTGTTTATGCCGTAGAAGTCGCCGCCAAGAACACTGCCGCCGATGACCAATTGATGATTACCCCATGCATGATCGCTCCCGACGTTCGCACCCGAACCTCCGGGGTTGAACGTCCGGTTGAAGTCGGTCATGGTGAATTGCGTTACCTTATCCGCAATTCCCTGGGCCGTCATTTCGTCAAAAAACGCCCGCGACGCCTGGCTGAATTGTCCCAGCAGGGACGCCTGCCCGACAAGCTGGCCCGTATGCGTATCGAAGCCATCGAGCGAACAGAAAAAGATCTGTCGGGTCAGGTGAAGTGCCGACCGCGCTTTGATCATTCGTGCGACTTGCTTCAACTGGTTACCGATACCGGTGTTGGGAAAAGCCACAGTCACTTCGGCACCGTCGTTCAAAGACCGGCTTATGCGGATGGCTTCGCGGTGGATTTCATTCGAAGCTCGAACTATGTCGTGCGTCTGTTCGACATCCAACTGGCCTTCCAACGCGGCTAGCCTCGCATTTGACACGGCCGTGCCGTTATAGCCCGTAAGCGCAAGGATGCTGCTCAGCGGGGCAGGTGCCGGCCCGAGGGATAACGGCTGCGTCGTTTCTCCAACGGTGAAAAGTCTTGCCCCGTTCAGCGAGTTTACCGTCGGAACAAGTCGATCAGGGTTCGCGGAGATAGTCATCCGGTCGGATATCCTTCCGCCCCAACCCGACAACATAACGACGTCGGCGCGGGCATTCTGGTGTTGGTTGGTTTGGTCAGAATGAGAGAACAACTGTCGCGGGCGCCACGTCGGATTCGTCTGATAGTCGATTCGGGTAAGCGGTCGTAAAAGCGTACCGACGTTCGTTACCGCCGCCATTTTTCCCTGTGCCCACAACGGATGCAGACCCGGGTTTATCCCGCCGGTGATCGTACCGAAGCTCGGATGGAGCCCGTAGGATAATCCACCGATACGTGGCACGGCAATCGGCAGCAACGTGTTTTGAGCAAGAGCCAGACCCTGTGGAGCACGGGCAGCGGAGTATGCAGCGTACGGGCTCACATTGGCGTCGTTATGATTCGGAATGACGGTGTTATTGCCATCGTTCCCGCCGAAAAAGAATATGCACACGAGGGCTCGGTAATCGCTAGGCGGCGACCCTCCTTCCGGCTCTCGAGTCTTCTGGGCAAGCGTATTCAGCAGACCCAAATGCTCAGCCTGCGACGCCATTGCAGCCATGGTTAACCCGCAACTCGACTTTCTTAGAAATTCTCTTCGAGATTGTTTCATGCGATTCACCTCTGGATCTGGTATTGGGACGACGCCGCGACCAGATAGGCGGCGGTCTTGACACGCTGAATCGGGTTCGTGGCCGGTACGGCCAGCACAGCGGCCAGTATTTTTTCCTTATGAGCCTGTGCCATCGCACCATGCATCATTCTGGTGTTCAAGAGGTCGAGCAGTTGGTTTCCCGTTGGATCCGATTCGGCCGCCGGGACGAATTCGGAATAATCCAGCGAAGTCCCACGGAACGAGTCCGTCGCATTGGCGGTCAGTCCTTCGAATATAAGGGTGTGCAGTAGATTCGTTCTCTTGACGGCGTTGCCGGTATTGAGGATCTCAAACTCCGGTGCTAGGACGGTCGTGCCGGCCACCACGTAATCGGGCGAAAAGTAATTGAACACCGTCGGTGAATTGAAGGGGTCCTGTCCGAGCGGAACCAGGTGACTTGCCAAACCCCCATCGCTCGGTCCCTCGCCGTTGTAATCCTTTGCCGGGAAGATGCGGGTGAGGTTCGAGATCAATTGCACCGGCTCGCGAAGTTTTCCGTAGCGCGGAGCTGTCTTCAGGTTTCCTCGTGCTTCGGGATCCAGGAGTATTGCTCGCACTACGGCCTTCAGATCGCCGCGTGTGCCGGCGCCGTTGTTATTGAAAACAGCCGCGACCCGACCGACATATGCCGGCGACGGATCGCTCGTGACCAGGTGCTGGATCAGCAGTTTTCCGATGAAGGGTCCGACGTTCGGGTGTTTGAAAATGTTATCCAGCGTCTGGTTCAATGAGGCTTCGGCATACGCCTTCGTCGCTTCGTCGGTGGTGCAGTTCGTGCACGCGGGTATTACGGTATTCTGAGCGCCAGGATAATTCAGCAGTGTTTTCGCCGTCGTGTCATGGTTGGTAGGAATGAGGATCATCGGGTCCTTGTAATTGACGATACCTTGTGCAGAATTCGGACACGTGAAGTTGCAGAACGTCCATCCCGTAAACACCTTCGACAGCTCGTTGATATTCTCCTGCGAATAAGTCGGGATCGGATCTCCGTTATTGTCCAGCTGAACTGTACCGTCCGGGTTCAACATGTAAAGACCGATCGAGAAAAGCTGTAGGATCTCGCGTGGGTAGTTCTCGTTCGGATTCGTGCGGGTGCTCCGGGCCATGTCGAGGTAGAATCCCATCGCCGGATTCAGCGTCACGTCGTACATGAGCTCCCTATAATTGCCGAACGCATTCCGACTAAGAACCTTGTGATACGCGATCGCGTGGCTCGATTGCTGGATCGTTACACCTGACGTGACCCAGATCTGACCCAGTGCCCATGCAATCCGATGCCGCAGCTGGGCATTCCCGTACATCGCCTCCGTAAAGAACCATTTTTGCAGCGGCATCATCGTGTAATGTTCGCGGAAGCAGTTTGGGTTTGTAGTCGCTGTGCAGTTGGTCGTGGCTGTCGGCATCTGGGCACGGTCAGGGTAGGCAAAAGTGGGATAGGGCATATCAAACTGTTCGGCCAGCCAGGTGCGAAGTCCGATCCGGCGAAGACGCAAATCCAAAGCGGTCGAAGGACCGAACGCGGCTTGCTCAAGAAAACGCACTCGGTCACCGGAGTGAAAATAGCCAACGTATTCCGTGGGTGGCTCGACTTGCGACGCAGCAAGCGCAGGGACCGACGGTATCCTGATGCCGCCGCCCGTTGATCCGAGACCTATCCGTAATTGGTTGCTGGCGAGACCCCGCCACGTGAGATAAATGAGAGAGTCGCCGTCCGCAACGGGCTGTCCGCGATACCCTGCGGGATCAAATAACCGGAGCTGGATCGCGTAGACGCTCTTGGTCGCTTGGATGAGTCGGTCGGTTTGCAGCTCGAATGTCTTACCGCTTCGCTGTGTGAGATACACTCTGACTGAATTTGAACCTTCGCCCGGGAGCAGTTCCAGGTTCGAAACAAATATCGTTATTGATGTCGATGTTGACGGTTTGAAGGTAAGGCGGCCCGAGTTCGGAACTCCTCCATTCCAACCGCGGCTGTTGACCGCGAGAACTCGCGTGGCATCTCCATCGCTCAGGAGCCACGGGGTCGGCGAATCCGGATTCGGATCGTTCTGTGCAACGGCACCGAACGCGCTTAGCAGTAGGATGACGGTAAAGGAAGACCACTTACGAAACGCAAATTTCATAAACTTACTCCTGATCCAAAAGCGCGTCGGTGGGGACGCAAATGTACCTATTTGTGAAAAGAACGAAAAACGCGAATATGCATTTATATGATAATTTAGCGGAAAATACTAGAGATAATTTAGCTGAGAGTTTACGTGCCGGCAAGTCCGTCAAAAGGGGGCACGCAAGACAGTATTGATGCCAAACATAGGACGCAAAAAGCAACGAATTGCCGGTCGCATTCCCGCGAAAAGATCCCTCGGCCAGAACTTTCTTGTTGATGACTCGATAGTCGATCGGATCGTCAACAGCTTTTGCCCCACGGCGAGCGACATCGTAGTCGAGATCGGCCCCGGTCATGGTGCTCTCACGGAAAAACTGGTCGGGCGTGTCGAGAAACTTTACACCCTCGAATTCGACAGCTCGCTGGCGCCGCTTCTTCGCCGGAGATTCTCAGACCGCGACGACCTCGTCGTCATTGAAGACGACGCACTAACGTTTGATTTCGGCCTGCTCGCAACGCCCGGACGCCGCCTACGTGTGATCGCAAATCTTCCTTACAACATTTCTACCGCGATACTTCAGCGACTCTTCGACTCCAGCGAGATTCTGGAAGACTGTGTGCTTATGTTTCAGCGCGAAGTCGCGGAACGGATCACGGCTGCTCCGGGAATAAAGGACCGCGGTTACCTCACGATAATGACCGAACTTCATTTCGATGTGGAACATCTCTTCGATGTCCCCCCAAGTGCGTTTAGGCCCGCTCCGAAAATATGGAGTTCGGTAGTCCGAATCGTGCCGAAACCGGCCGAACTGAAAAATAAAGAGGCATTCCGAAAACTCCTTTCCGCAGGCTTTGCACAGAAGCGGAAGACCATCGCCAATAACCTGAAGGCATTGTTCGCTGACGTGACGGGGCTTTTGATACAAGCCCGAATTGATCCGACACGTCGCGCCGAAACGCTAACCCTCGAGGAATGGCTTCGCCTCAACGACGTCGTTCATAAGTAGTCATTTGTGTGAAGCCACAAGAGCCCGTGTTGGCTGTGCTAAACTCTCCATTTAGGAGAAACGATTGAACAAGATAGAGATAATACCATTGGGCGGGATCGGCGAATTCGGCATGAACTGCATGGGAATCCGCTACGCTGATGAAATGATCATTGTTGATGCCGGAATGGGTTTTCCGGAAGAGACCCCGTATGGTGTCGACATCTCGATCCCGAACTTCGACTTTCTGGAAGAATACCGCGACGACCTCACCGCACTGATCCTCACACACGGTCACGAGGATCATGTCGGCGCCCTCGCATACATCCTGAAGAAGTACAACGTTCCGGTCTATGGATCACGGTTTACCCTCGCGTTAGCAGAGAAACGTCTGGAAGAATTTCGGATGCTCGATGATGTCCTGCTTCATCGCGTCAAAGCCAACGATGTCGTCGAGATCGGTAGTTTTGAAATCGAGTTCATTCACGCCTCACATTCGCTTGTCGATTGTTTCTCACTGGCCATAAAAACGCCCCTCGGAACACTGATCCACACTGGCGACTACAAGATCGACGACACTCCGGTCATCGGGGCCCCTTACGACCTGAAAACTCTCGGGCGGTATGGAGACGAAGGGGTGCTTGCCTTACTTGCCGACTCGACGAACGCCACGGTACCTGGCCGCACGCCTTCGGAGCAGGCGGTAATCCCGGCATTCCGTGAAATATTCGAGGAAACTCCGGGCCGCTTGTTTGTTGCAACATTCTCGTCTTCGATCCACCGCCTGCAGATCATTTTCGATCTTGCGCATGAATACGGCCGTAAGGTCTGTGTGCTCGGGCGATCGATGCAAAAGAACGTCGAGATCGCGGAAGAGCAGGGACTGTTGAAGATCGGTCACGGAACAATGGTGTCGATGGGTGACGCTCGCGCGCTGGATGACGACGAGATCTGCTATCTGGTCACGGGTTCACAGGGTGAGAATCGCGCTGCTCTATGGAACATGGCAACCTCGACGTACAAGGGGTTGGAGGTCGATAAAGGGGACACGGTCGTGTTGTCCGCGAGGATAATTCCTGGTAACGAGAAGAACATTAGCCGCCTGATCGGCCATCTCTACAAGAAGGGTGCGAACATCATCGAGGAAAAACGGCGGCTCGTTCACGTGTCCGGTCACGCTTCGCAGGAAGACATCAAGATAATGGTCGAAACCTCGCGGCCGAAATTTGTCGTACCGATCCACGGTGAATATCGAATGCTTTTTCGGCACAAGGAGTATGTGAAGAATCACGTTGCCGGATATACGGACGAAAATATCGTGCTGATCGAGAACGGCGATGTGCTCGAGCTTGATCAATTCGGCGCGAGGGTCGTCGACAAGCATGAGTTGCACAAGACATTCATTGACGAAGAGTCCCTCGGTGAGATCGAGTACGACATTATCCGCGAGCGGAAGCGGCTCGCGTACGGCGGAGCGATCTCGTTGGTTGTAACGATCGACAAATCTACGCACCAGATCGCAGGCGAACCGCAAATAACCTTTCAGGGCGTTGCCGGGCTGGATTCGACCAACGGGTTTGCCGCCGATGCTCGGCAGGCGATTTCCGAAGCGATCGCTGAAATGAAGCGCGACCAGATCGCGGACACTACCGTTTTCAAAGAAAACCTGCGGATTCACCTTAAGAGATTTGTTCAAAAAGAAATCAGAACAAAGCCAGTCATTGTGACGACGATCGTTGAGGTCTAGTTACCGGGATCGATCTTAATAATCTCCGTGTTTTCCGTGTATTTGGCGGGTGCTCCCTTCAAAAACCACGGAAACACAAAATACAAGAATGTTCGATCTCAAGAATCGAATGCGCTTAGCACTTATCTGTCAGCAGGAAGCTGGCCGAA
>DASUSJ010000289.1:0-8050 GCA_036375155.1 Pyrinomonadaceae bacterium
TTCCTGGAAGCCGCCCGTCAAACCGATGTATCCGGTTCCGTTCGACAACATAAAGTAATTTCGGATCGACGGAAGCGGAACCCCGCCGCGCACGATTTCAAACTCCATCGGAGAGCTAGAAGTGGCCCGTTCGATCTTCACCTTAACCGGTGTGCCGCCCTTGCCTCGAACGTTTCGCGAAACCTCAGCACTGGACCACTCGGTCGCATCCTTGCCATCGACCTGAACGATCCGGTCTCCGTATCTTAGGCCCGCCTTATCTGCGGGTGTGTTCGGGATAACCGACTGAACGTAGACCCCATCCCGATGCTGCAGGATCGAAACACCTATACCGAAGAACTGCGACGCCTGTTCCTCGTAAAGCTTCCGAAACTCGTCACGCGTAAAGAACGCAGAATGGGGATCGAGTGTCCAAAGCATGCTTTGGATCGAAGCGTCCGACACCTTCTCGTGATCGATCTTCCCGACGTAATTCTTATCGATCACATCGAGAGCTTCACGATAATCGGTCACAATTCGCCCGGCAGTCACGCCAGAATCGGCCGAGGTCGTGGATGAAAGACGGCCAAATAAGCCGCCCGCTATCGCTCCGACCGTGACTAGCACGAGCGCTCCGATCGCAAAATTTCTGTTCATCTGAAACTCCAAAACACGCGAAATTATAGCATAGATTAGTTGTCCGAATTCTCCCGGCGGTTGTCGGCGAAATCGAGGTTCTATACCGGAAAACCCGATTGATGTCTTAATTTGTCAGTCCGCGGCACTGTGATGTTTACCTCGGGCAAGCATTAAGGTTCACCGAATTTACATTTATACGGCAACGCTTTACCATTTACATTTTCCCAAAATGACACCTGAAATCTCCATCGTTGTGCCCGCGTATGAGGAGGAGGAGCGGCTCGGCAGATCGGTCGAGACGGTCCTCGAATTTTTGTCGCAAAACTCGGTGTCCTCCGAGCTCATAGTGGTCGACGACGGTTCGAGGGATAGGACCGCGGATATGGCGGCAGCGGCGTTCGAGAGCGAACGAGACATCCCCTCGAAGGTTATCCGGTACGAACAAAACAGGGGTAAAGGGTATGCGGTAAAGACCGGGCTGCTGGCTTCGACGGGACGGATCGCTCTTTTTTCCGATGCTGATCTCTCGACTCCGATCGAAGAAATGTGGAAGCTTATCCAACCCATTCGGGACGGCGAATACGACGTGACGTTCGGTTCACGCGCTCTCGATCGCAGTCTGATCGGCACTCATCAGCCCTGGCGGCGAGAACAAGGCGGAAAGGTATTTAATCTTGTCGTCAGAACGTTGACCGGGATGCCGTTCTGGGACACGCAGTGCGGTTTTAAAGCGTTTCACATGCCCAGGTTTCGGCCTCTTCTGGACCTGATGCAGATCGACCGTTTTGGTTTCGACGTCGAATTTCTTTACGTCGCGAAGCTTCATGGTTTGCGGCTGAAGGAAATTCCGGTTAGGTGGAATAATGACGAACGAAGCAAGGTAAATGTCATGCGGGACAGCGTACGAATGTTCAAGGAGGTCACTGAAATTCGCCGTAACGCGAAGCGAGGTGCATACAACGATGACAGCAAAGCTTAACGTCAACATCGATCATGTGGCGACGATTCGCGAGGCACGCAAGACCATCGAGCCGTCGATCGTAACCGCCGCAGTCATCTGCGAGCAGGCAGGGGCGAACGGAATCACGGTACATCTTCGCCAGGATCGCCGGCATATTCAGGATCGCGATATCGAGTTGCTCCGAGCGGTGGTCACCACATATCTGAACGTCGAGATGGCCGCGACGGACGAGATGCTGGCGATCGCGCTGAGAACAAAGCCCGACGCCGTCTCGCTCGTTCCGGAAAGTCCGAACGAGGTGACGACAGAAGGTGGACTCGACGTGATAGGCAATTTTGAAAATGTTAAGGGAGTTGTTGCGACGCTAAAACAAGCGGGAATATTTGTAAGCATTTTTATTGACCCGGATCTCGAACAGATCGAAGCGGCAAGCGGAGTGGGCGCCCAGCAGGTCGAGCTTTGCACGGCCGAATATGCAGAACTGACCTTGAGTGCGCGTGCGGCGCATGGCGACGGTGAAAAGCGCGCCGCTGCCGAGGTCGACCGGATCAAGCAGGCCGCCGCTCGTGCACAGGAACTGGGATTGATCATCGCGGCCGGCCACGGACTGACCTATAGGAATGTCGGCGCTCTGGCGAGGGTCTCTGAGATCTCGGAATTCAACATTGGGCATAACATCATTTCCCGCTCGGTCTTCGTCGGCCTAAATCAGGCCGTGCGTGAGATGATCGAAGCGATCAGGTAGCACAGACGCTCGTTCATGGGCCTCGTCGCTAGGACAGGCTTCCAGACTGTCCTCTCTTTCTCCTCTCGAAGAGAAACTCTTTTCACATGTTTGTAATATAAAACGACAGGCAGGAAAGCCTGTCGTACCTGGTGCCCCGATATTTTATTAAGACTACAGGCTGGAAAGCCCGTCGTACTGACCTACTCGTTGCCGATCCGTCCTGGATTAACGACGCCCTCAGCTTTACCCGGCGTGCGTCCAGGATCTCCGGTCGTTTCGGAATCTTCCTCGCCTCGCCAATCGCCTCCCGCAGTCCTGGTATTGGCGTCCTCTAAAAGCCCGTCCTCTGTAACAGATGAGTTCTGACCAGGGTTCATTTCCTTGTTGTTCTGCCAATCGCCTGTATCGTTTGCTTGCGCTTTTCCTGTTGTACTCATAATTTTCCTCCGTTTCGCGAGAGGAGCAACGAGCGTGCCTTTAGGCGGTGAATCGTTAGTTGGTAATCGTTAATCGTTAGCCTTATCGTCAGCCCGCCCAGAAGCCGGGTCGTGGCCCACGACTAACGATTAACAGTTAACGATTAACGATTCACGATCAACTAGGTTACCTATTTCACACTGAACTTAATGTCGTTAGCACTCTGCGCGAGCTTACGATCATTCGCGTTATAAGCTTCGACCTTTAGATTATACGCACCCGGCTTTAGTGGGTTATCGAGTACGATCGACACATCGTCGACGCGCCGATTGATGTAATCGTACGGTGCTTCCGCTCCGGTCGATGTGTCCGCGAAGATGCTGAGTTTGTAATATGCAGCGTCGGTGTACGGTTCCCATTTCACTTCGAGACCGTCGGGTGCGACTTTAGCCGCGGACTTCGGATTCAGGATCTTGAGGTCGTTCTTGAACAAGTGCGTGTCGGGGGCGAAATAGGTCTTGTCACCCTCGATGTTGTACTTCGCCGCAGAAACGATTCCGGACGTTGCAAAAACATAATACGGCGTGTTGAAGACACGAATGGTTAGGCCCTCATAGACTCCCGGCGTAACGTTCTTGATGAGATACTCGCCCGTCTCGTCGGTCTTTGCCGTGAAAGTTTCACCGCTGCAGCCGCCGAAGAACTGACTGAACGTCTTACACAGCTTTACCTCAACACCGGCCGCGGGTTGCTCGTTGAACATCGCTTTGCCCTGAACATTTCCCTTCCCGGCGGCAGGTTTTTCCTTTTCCACTCCGGTACCAGACGGGATCGTGCCATCCTCGTTCGGCTCAACCGCCGATGTCTCTGTGTTCGCTTTTGCGGTTGTCGTATTGGCATTGGTCGCGTTCGACGTATTGGAAGTCTGATTGCCTGCGAGGTTTTCCATGGCTTTGCAACCCAGCAGCATCGAGACGGCAAGGATCAACGTGAGTACGGTTTCAAATCTTAAAGGCATGAATTTGGATCTCCTTGATTTGTTTCAGGCGGGCATTCCCGCGGTAAGGCTTCGCGGGGCCCAATTTCGAGTCGGATAGGATTGTAAGAGCAAGCGAAAGAATTTGCACGTGAAGATGCTGTGTGGGGCAGGTTGATTTTAACCGGCGCCATACATTCTGTGTTCGGGTCTTTGAAATGCGGCGCAGATTAGAGAGTGATTTTCGCCGTGATTGTTATGTTGAGATTCGAATCATCTTCGTGTGATTTCGTGTGAGTTGGTGGTTCCAGTTGTCGCCGAATATCTGGAACGTTTAGTTACACGAAACCACGCGAAGTGGAACACGAAATCGGAACTGACTGCGTGTGCTTGTGTGTTCGAAAGCAAAGATAAATTAGTGTGATTTTCGTGTGGTTGGTGTGTTTCGTGGTTCAAATTAAGCCATAACCACTAATCGCACGAACTACACAAAGACGACCGAACAGTCGTGCACGGCGAAGACGAGAAGTTCGTGTGCTCGTGGTTTCAATGGTTAACGGAGAAGGGGAGAACAATGAACCTATAAAACTGTTTTCAGTGCTTGGCCGGTGTACGACTTTCTAACGCGGGCGACTTCCTCGGGCGTTCCGGTCGCGACGACCTTTCCACCCCCGGAGCCACCTTCCGGCCCCAGGTCGATGATGTAGTCGGCGGATTTGATCACGTCGAGATGGTGCTCGATAACGATCACCGTGTTGCCCGTGTCGACAAGCTTCTGCAAAACTTCGAGCAACTTGTGCACGTCGGCGAAGTGCAGGCCCGTCGTGGGCTCGTCGAGAATGTAGATCGTCTTGCCCGTCGCACGTTTCGAAAGTTCCTTTGCGAGCTTGATCCGTTGTGCCTCGCCGCCACTGAGGGTCGTAGATGACTGTCCGACCTGGATATACCCTAATCCGACATCGAGCAAGGTTTCGAGTTTTTGTTTTATCTGTGGAATGTTTTCGAGTATCGGCAGCGCATCCTCGATCGTCGTATCGAGCAGGTCAGCGATCGACAATCCCTTATACTTCACCGCGAGTGTCTCGCGGTTGTAACGCTTGCCGCGGCACACGTCACACATCACGTAAACGTCCGGGAGGAAATTCATCTCGATGCATTTCATGCCGCCGCCCTCGCACCCTTCGCAGCGCCCGCCTTTCACGTTGAACGAGAATCGTCCTGCCTTATAGCCGCGCGTTCGAGACTCCGGGAGCATCGCATAGAGCTCACGAATCGGCGTAAAGAGTCCGGTATAGGTTGCGGGATTCGAACGCGGTGTGCGGCCGATCGGGGTCTGGTCGATCTCGATGATCTTGTCGACAAGTTCCAAGCCGTCTATTCCATCGTGCTCGAGAGGCTCGACCGCAGATTTGTAGACGTGGCGGTACAGAGCCGGGTAAAGGATCTCCTCGACAAGTGTCGATTTGCCCGATCCGGAAACACCTGTCACGACCGTAAATACGCCAAGCGGAAACTCAACATCGATGTTCTTCAGATTATGCGCCCGCGCGCCTTTGACGCGAATGCGGTTGCCGTTCGGCAATCGGCGTACATCGGGGATGTCGATCTTCAGCTCACCGCAAAGATATCGACCCGTCAGCGATTCCGGATCGCAGGCGATCTCTTTCGGATCACCGGTCGCGACGACCTCGCCGCCGTGAGTTCCGGCGAGCGGTCCAAGATCGACGACGTAATCCGCATGCTCGATCGTCTCTTCGTCGTGCTCGACGACGAGGACGGTGTTGCCGAGGTCCCGCAACTCGTGCAAGGTCTCGAGCAGCTTCTGGTTGTCGCGCGGATGCAATCCGATGCTCGGCTCGTCTAGAACATAGAGCACGCCGCGAAGCTGCGACCCGATCTGTGTCGCAAGCCTTATACGCTGTCCCTCACCGCCCGACAAACTGGCCGACGTGCGGTCCAGTGTCAGATACCCCAACCCGACGGCGGAGAGAAAGCGAAGACGGTCCCGGATTTCTTTCAGGATCAGGCCGGCGATCTTCTCCTCGCGTGGGCTCAGCTTGATCTCCGCGATCTTTTTAACCGAATCGTCAATAGGCATTGAGGAATATTCCGCGATGCCCAAGCCGTTGACCTTTACCGCCAGACTTTCGGGCTGAAGACGCGCACCGTTGCAAACCGGGCACGAAACGGGGGCAATAAGCTCGTCGAGTGCGGCCCGCGTTTTCTCCGAAGGGGGATTCTCCATACGGTCGCGCATGACCCTTAAGGCTCCCTTCCAATCACTTTCGTATTTGTAGGTTCCCTGTCGAAACGTCAGTCGTCGTTTGGTGCCGTGAAAGAAAGCGTCGCGGACCTCTTTCGGCAGATCGGCGAACCGTGTTTGAAGCAGGTCTTTGGCCTTTGGTTTTTGGTCTTTGGTTCCCCGTACGAGCGACTTCAACTTCTTCGCCGCGTCTCCGAGTCTCCTGGTCACCGCGTCGTGATCCGGCGGCGGTTCGAGCTTGTCCCCGTCGGTGAACTTCTCGATGATCGCGTTTAGCGCCGACTGAAGATAATTACCGCTCGACTTGTCGATGCCACCTAGAAACGTTGTCTTGCCTGCTTTCTGCGTTTGATCCGGGACGATCTTGTTCGCGTCGATCTCCATGACGGTGCCTAGCCCCTGACAGCGTTTGCACGCACCGTAGGCGGAGTTGAATGAAAAGGAACGTGGCTCGAGCGAGGCGATGTTGATGCCGCAATTGATGCAGGCCATCCGCTCGCTGTAAAGCTTTTCCTCGCCATCTATGATCGAGATGAGCACCGCACCGCCCGTCAGACGCAGTGCCGTCTTGACGGAATCAGCCAATCGCTCCTTAACGCCTTCCTTCATCAAAAGCCGGTCAACGACGACCTCGATCGTATGATTACGGCGCTTATCGAGCTCGATGTCCTCATCGAGCTGACGCATCTCACCGTCTATGCGGGCACGTAAATAGCCATCTTTATGGAGCTTTTCGAGCTCCTTTTTGAACTCGCCCTTCCGGCCCCTAACGATCGGGGCAAGGATCATCACGCGCTCACCTTCAGGCAAGCTCAGAATCCCGGCTACGATCTGTTCAACGGACTGCCGCGTGATCGGCTCACCGCATTGATGGCAGTGCGGCTGCCCGATGGACGAGAAGAGTAGACGAAGGTAGTCGTAGATCTCGGTGACTGTTCCAACAGTCGAACGGGGGGATCTCGAGACGGTCTTCTGTTCGATCGAGATCGCGGGACTCAGTCCTTCGATCGAGTCGACGTCGGGCTTTTCGAGCTGATCGAGAAACTGCCTCGCGTACGCGGACAATGACTCCACATATCGACGCTGCCCTTCGGCATAGATCGTGTCGAATGCCAGGCTTGATTTGCCCGATCCGGACAGACCGGTAATGACCGTGAATTTATTCCGCGGGATCTCGACGTTGATGTTCTTGAGGTTGTGCTGCCGTGCCCCTCGAACCGTTATCTCGTTAATGCTCATTACGGTGAAGAATATTGCTATCAGCCGAAATGGGTATTTTAGCAAACGGGGAAAGGGTGGCAAAACGGGTGTTGGTCCGAATTAACGGGGCGTATCCTTTTTCATGATATTCGCGATGAACTCATGCAGTCGCCCTTCTTTCTCACTAAATGGGATTCGCGGGGCATCATCCTCCAACTCGTACTCGCTGTGCTTTATTTGATCAACGAATTCTTTGATCGCACGGAATCTTGCAGTCGCATCGTAGGTTGTTCCGTCATACAGCTCGACTTTAGTTACGAGTACTATCCAAACCCTCTTCTGTTCCTCGCTTAGTTTGAATTTCTTGGCACCTTCTTCGTCGAGGTGAACGATCTTCATCCGGCTTTTTTTCGCTTCGTCAAGCGTCGAAAAGCTTTCATACGCCACGAACGACAGCTCATCATTTGCTGTGCCGTTTGGCGATGCAGCGTAGCTCGGATTAACGAAAGCGTCGAATTCTTCTATCTTGAAACTCTTCACCGCACTATTGGAAAAATTAGAGATTGTGTAGAAGTAGTTGAGATGACCCTTCTCGGTCGCAAGCACGACCCCGTCACTCAATTGCAGTGGTGAATTCTCGTCGTTGAGCAGGAGAAAATTGACGTATTTCAACGGAACGTCGAAATAGTCCGCCTTGTCCTGGGCATCAACCACGCCAGGCACGAACGCGGAAGCTAGGAACAGAAAAACTAAGGCACGAAGGTTCTTCATACGAAAACACCCGCAAGAAACGGCGAGATCTTATATCGGAACGTCCAAGTTTTCAACACACCTAAGAGAGCGTCATCCCAGCTTCTCATTAACAAACGTAAATATCGCCGTCGCGAT
>DASUSJ010000290.1:0-3844 GCA_036375155.1 Pyrinomonadaceae bacterium
CGTACCTAAAGTCGTCCGAATTATAACACGCAAATCTGCCGGTCTTGTTCCACCGCTTTGGGAATATACGGATATATTTTGAGGAAAACAACTATTCCGCAGGTTGCCTCATCTCAAGAATTATCTTGCAGAAGCCGTACCTGTTTCTTAGAATGTAAGCGTTCCACCAGTGGAGAAAATTATGGTTTTCACCGGTTTTGAGGTTACTGGCCGTGGCGACAGATCGCTTCGGGCAGTATTCCTACTGTCGGTTCTTTTCGTTTTCGCTCTTTCGGTGCCTGCTCAGCAGGCCCAGCCGACGCCTCCGGAACAAGACCCATCCGCTCCGGTCAAGATCAAGACCGATCTCGTAACCTTTACCCTCACTGTCACCGACCTCTACGGCCGCTATGTATCCGGCCTCACTAAGAACGCATTCACGGTTATCGATAGCAATGAGGAGCAGGAAATCACATTCTTCAGCGATGCTGACGCACCTGTGTCAGTCGGCGTTTTGTTCGACGTTTCGGGCTCGATGAGCGGCGAGAAGATCCAGAAGGCACGAAAGGCCCTCTCAAGGTTTATTAACTCAAGCCACCCCAGCGATGAGTATTTCCTCATCGCGTTCAATAGCAGGGCCCAGCTGCTTCTTGACCGAACACGCGACGGCGACGCCGTCCTGCAAAAGCTGACTCTTGTAAACCCTCGCCAGAACACCGCTCTTTACGATGCCGTCTACCTGGGTATCGAGCGGGTGACGCGCGGCAGCCACCAGAAGCGGGCGTTGCTTATCATCAGTGACGGACAGGACAATTCGTCACGGTATAACTTCGGCGAGGTTCGGCGGCTGATGAAGGAGTCTGACGTAGTTACGTACGCCGTTGGTATTCTTGACGCCGGTGATGCATCGAGCGCGGACGGCATGCAGGGCCAGGCATTTCTGGACGAACTGACATCGGTGACGGGCGGAAAATCGTTTTATCCTGCAAGCGATATAGAGATGGACGAGATATTCGAGCGTATCGCCCTCGAGCTCCGCCACCAGTATTCGGTCGGGTATACGCCCAAGGATTTTCAGCCGGACGGCAAGTGGAGAAAGGTCAAAGTTAGGGTCAAACCTCCGCGTGGTTTGCCGCGTCTAACTGTCCGAAGCCGCGAAGGATATTACGCCACGCCGGCTTCAGATCTACGTTAGGTACCGCTGATCTCGAAATGAATAGATTTTACTTACTCGGAATCCCCGCATTACTGGCTCTCCTCGTAATCTCGGAAATCGCTGCGTCAGTCGACGCACAGTCAAACCCGACAGGTCGCGATCGGGCGGTGGTATCGGCGACTGCTACTCCGACCCCTGTCGCTACGCCGACGATCAAGGAGGAAGACCAGATCTACAAGATCGACACCGAACTCGTCAATTTGAACGTCCGCGTGGTTGACCGAAATAATCGCCCAATAGGCAACTTGCGTCAGTCAGATTTCAAGGTTTTCGAAGATAACGTGCCTCAACAGATAGAGTTCTTCTCCAAGTCGGAGGTGCCGACGAATTATTCATTGGTCATTGACAATTCTGGCTCGCTACGCGCACTGATCGATCAGGTTATCGAGGCGAGCAAGATCCTCATAGGTGCGAACAAACCGGAGGATGAAACCAGCATTATTCGGTTTGTCAGCTCGGACAAGATTGAGATCGTCGAAGATTTTACAAAGAACAAAGCTGACCTGATCGATGCTCTGGATACAAAGCTTTATATCGAAGGCGGACAGACCGCGATAATTGACGCCGTGTATCTGGCGGCGGATCAGGTTACCAAATACGAAAAGTCGTCATCCGCGGTCGATAGGAAGCGGCGGGCGTTGATCCTGGTATCGGACGGTGAAGACCGGAGCAGCTTCTACACGCAACAGCAGCTGTTTGACCTGCTCCGTGAAACCGACGTGCAGATTTATGTTGTGGGTTTCGTAAAAGAGCTTAGTGCGGACAAAGGATTCATAACGAAGAGTCCGCAAGGCAAAGCGAGGGCATTTCTTGAGAAACTGGCCAGCGAGACGGGCGGCAAGGCTTATTTTCCGATGGGCGTAAGCGAGCTGAACGGAATCGCCCGAGAGATAGCGAGCGAGCTTCGCACGCAATACTCGATCGGATATTTACCGAGCAACGACAGAAAAGACGGGTCGTACCGGAATATCAAAGTCACGATCGAGGATGGGCCCAATAAACAAAAACGAATAGCCCTGACCCGGGCCGGCCGGATGGCTGAACAGGAAGCGGGGGCGACCTCGGCTCCGACGATACAAAAGCCCGGACAGATCAAGGACCAGTAAATTCAAACAGCGTTAGCTAAGAACCGAAGGAGGTCGGCCTAGAAAAGGCTTTTGTACACCCCTCCCGCTAGCCAAAGCTGGTGGCAATTCGAAGAGGCTGCCTTTCAAACAGCCTCTTTCCTTTTCAATAAGACACCCGGCTTATTCGGGAACCGAGCCCGAAATTTTCTTCCGTGTGGTCTCACCCGTATCGATAACCGGAATACCGTCGCCGACTTCGCGATGGGGGCTCGGTATGACGTGAATCGCAGTGACGGTTCCGACCTTTCGGGCAGCCGCAGCGCCCGCATCAACCGCAGCTCTTACCGCGCCGACCTCACCTCGAACGATCGCCGTCACCAGACCGGCGTCCACTTTTTCGTAGCCGACAAGCCGTACGTTCGCGGCCTTGACCATGGCGTCAGCCGCCTCGATCATGGCGACGAGTCCCATGCATTCAATCATTCCAAGAGCTTCCATAAAGATCGTGGTCCGCTATCTGAGGTAAAAAGCTAGTACAAGTAAGATCAAGGCCGCGACAGTTAGGGCCGCCGTGACAACGAAGAAAGCTTTGGGCGGCCGATCGGGTTGCTCCCAAATAACTTCGACCGGCTGGCGGTTGAAAGCTCGCCTTTGCTTTCGCAACGACGCGGCCGATTTTAGCGGGGGTCTGACGGTTGCGGATTGCACGTTCTCTTCGATCTTTCGACCGCCGTTTTCTTGACCAACGTCGACATTGGCTTGAACCGCGGACCCGCAGTTATAACAGAAAAAGGACCCTTTGCGAACATCCGCCCCGCAAGTCTTGCAAACCGAATTGGTGACAGCGGTATTTGCCATCTCACTTAGAGCGGATCGCTACTGAGATCTCCTCCACGGCTGCCGTCATCTCAGCCTTCGTCCTCGGTGTCACCTTCTTGCCGCCGGTCTCCTTCGTTAACCGGTCGATCAGTTTCCCGGTGATCTTCCCGTCAGCCATCGCGACGACAAATACCCGGATGTTTTGCTCCTTCAAAAGCTTTATTACGTCTTCGACTTTCGCTCCGCTTTCCCGATCCTCGCCGTCAGTTACCAGCACGAGGGCCCGTAGACGGCCCTCATCTGACCGCGCATTCTTTGAAAGATAATCTGCCGACACTTTGACAGCGTCCAATATCGCCGTCTGGCCGCCTTCGATAAACATGTTCTGGGCCGCGTCATGAATGTCCGCTTTCCGGGAGGTGAACTCCTGGCGCAACACGATCTTCGGCGTATCGACGAACGTTACGAGAAACGCTTCGTCTTCCGGCGAGTTTCCTTCCACGACATCGGAAACCACGGTGATGACCCGATCCAGCAGCGGACGAAAAGAACCCGAGTTATCAACAACAAGGCCATAGCTAACGGCGGCTTTGGACGTCTTCTGCACCGGCGTCTCCTGCGCCTCGACAGACAGGCAAAAGGCGAGTGCGAACAGGAGAAAAGCAGTGGTGAAATGTGCCATAAGAATCAACTCGAGGCAAAAACATCCTTTTCCGTACCGAGATCGCGGGCTGAAGGCGTGAGAATCGTCTTGGAAGTAATG
>DASUSJ010000291.1:0-21319 GCA_036375155.1 Pyrinomonadaceae bacterium
TTCCTGAATAACTATTGGGGACGATACAGTGAAGAAACGATGCTGTACCTGTTAGCGATCGGCTCGCCCACTTACCCGATCTCGCCGAATGCATGGTACGCGTTCGAACGGCCCTGGAATGAGTATCGCGGCATACGTTACATCGGCTCGGTGTCGCCACTTTTCATACATCAGTTCTCGCACGCATGGGTCGACTTCCGGAATCGACAGGAACGCCGACCGCCATTCGTGAACTATTTCGAAAACTCCGTGCTCGCGACGCGTGCCCAGCAGCGATTCTTTGCCGAGGTCCTGAGCAGAGAGTTTCCGAAGTACGGACCGAACATGTGGGGCATGACGGCTTCGGACAGTCAGCGAGGCTACGTTGCGTGGGGAGCTCCGCCTCGGCACGATCGCACCGACGGATCGGTAGTGCCGAGTGCTCCGGCCGGTTCGCTGATGTTCACGCCGGATATCACCCTGCCGACACTTCGAAAGATGAAGGACGAATACGGTGATAAAGTTTACGGCCCGTACGGATTCGCTGACGCTTTCAACCCGCACACCGGATGGGTCGGCCCGGACGTTCTTGGAATCGATCAAGGGATAACGCTGCTAAGTGCGGAGAATTTGCGAAGCGGAAAAAATTGGCACTGGTTCATGCAGAACGACGAGATCCGTCGTGCGCTAAGGCGGGTTTCGTTATACTGACGTCTAAAAAGTTTGCTAATAGTTGCGGGGAGTTTCCAGAGTTGCAGGAAGTGTTCAGTTGCAGAGTTTCACTGTGTCGGCTCTTTCAATGTTCTGTTTGCTCTGTGGTTCCGGAATCGTTAATGAGATGAACCACGGAAGACACGGAATACACTGAACAGACTGAACCGACCGAATACACTGGGATGACAACTCTGCAATTATCTGCAACCTTTGAAGCTCCCTGCAACTAAACGCAACTCTGGAAACACCGAATAAATGTCGTTACTCGAAATGCAGAACATCGTCAAGGAATTCCCCGGCGTAAAGGCGCTCGACGGCGTTAGCTTTACGTTGGAGGAGGGCGAGGTTCACGCGCTCGTAGGTGAGAACGGTGCAGGCAAATCGACTTTGATGAAGGTCCTATCAGGAGTGTATCCTCATGGCGATTTTTCGGGTCAGATCCTGGTCGATGGCAAGCCGCGGGCGTTCTCGGGCGTGCGGGATTCCGAACATGCCGGCATCGCCATCGTTTTCCAGGAGCTATCTCTTGTAAAGGAGCTGACAGTCGGCGAGAACATCTTTCTCGGGCGCGAACCATCGCGGTTCGGCGTCGTAAACTGGTCCGAGCTTTATCACAGGACGACGCGGCTGCTTGAAGATCTGAACCTTTCGATCGACCCTCGAGTTCAGGTCGGGAATCTCGGAATAGGCCGCCAGCAGCTTGTAGAGATCGCTAAGGCGCTCTCACAGAACGCCCGGATCCTGGTGCTCGACGAGCCGACAGCGGCCCTCACGGAATCCGAGGTAGAGACGCTTTTCGAGATACTCCGGAAACTGACGGCCCGCGGAGTCGGCCTTGTTTACATTTCGCACAAGCTCGACGAAGTGTTTGCCATTGCTGACCGCATCACGGTGCTGCGAGACGGAAAAACGGTGTCGACGGCTTCGAAGGAGAGCCTGACGAAGGACAAGGTCATTGCGGCAATGGTCGGTCGCGAGGTAGGCAACATTTTTCCGACGCCGGAACACGAGTTTGGCGAGGTCGCTCTGGAGGTCCGCGGCGTTACCGTTCATTCAGGCGAAGCGAACAGTCGAAAGCTGGTCGACGATGTGTCGTTCGCGGTCCGCAAAGGTGAAGTTCTCGGTGTCGCGGGTCTGATGGGTTCGGGGCGTACTGAGATGCTGATGGCGATCTTTGGCGCATGGACCGGAGACTACTCGCGAGAGATCTACGTGGACGGAGAACCCGTTCGCATCGCTTCTCCGTCGGATGCCATCGAACATGGCATCGCGTTCGTGACGGAGGATCGAAAGCGGTATGGCTTGATCCTGGAGCAGACCATTCTTGACAACATGACGCTCGCCGGCCTTCACGACATCTCAGGCGCGTTTCTCACGCACCGCACACGCGAGATGGTGGCGGCAAATGGTCCCATGAGATCGCTCAGGATAAAAGCAAACTCACCGCTGACCGTCGCCGGTACGCTGTCCGGCGGAAATCAACAGAAAGTGGTACTTGGAAAGTGGCTGCTCACGAACCCGAAGATACTTTTTCTCGACGAACCAACACGGGGCATCGATGTGGGCGCGAAGCAGGAGATCTACGCTGAGATAAACAAACTCGCTGAGTCGGGGCTCGCGATCGTGCTCGTATCTTCCGAACTACCTGAAGTCCTCGGACTATCGGACCGTGTGCTGGTCCTCCGTGAGGGAAAGGTGACGGGAGAATTTAGGAGAGCGGAAGCCACACCCGAGCGCGTAATGGCCGCGGCAACGGGGACCGTCGAGAGCGGGGTGATGGTTTGAAAATAAGGCTACCCTCCTTGATTAGGAGGGTTGTGGATGCTGTGGGCGAACTGGTCACGGCTCGAGTTTCGTGTCGGATAGTGTGTGTTCTTGGTTGCCTTTTTTTGCCGGAAGGCTGGAACCGCGAACCCACACTAACCCACACGAAAAAAGACACGAAGGGTCTCGAAGGCGAATAACCAGGCGAACTTATCCCCGCTAACGGAACAAGCAAATGAGGGAAGAAAAGAAACTGTCAATCACCGGCTCGTCGCTTAGGGCATACATCATGATCGCCGTTCTAGGCTTGATCTGGGTCTACTTTCACTGGGCGACTGATTATGTCTTCCTAACGCCGCGGAACCTGTCGAATCTGATGACGCAGATGTCGGTCACCGGAATACTGGCGGTCGGCATGTTGATGGTCATCGTTTCCGGCAACATCGATCTATCTGTCGGCTCCGTGCTTGGTTTTGCCGGCGGCATCGCGGCGTTTAGCCTGTCGACGATGGGCTATGGAGTACCGTCGTCCATCGCATTCGCTATTGTCGTGGGCATTGTCATCGGTGTCTTTCACGGTGCTTTGACTGCGTATTTGAACATCCCGGCCTTTATCGTCACGCTCGGCGGACTGCTCGCGTGGCGAGGCGCGGTGAAATGGCTGCTGAGCGGCAACACCATCCCGATCTCGGAAGATTCATTCAAGGCGATCGGGCAGAGCAATTTGTCTGTTACGTCCGGCTGGGTACTGGCGGCGATCGCGATCGCGTTTGTCGTGTTCATTGCATACCGGCGGGCTAATGCGGTGAAGGAATACGGTCTTGGCGAGCCGAACTATCTGAAAGAGGCGGCCGGTGTGATAATTCCGGTGGGTGGAATCGCGGCTTTCATTTGGGTCATGAATGCTTACCAGGGTGTTCCGATCCCGGTACTTATTCTGGTCGCCGTCGCGTTGCTGGGTGCATTTCTGACAGGCTCGACAACCTTCGGCCGTTATCTGTATGCCATCGGCGGCAACGCCGACGCTGCACGCCTTTCGGGTATTAACAACAAACGCAACATTCTGAAAGTCTATGCGCTGCTCGGTGCATTTACCGGGATCGCGTCGCTTATATTTACCGCGCGTGTCGGAAGTGCGGCACCCGACGCCGGCGTGCTGAAAGAGCTCGATGCGATCGCGGCCTGTGTCATTGGCGGTGCCTCCCTGATGGGCGGACGCGGAACAATTTTTGGCGCATGCCTCGGGGCGCTCATCATGGCGAGCCTCGACAACGGAATGTCGCTGCTTAGCGTCCGCGACTTCATGCAGGACATTATCAAGGGATCGATCCTCGTTGCGGCCGTGGGCTTAGACATGGCAGGAAGAAAGCAGAGGTAGGTTTCTGATTTCTAGTTTCTTCTTTTGCGGCTTAGCGGCTTGGCGGGAACTAAATGTTCAGAGATGTGCCACCCATCTTCCGGAGTCGTCAAGCCTTAGCGTTCCCGCCAAGCCGCGAAGCCGCAAAGAGGAAAGTAGAAACCAAGCTTATCCCCCGATAAAACTCATCGTCCGCGACGCCGGGACAAAGTCAGCATCATTGATGCGATGACGCGGCTCTTTCTTGAGAGTGACGTGTTGGATGAATTCAACCAGCTCGGCTCGCGTCGCACCACTCCGTAGATAATCGCGCAGATCATGCTCGACCGTTGAGAAGAGGCAAGTCCGGATCTGCCCGTCGGCTGTCAGACGAATTCTCGAACACTGCCCGCAAAACATTTCCGTGACGGGTGCGATGATGCCGATGCCGCCCGGCTCGCCGTCGGCGAACTTGTATTTCCACGCCGTCTCACTTCCGCGACTCGCCTCCTTCAGCAAGAGCGGATAGGCCGCATTGATCTTCTCAAAGATCTCCCGGCCCGGCACGACCTTGGAGCGGTCCCAGTCATGTCCGGAATCCAGCGGCATGTACTCTATGAAGCGCATCTCGACGCCGTTATTGCGTGCGAAACGGGCAAAGTCGACGAGCTCATCATCATTCACCCCCCGGACGATGACGGCATTTAGCTTTACGGGCTCGAATCCGTACTGCTTGGCGACCTCGATCGCTTCGAAAACTTGTTCGAGATTATCGACGCCGGTGATCTCGCGAAAGCGATGTGTATCAAGCGTGTCCAGACTAATGGTCATCCTGTCGAGTCCGGCCTGCTTGAGAGCCTCGGCCTTTTTCGGGATGTCGAATCCGTTCGTCGTGAGCGCGAGATCTTTGAGCTGCGGCTTAAGCTTCGCGAGCTTAGCGACGAGATCTTCAAGATTTCGCCGGAGCATCGGCTCACCGCCGGTCAGACGTATTTTCTCGATTCCAAGCGAAACAAATATCTCGGCGATGTATGTGATCTCTTCGAATGTGAGGATGGTCGCCTTACGAGCCAGAGGCGGCTCGCCATTCGGCAAGCAGTAAAAGCAGCGAAAGTTGCACCGGTCTGTGACCGAAATGCGAAGGTCGCGGATGGTTCTGTTGTATGCGTCGGTTAGCAAGGCACCTTAGTTGATAGTTGATAGTCGACAGTTGATAGTTCGTGCCGCGATGGCTACGAAATCTGGCCAGCCGCACGAACTATCAACTATCAACTATCAACTCCTTCAATGCTTTCGCATTGCGTTTCAATCCGCCCAGTTTCGTTCGCTTCATCGCGCTTCTACGAAAGCGTGCGGTATAAGTTTCCGGTGTGAGCGATTCTATCACGCCGAGGTCAAGCGAAGTTTCGCCCTGCCGCGGCTCGAAGCGCGATTCCCCTGTGGGCTGTTCGAACCGGTTCCACGGACAAACATCCTGACAGATGTCACAGCCGTAGAGCCAACCATTTAGATGCTGGCCGACCTGCTCGGGAAGCTCCTCACTACGCAGTTCGATCGTCGCGTACGAGATGCATCTGTTCGAGTCAACGACAAAAGGCTCGACGATAGCGACCGTCGGACATGCGTCGAGACAGGCTGTACAGTTTCCGCAATGATCTGTCGCCGGCTCGTCATGATCAAGCTCCAGACTTACAAGGATCTCGCCAAGGAAGACCCACGAGCCGAACTCTTTAGTTATCACGTTAGAGTGCTTCCCTATCCAGCCGATGCCGGCACGGGCGGCCCAGGCCTTTTCCATCACGGGAGCCGTATCAACGCAGACCTTACCTTTGGCCCCCGGGAACTCGACCTCGATCCACTCCAGCAGCAGGTAAAGTTTTTCTTTTAGGACCTCATGGTAATCGTCGCCCCAGGCATAGCGTGAAATCTTGCCCGCCGCCGGCTGGTGCTGATGCACTGCCGGCGTGTAGTAATTGACCGCAACAGCGATCACAGACCTGGCTTCGGGAAAGATCAACCGTGGATCGGTCCGCTTCTGAGGCTCACGGGACAGCCATGCCATCTCGCCGTGAAAACCACGCTCGAGCCATTCAAAGAATCGTTGACCGCCCTCTTCCAGCGCTTCAGCGCGGGCGAAGCCGACCTTGTCGAATCCCAGCTCTCGCCCTTTTTCTCTGATCTGTTCGGAAACGGAGATCACGGTTCATTATCTCTTATGGATCAAAGAAACGCACCGGACATGGGGTTCGTTTAGCAAAGTTCCTAGGCCACGAGCGCAGCCACGGAGGGTGCGACGGTAGTTCAGACCCGGGTTTCCATCCCTTCGGCGCGACCTCGATCTTGACGTCGGGTATCCCGAGGTTCGCTTCGCTCACCACTGGTTACCATATATCGTCGACGCTGCTGCGGCTGGAAAAACGCGGACACAAGACGAAAAAACCAGGGCCGGATGGCCCTGGCGACAAACGTAATTCTAATGCTACCCGAGGCGACAGGCTGGAAAGCCTGTCTTACTTGTTAGAAATTAAACTTCGCTCCGAACTGGAATTGCCGCGGGTCGAAGGCCGATGTCGGCTGGCTGTAGTACTTGCCGCCACTGGACCGCTCATTCCACGCATTGACCACGTTGTAGAACGGATTCGCCGACGCCTCATTAAATCGGTTGAAGAGATTGAATCCCTCAGCGATCAGATCGAGACTCATACGCTCGCCGAACCGGATGCGTCGGGTCAGACGGGCGTCAACCGAAAAGTAATCGTGCGTGATGCCCATGTTGCGGCCGAGATTTCCGTTTGCCGGGAAAACACCTTGCAGACAGCCGATATCCACGCCAGTCTGGCACAGAGTCCCGTCCGCTAGAACCGTCGGGCGTTCGTTCGTGCTCTGGAAATCACCGTTCGCATCGCCGACGGCCAGGATGTTAAAGGGTCGTCCCGAACCGTACTCGACGATCGGCGAGAAGGTGAAGTCCCGAAGAAACCCTTTCCATCCACCTCGCCAGCTATCCGGAGTTCGGAAGACGCCGCTGAATACAAAGCGATGACGCTGGTCGAACAGCGAATCCGAGCGCTCTGCCTTGAAGTTCCTGTTGTCCTGCGGCTTGAGAAGCGTTTGAAGATCCGACGATTCATCGATCGTGTGCGACCAGGTGTAGGTTGCGAAGAACTGAATATTGTCGGAGAAACGCTTCTTCAATTCGAGGTTGAGAGCGTTGTATGACGAGTTGCCGTCCGACAACTGCGCGTTCACATCCGAGTAGGGATTGATCGGCCCCGGGGTTCTCAGCGTACCCGCCAGCAGTGAATCGAATATTGGTTTATCCAAACCCGTCAAAGCTTTTACGAAGAAGTAGTTCGGACCGAGCTGCCGGAAATAGTTCGCTGCGACGGGCGAGATCACGCGGTTCCCCAGGTTCGAGACCGGAGCGGCAATAAAACCAGGCACGATCGCCGCCCAGGTCGCCGACATATTCGTAAAGCACAGCGGAGCAGGTACGCCCACGGGACACGGCACTATCCTGGGATCAGGCACCGTTCCCGTCGGAATATTTATTCCGAACGCCGCCTGCGAAAGACTTGACGGGTTTACCCCGAAGAACCGTCTGAAATTCTCATTCAACGCTGACGTGTTAACGAGATTTACATCCTGTGGGTGGGCCAGATGCCGTGCGTTCACGGTGATGTAGTTCGCAGAAACTGCCATATCCTTCCCGATCAACTGCTCGATGCCGAGATTACCTTGGATCGCGTAGGGATACTGGAAGTCCTTCCCTACGTGCAGTGTGAAAGGAAGCACCGGACCGAATCCGGTGAAGTTGTTCGGGTCGAAACGCTGAAAGCCGTACTGGTAGATCGAAGTCGGTGCGATCGCCTGCGTAACTGCCGAGCCGCAGATCGCGGGATTTGATCCTTGAACGCCGCAGACAGTACCGTGAAATACCTGGAAGGCATTGAAGAGTCCGGTCGGGGACGGACCGCCGATCGGAAGGAGCGTCGCCTGCTGCTGCTGCGAACCGTCACCGATGTCGGAGTTGAACGCGACCGCGAGCAGCGGGTGGTCGTAGAACATTCCACCTGCCGCGCGCACCACCGTTTTGCCGTTGCTAAAGACATCCCATGCTACGCCCAGGCGCGGAGCCCAGTTATTCGTGTCTCGCGGGAAACCTTGCGTCACACCAAGTGCATCCTGTGCGACCTGGACATCCTGTGCGGTGAGCGTTATGCCCGTCAGGGGATCGGTGAAAGGGGTCGGGGCAAACTCGTTGGTTAATTCGATATCGTACCGAATACCGTAATTCAGGGTGACGTTCTTCAGGATCTTCCACGTATCCTGTGCGAAGAATGCGATGGGTTTGTTCTTGATCGAGCTCACCGGGTTTCCGAAACCCTGCAGGAATACACTTGGGAATCCCAGGCCGTAAGTCTGAGTCGGCGTGAACGCAGGACATCGGAGGTTAGCCGGCAGCGTCAGCGCATCACAGCCGGGGATCAGCGTACTTCCGGCCTGCTGTCCAAAATTGAAGAGACCGGGGAAATTCAGCTCGAAAGTGGCGTCGACATTGATCCAGTTGAAATCGCCGCCAAACTTGAAAATGTGATCTCCGGTAGCCCAAGTCAGATTGTCCCGGACTTGAAAACGCGTCTCGCTGCGATCTACGGGTGAGAACGGGTTCGAGCCAATAAAGCCGATGCCCGCGATCTGATGCGCAACGCTCGGAACCTGTGAATCAAATTTCGCGAGACGTCGTCCGAAGTTAACGTACGCTTCATTCACGAGGTTGTGCGGAAGAACGCTCGAAAGGGAAAGACCCGCTGACGTGTCTTTCAAATCCTGAATGCCGGTTCGTGAATAATCATTCTGACCTAAGGTCTGATTCTGCGATTCATCCTGGATACCGGAGATCCGGCTAGGGTTGTAGCCGAACCGCAGGGAGAGTTGGTGTCCAGGTTCGATCAGGTGGTCCAGCCGTACGGAGGTATAGGTCGTTGCTTCGGAAATAGGAAATATCCGCCTGAGCTGTAACAAGGGTCGGAACGCAACCAGCTCACCCTGAGCGTTTCGCGTAAGAGGCACCGGAGCGCCGGATAAAAGGAACCGCGGGCCGACCACACCGGCCGCCGTAACCGGCGAAAGATTCGGACAGGTGGTCGGGCTAGTCGGGCCAAAGGTCGGACCGAAGAGGGGATTGGATCCGTCAAGGGCGGTCGTTCCGCCGCTGGAAGCGAGGTATGCATAAGCACGAGCTCCGCAGAGAGCCTGAATACCTTGCGTGAAGGTCGCCGGGGTTTGCACCAAAACAAGGCCGGTCGCGATCGCCGTGTTGACGTAATTCGCTTGTGCCTGGGTCAAGCGCGTAAAAGTAACGGGGGCCGGATTGACAACGAATGTTCCGCCGGTCGGGATCGGCACCGCGATCGCTCCGATGGACGCGGAGCTGGTAAGACCCGCCACGACATCGCTTGTGAAGAAGCCCGACTCTTGCCGTCGGCGCTGCTCGAACGCTCCAAAGAAAAATGTTCTCTCTTTCAGGATCGGACCCCCGAGGGTCGCACCGTACTGAACACGGGTAAAAGGCGGACGCTTGCTCGGATCTCCGTCGATGATCGGAGCAAAGGGGTTTCGAGCTTGTATGCTTTTGTCGCGAATAAAGCCGAAGACGTTTCCGTTGAGGTCGTTCGTGCCGCTCTTCGTAACGACGTTGACGATACCGCCGGTCGCGCGGCCGAATTCCGGAAGATATGAGTTTGTGGTGACCTGATATTCCTGCACCGCTTCCTGCGAAACCGTGCTGCGGGCCGCGTTGATCGAGTTGTCGGTGAAATCCGCACCGTCGACCTGCACGAGTGTCGAACGCCCGCGCTGTCCGCCTATATTCAGGCCTGACGTTGGAGCCGGACCAACCGGACGGCCGTTATCACGGCCTACCGTCGAGATTGTCAGAGCGAAACCGGTCGCACTACGCTCGTTGATGGGAAGGTTCTCGATCCGAGTCTGATCGATCGTCGTGGAGACCTGAGTCTTCGTAGTCTCGACCAGCTCTACTGATTCTCCGGTCACATTGACGATCGCATCCTGCGCACCAATCTCCATGGTTATACGCAGCTCCGCGGCCTGTCCGACCGTCAAACGTACAGGCGATATGACGACCCTTTTGAATGTTGCGGCCTCAGCCGTAACTTCATATTCACCTGGTGGCAACCCGATCAGCTTATAAGTTCCGTCTTCGCTGCTTGTCGCGGTACGCTCGATGTTCGTACCCAGGTTACGGGCTTTGACCGCAGCACCGGCAACAACTGCTCCATTCGGGTCAACAACGACGCCGGTGAGGTCGGCAGCGCTTGCTTGCGCCTGAGAATAAATTGGCGCCACACTCGCAACAAAGAACAAGACAAGCGCAAATAAACTTCCGATGGATCTCAGAACCCGAGTGGAAACTGCGTTCATTAATTTTTCTCCTTGTCGAAACTTGTGCCTCTCGCGGCCATCAAACAAAACTGCAATGTGAGGTGCCGTTCAAAACCTACGCGGTGGTTTTGCACATGAATTTATCCCTGGCTGCGGATGGCAAAGATTAGATTTGCTTTGATGGTTTTAGCGTAAAACCACTCTTAAATCAAGAAGAATGTAAGACTTTTGTAATTTTTGGAACGTCGCTCAGGACACCGGTTATCGCCTCGTAGCACGAGCCAAAATCCGCCGAGCGGCGGAACTGATGCCCAGTGTGTAGACCGCCGTGGTCGCGAGTCGCGGCATGAACGCTGTTCTCCTTAGTACCGAGCACACACGCAGTCGATTTGAAAACCGTCGTCGATACTCTTCGCGGTATCGGGCAGCGATCATGTGCGGCGAATCCCTATTCTCGATCATAACTTTAGCCAACGCTTCCGCGCTTTCCAGCGCCATCACCATTCCGCTTCCGGTAAACGGATCGATGAACGAGGCCGCGTCGCCGACAGTAAAAAGGTTCGATGCGGGTGCCGGATCTTTTGTCCCGAATCCGCTGATCGAAACCGCAAGCCATTCGCCGGACATCGCGTAGCCCGCGAGAGCGGCGGACGCCCGCTTGTTGCGCTTCACTACTCTTTCAACGATCTCGTCTGCATCGCCCGCCAGAGACCGGACAGTTTTCGAGCGGATTAGAAAGCAAAGATTTGAAAGACCATTCTCTACGTGTGAAAGACCCGCGTAACCGCCCGGGAAGGAATAGATCTCGCAGCTCCCGGGTGAAACGGCAACATCGCTGATGTGCGCCTTGAAGCCGACGAACTCGGGTTTAGGTAAGGTCTTCGGTCCGTGGGCACCAGCCCTCTCGACCGATCTGGCAAGCGCACCGGCGCGGCCCGTCGCGTCGACAAAGATGTCGGCGTGCATCTCGGAGATCTGACCATCGTCGGAACGGTAGGCGACTGTTTTGATCTGGTTATCCTCGATCGTGACGGAGCTCATCGCTGCTCCCTCACGCACCGTCACGCCCAGCTCTTTCGCGCGCCGCAGTAGCTGGTTGTCCATTTCGGCGCGACTCAAGCTCAGAGCGAAATCTCCGTTCCCGAACCAACTGCTCGGCACGGTGATCCACTTGCCGCCCGTTTCAAAGAAACGTGTCTCGTAGATGCGGTCACCGCCGGCGACAAGCATGGAGTCGAGCACACCGAGCTCTCGAAAATGAGAAAGACACTCTGGCGAGATGAACTCACCGCACAACTTTTGACGCGGAAATCGCTCGCGCTCAATCAGGACCGTTTCAAAACCGCTCTCGGCAAGCCGGATCGCAAGGCTAGCTCCGGCCGGCCCCGCGCCGACAATTACGATCCTGGACTTTAGATTTTGGATTTTGGATCTCAAGTTTCTCGTGATTATAGTGCATAGACCCTGCTCAGGCGTGTCGGTAGCCGTCGATCGAAATCCAGAACCCGAAATCGCCAGGCTTTGACAATCGCGGATCGCAATTCGAAAATCGCACGTAATGAAGATCATCCCGCTCGCCATCCCAACCCCGTTTTATGTCGGCGACGTCAATGTTTATCTGATTAAGGAAGATCCGCTAACGCTCATCGATGTCGGGCCGAAAACGAGGGACGCATCGAACGCGCTTCGTTCAAAACTGGGGCAGCACGGAGTTCGCGTTTCGGATATCCGACGGATCGTCCTCACGCATGCTCATGAAGATCACTGTGGGCTCGCGAAGGAAGTTCGTGACGAGGCGAAGGATGCCGAAGTTCTTGTCCACGAATGGGAGACGGGTCATCTGTTTGGGCGACTCGCACGCGAGGAGCATCGCAAGCTTTTGCTGCGTTCCGGAGTTCCGGAGAACGTTCTGCAGGAAATGCGCGAGCTTTATGAAGAGGTCAGTCTGTTGACGGATTCGCTTGGCGAGGGTGAATTCAAGCCGTTGAACGATGAGGCCGAGCTACAATTCGAAAGCGGAGCCTTACGAGTCCTGCACACGCCCGGCCATACACCCGGGTCGTGTTCTTTTGTTCGAGAGGCGAATCGAACGCTTATTTGCGGCGACTGCGTGCTGAAGCGCATTACGCCGAATCCTATCTTATCGCCCGACCCTATCGACCCCAGCAAACGATTTTCGTCGCTTGCCGAATATCTGGTCAGCCTCGCAAAGCTGCGTGAGTTCCGTCCGACCCTGGCCTACGGCGGACATGGTGAGCCAGTTACGGATTTCGAAGAGATCTTCAACCGTTATGTCCGCGCGATCGATGAACGACAGAAGCTAGTCATTTCGCGCGTCGGTACGTCGGGCATTACAGCGTTCGAGCTGGCGAAGGATATGTTCCCGAATTCATTCGATGCCGACGTCCATCGTTTTCTCGCGATCTCCGAAGCAGTGGCGCATCTCGACTACGCTGAATCGGAAGGAAAGATCGGGGTCGAGTTTCGGGACGGAGTCGAGGTTTACCGGAAGGGATGAGATCCGTTGTGGGCCGCCCAGGCCAGGTCAGTACGGGGAGCGGTAGCGGCCTGGTCACCCCATCGTGAAACTGGAATTGCGGATCGCGACTTGCGGGCGATGGCGGGCCGCAAAAGCGTCAAGTTAGCTTTGGGAGCGCCAGCTCGCGAGCTGGAACTCGCCGAGGCGGCTCGCAGTGGCACTCCGAATCCAATTCCCACTACGCCGTCTCGCCAAGTCTTTGTCCCGTGATCCTTCCCATCGTTTCGGTGAACTTATTCACGTTCTCAAGCCCAGGCAACGTTTGGGCACGGCGGGTTACAGTTTTGTGCAACCTCTCGAGTCCGTCGATGGTGCCGAACAGAGTCTGGATGGCGTACTTCGTCCTGCTCTTGTGCAGCGACCCTTGACCAACCGGTCGGTAGAAAGTCTTTATAACGAACCTGGCAATACGCTGGGCAAGATCGCTGTTTCTTAGTTCGAGCTTTGCGACACTCCAGTAGAAATGCGTGTGGAAGGATTCCTCCCGGACTATGCCGTTAAGGATCTGGGAAAGTACTGGATGTCCGGCAAGCTCATCCATGCGGCGGTAGGCCTGAGCGGTCGACATCTCGTGGATCGCGCCGAATGACATGTGAGTTGCCGTGAACTTGCGCCCCAGAAGATTTGTGAGCGACGTCAGTAAATAGGTATTAAAGTTGTAGAAATTCGAAACGCCGGCTCGCACCTCCCGCTGCCATTTGTCACCAGTCTCGATACCGGCTTCGTTGAGAAAGCGATTGAGCACTTCTCCGTGGATCACTTCCTCGACGCCCCAGCGTTCCATAAAGCGACCGATGTACGGATCTTTTCCTGTAGGCGTGCGAAGCAGCTCGCGGTGATACATGTCCGTGAGTGTCTCGACATCACGCATGTAGAGCAGTACCGGAATAAAACGTTCGTCGAGCGGATAGTTACGAACCTCGTGCCACGGGATTGAGTCGATACCCTCTTTTGTGAAGACGGGCTGCTGACTCTCGTACCAGTCGTAAACGTCCTTTGTCGTCTCGAATGTCATTTCATCAGATAGGCTGCAGGATGCAGCGATGCCACCCGTTTGCCTTGCAGTCTTAATTCGTTAAACTGATTGTTCTGAGGCTGGCGTGACCCGGCTCCAGCTAACTATCACAGTATGAAGAAGTACTACATTTTTCCGGCCCTCATTATAACCCTATTTGTGAATATCTGTAACGCCCAGGTTGAGCGGCATCTGGCGAACATCCGCCAGCTGACGAACGGCGGTGAGAATGCCGAAGCGTATTTTTCCTTCGACGGAAAGCAACTTATTTTCCAGTCAAAACGGGACGGAAACGGCTGCGACCGGATCTACACAATGAACGTCGACGGGACTGCGACGAAACAGGTTTCGAACGGTGAAGGCCGGACGACATGCTCGTACTTTTTCAAAGGCGGTAAGCGGATAATCTACGCTTCGACCCACAGTGGTGGGAGAGACTGTCCGCCCGAACCTGATCGTTCGAAAGGTTACGTGTGGCCGGTGTACGGCGATTACGAGCTCTACACGGCGAAGGCCGACGGCAGCGATATCAGACGCCTAACGAACGTCGCGGGTTACGATGCCGAAGCAACCGTTTCGCCAAACGGCAAGAAGATAGTTTTTACATCGGAGCGCGACGGCGACCTCGAGCTTTATACGATGGACATCGACGGGAAAAATGTGAAGCGCGTAACGAACGAGATCGGCTACGACGGCGGTGCGTTCTTTTCTCCTGATTCAAAGATGATCGTGTATCGACGCTCGAGCCCGAAGACCGAGGCCGAGATCGCTCGATACAAGGATCTACTCAGCCAGGATCTTGTCGTGCCCACGGTTTTCGAGGTTTGGGTGATGAATGCCGATGGCACGAATAAGAGGCAGGTGACCAATCTGGCGTCGGCTTCGTTCGCACCTTTCTTCACCCCTGACGGCAAACGATTGATCTTCTGTACTAATTATTTTGACGCGAACCGAGCGGACCGACGCCGTCAGCCGAATTTCGATCTTGCATTGATCAACCTGGACGGCACGGGGCTCGAACGCGTCACGTACAACGAAACATTCGACGGATTTCCGATGTTCTCGCCTGACGGGAAAAAGCTCGTGTTCGCTTCGAACAGAAATGCCGCGAAGCCCGGGGATACGAATGTTTTTATTGCGGATTGGATTGAGTAGACGCGCGGGCCAGGCGGATCAGTAACCTGCGCAGGTCGGTACCGTCCGCGTAAGCGGATGGTGCGGGCGCCGGAGGTGGAGTCCAGGCCGCAGAACATGAGCTTTCGACCACACGCTTACGCGGGCGGTACTGAACTGGTACACCAACTTTTCCTTATGAAACGAATTACCTTTTCCTGGCTGCTGTTGATCACGCTTTTCGGCAGCACGTTTGCGCAGACTACACGTCCATCGGATGTCGAACAAAACCTCCGCACGCATGTCCAGTATCTGGCTTCGCAAAAACTCGAGGGACGTCGTACAGGCGAGCAGGGTGCAACGTTCGCCGCAGGCTACGTCGCGAACCAGTTCGCAAAGTTCAAGCTTAAGCCCGGCCACAGATCGAACGGATCAAAGGCGACGTTTCTGCAACCTTTCCCCTACGTCGCCGGCGTCCAGCTCGGAGCCGACAATTTCCTTCGCATCATTCCAGGTGACATAACCCGGGAGCAGAAGATGGAGATCGGCATCAACTGGATGCCGCTTGGTTATTCGATGAGCGCTGATATCCCGCCCGCGGATCTGGTTTTTGCTGGCTTTGGGATTACGGCTCCTGAGGCAAATTACGACGACTACAAAGGCCTTGATGTAAAAGACAAGATCGTCCTGATGTTCGATTCGACGCCCGATACCGGCAACCCGCATTCGGCCTTCGCCCGCTTCAACATCCACACAAAGGCGAACATCGCGAAGGACAAGGGAGCGAAGGCGATTGTCCTGATCGCGACGGATCCTGATTTCAAGAACGACAGGCTTTCGCGCCTCGCGTACGATCGGACGTTCGGTGAAACAGCTCTACCGGTTGTCGGCATCATGCGCTCGCACGGAGCGGAACTGCTCGGAGTGAAGGACGACCTCGAACTACAGGCGATCGAGAAACAACAGGCAGAGACCCGGGCGGTAGCTAGGGTGTTCCCCAAAGCCACGGCTCAACTCAAAGTAAACCTTGTCAAAAAACAGGTCGATGCATACAACGTCATCGGCTATCTAGAAGGCACCGACCCGCAGCTCAAGAACGAAGCGATCATCATCGGCGCTCACTACGACCATCTCGGTCGTGGAGGGTCGAGCAGCCTTGCGGCAAACTCGACCGAGATCCATTACGGTGCCGATGACAACGCGTCGGGCACATCGGCGATCCTCGAACTTGCACGATTATTTGCAAAGGAGAAAAAAAACAAACGGACGCTGATCTTCATGGCATTCGGCGGCGAAGAGGAAGGTCTGCTCGGGTCGAAGCACTACGTCAACAACCCCGCTTGGCCGCTGGAGAAAACGATCGCGATGATCAATCTGGACATGGTTGGGCGGCTGAATGAGAACAAGCTGACGGTCGGCGGAGTCGGGACCGCGAGTGAGTGGAGAGGATTGGTCGAAGGAGAAAATCTCGGTTTCCTTGGTGGAGTTCCGCCCGCTAGTATTATTGGGCCGGTCGGAAGAGCCGGGACCGCAAGCGAAGGTTCAACTGAGAGCAAAGTCATTCATAGAGAAAGGCTCTGGCGGATTCCGCCGAGATTCGCTCTGCAGCTCAATGAAGACGGTTTCGGCCCGTCCGATCACTCGTCATTCTACGGAAAACAAATTCCCGTCCTTTTCTTTTTCACCGGCACGCACACGGATTATCACAAACCGTCGGACACATTTGAAAAGATCAATTACGAAGGTCTGACGAACATCACAAACTACGTCGGCGAGATCGCCCGAGCTATCGATCAAAATCCAACCAAACCGACCTACGCTGTCGCGAAAACTTCGGGCCAGATGGGCCAGGTCCGGATGAGCGTCTCGCTCGGTACCATCCCGAGTTATGCAGACTCCACTGACGGAATGGTCCTCGACGGTGTTCGCGAGAATTCACCAGCGGCAAAGGCGGGATTGAAAGCCGGCGACAAGGTCGTCAAGCTCGCAGGCAAAGACGTCCGCAACGCGATGGATTACACGTATGTGCTCAGTTCGATGAAACCGGGCGAGGAATACGAGGTCGAACTGATTCGCGGAACGGAACGGATGACGTTGAAAGTGGTTCCGGCAGCGCCGGCGAGACGGCCATAGAGGCCGACCTGTTTTCGCCCACTTGCCGCTCAAACCAAGTCGAGGATTCCTTTCGCTGAAAGCGAAAAAGTTAATAGCCTGGGGTGAGCGAGCGAAGCGAGCGTAACCCCAGGTCAAGCTATAATTCAAATTCCGACCCTGAATGGGTCGAACAACCCTCCGCAGCTGTTCGACCCTTTCAGGGTCGGATTCGTATTATCACCTCAACCCAGGGTCGCGGCCTTCGGCCTTACCCTTGGCTACTACCTTTGTCCCTTACCGGGGACACCTCGGAGTTTACCGCGCGTTATCCGGCTGTGATGTGTTCCACTACAATTTGCTTTCTTCTCTTATCTCTTCCGGCCTACGCCCGTGACTGTTTCTGCGTTCTTCACCCCAAAATACCAGACCCACCAGATAAAAAATATCTGTAGCGGAATTCGAAACAACAGGTACCACGGGCCGTATTCCATTCCGCCGTACTGGACCGACTTTAGGCTTCCCGCGATGTTGGCGGGAAGTACACAGATAAAAAAGATGATCAGCAGTATCGACGCCAATCGCGTTGTTCTGTCCCACAGCAAACCGACCACGGCCATCAGTTCGATCACGCCCGTTAGGTAAACGATCCCGCGCTTTGCCGGCATGAAGTCCGGCATCATCTCCACCATCTCAGCCGTATTCGTGAAGTGTGAGATACCGGTAACGAGCAACATCATTGCCATCGAGACCCTTCCGATCAGTGACAAACTGAGATGCTTTCCGAGGACATATTTGTTAACGAGGAAAAGAACGGTGAAAGTTGCTAGCAGAAAAATAAGGGGTGCCATAATGCATTTTCCTGAGTGATACTATTCACCGACACGTTAACTCTCGATGCTATGAAAATCCAGCGTCTGGGAATAGCCATCGTAATCGCTGCCGCCGGCTGCGCGGGCGGCGAGCGTGCGGCGAAGAACTCTGCGCGGGTTTCGCCAGCACCAACTGCGGCGACAAACGCGTCGCCGCGATCCTCAGCGTCGCCCGCAAGCAAGGACGGGGATTATAACGGCAAAGGTGTCGTTACGAAGATCGACACAGAGCTCGGTTCGGTCGAAATAGACCACGAAGACATTCCGGACCTGATGCCGCCGATGCGGATGGAATTTTAT
This sequence comes from Pyrinomonadaceae bacterium, assembly GCA_036375155.1. Taxonomy (GTDB): domain Bacteria; phylum Acidobacteriota; class Blastocatellia; order Pyrinomonadales; family Pyrinomonadaceae; genus OLB17. The sequence goes on from DASUSJ010000291.1 coordinate 18,129, forward strand.
GTATCGGATAAGAAGATGCTCGGTGGGCTAAAGGTCGGCGACAAAGTCGATTTCGTCCTTCGCTAAAAGGCCCATACCGAAACGATCGTTAGACTTTCAAAGGCAAAATGACATCGATACCATTCTGCAAATTTCACGGCTTCGGCAACGACTACATCGTCATCGAGCGCGATGCGATCGGTGAAAACGTCGACCTATCGAAGCTCGCCGTCGAGATCTGCCATCGTCATACGGGCGCCGGATCGGACGGAATCGCGGTGCTCGAAAGATCCGGAGATGAGGATGCGGATTATTTTTGCGAGATCGTGAATCCGGATGGAAGCATCGCCGGTTTTTCCGGGAACGGCACCCGTTGCGCGGTCTCGTACCTCTACTACAAACAACTCTGGCAGCAACCGGCGCTACGATTGAAAACCCGGAGCGGTGTGAAGAATTACAGTCTGATCGAACGTGTTTCTGAAGGACATTACTGGTTCGAGGCCGAGATCGGCCAACCGAAGTTTGCGTCCAACGAGATACCGGTGGAGGGCGAACATAGCGAGGTTGTCATCGACCGTGAGATCAATGTTGAAGGCCGCCGCTTTCTTTTTTCGGGTGTAAACGTCGGAAATCCGGTGGCGTGCGTCTTCGTCGAAGATTTCGATTCCGACTGGCGGCAGTACGGGCGGCTGATGGAGACGCACGAGATGTTTCCCGAGCGTGCGAACATCGTTTTTGTGAAGGTTCTGGATCGCGAGAATATCGAGCTGCGGATCTGGGAACGCGGAGCCGGCGAAACTTCCGCATCCGGTACTTGCTCAACCGGCGCCGCGGTACTATCCGCCTTCACGGACAGGACAAGCAGAACTGTTTCGGTCATCTCGCCCGGCGGCACGACCGAGGTCCACTGGCGGGACGACGGTGAGATCCTGATAACGGGAAGAGCCGATCTTGCCTATTGCGGAGAATGGCCGGTTTGATTGTGAAATAGTGCTAACCCGATTGCGGACTGCCGATTTCGTGCCTGTTTCAGTGTGGTTCGTGTGATCCGTGGTTCCTCCTGGTTAACGCACGGTAACCACGGATCACACGAACCACCCTAAAACAGACACGAAACAAGAAAGGCAGATCCGTGAAATTTTGTCCCTGCAAATCCAAAATCCGCAGTCCGACATCTCAAATCCTAAGATCGATCCCCGTGGTGCCTAACGCGGTCTGCCTTGAAAAATTCCGCGATAACCTTCTGCCGATAATCGAAAATACGACCGAGTTGCCACGCGACGAAGAAGTGTGCGAGATCGCCGAGTGGTTCCAGAGGCAGGCGGTACCTGACCTCGTCTTCGATCAACGTTTGCGTCCTTGAAAGCTCGGTGAAGGTGTGACGGTGGATCCACTGTTTGTATGGGCCGGACAGCTGTTCGTCGACGAACTCGCGCGGCGGGTCCCACTTCGAGATCAAAGTCTTCCAGCGCATCGGAAAGCCATTCAGGTACAACTTATACTCGATCAGAGCGCCTTCATGCATCTCGATCGGGTGCGGCGATGTGATTTGAAAGTTCAACTCCGCGGGCGTGATGCGTTCCAGGTTCGATGCACTCGAAAAAAAGTCGAATACCACGGCCCGCGGGAGGTCGATCGTCAATTCCCGTTTCAAAATGTGTTCGGCCATAACGTACTGATTTCGACCGAACCAGGGAAACGGATTCTACTTTTTGTCGCTTTTCAGGAACTGGCTAGGTATCGGATTGTCAGGCGATTCCTGCTGCCAGTAGATCGTCACCACCCACCAGCGTTTTCCATCGTTCAGAAGCTGGAAGCTGTTGATGCCGCGCATAAAAGGTTCCTTGTCGGTCGCGGTCTTGAAAGCATGATAAGTGGAAAACACCTGTGCGATATTGCCGTAGATGTCGACGTGACGTGCGAGTTCGCGTTCGTGGAAACCATTCTTTTCAAGGAACGGCCCGCTTCCCTTAACGTAATCTTCGGGCGTCATGACACGTGCCCCAATGACACCGGTCTGGGGATTCTTCCCTGACGGGATCAGTCGTGCGTCTTTGTGAAACAGCGACCGGAATCGGTCCCAGTCACGCGCCTTGCCGGCATCCCCGGAGATCACGTCATAAACGGCCTTCATAATGGCATCCAGCGACCCGACGTCGGCCGGATTGGCTTCTTTTACGGTTTGGGCCATAGTTCCGAATGAAAGTGAAAATGTGACAACTAGAAGAAGTAAAAGTTTTTTCATGAGGTTTATTTACGTCCAAAGAACGCCTGGGTTTCAGGTTTGATCCAGAATATGAATAACGGGATGACAGCCGGCAACAGACAGCAACTACTCATACCGATGGCGAGCATCACTATACCAACGATCCAGTTGTAAGGCTTTGCCGGAAGTAAGGACGCGATCGCGAAGACTATGAAGAACACTATTCCGAGGATCGCGTAGATCCAACCCATCAGTTGAAGTTCAGCGGGATCGTACCTCGGTGTGCTGGGTTGAACAACCGCAAGGAAAACGCCGAATACCGCGACCGCGAGATAGAGCACTGCAAGTACAGTGCAGTAGATCCGGTACCAGAAGAAAGTCTTACGTCCTGTTTCGTTGAGTATTTGGGGTTGCATTATGGGCTGTCTCCAGCGGAGTGATCTCGTTGTGTCCGAAAGCTGTGGCGCTCAAGGATTCGTACACGATCTAGCGAGCTTTGCGCGAAAGATCTAGATCTCACGCAATGCTCGCTAAAAGATCGCCAAGAGAACACGACAACAAGATTGGACACGGCAGTGATTTTACCAGACGCCGTGCAAATGCCGAGGCGGTGCAGATACGTTAAAATAAGACCGGTGAGCGAAAAGATCCATTTAACAGGGCTTGCGCCGAACGAGCTGGAAAGCTTTGTCACGGAAATTGGCGAGCCGAAATATCGCGCTCAGCAGATATTCAAAGGAATTCACAAGCGTCGTCTAATCTCGTTCCACGAGATGACTGATCTGCCGAAAGCATTTCGTGAGAAGCTCTCCGAAGTGGCTGAGACATCGACGCTGACCGTCGAATCCCGCTACGTCTCGGAAGACGGGACGCGCCGTTTTCTGATGAAAACGCGCGACGGTATGCCGGTCGAGGCCGTGTTCATTCCGACGGAGGGGCGCGACACCATCTGCTTTTCGTCGCAATCGGGATGTCCGCTCAAGTGTGACTTCTGTTTGACCGCCAA
>DASUSJ010000292.1:0-30553 GCA_036375155.1 Pyrinomonadaceae bacterium
CAACGACATTCGATCCGATCTCGACGATCTCGCCCACGAACTCATGCCCGATCGTCGTCGGCACCTTTATCGTCTGCTGCGCCCAAGCATCCCAGTTGTAAATATGGAGATCCGTGCCGCAGATCCCACCCTTCTTGACGCGGATCATCACGTCGTTGATCGACAGTTCGGGCTCCGGTACGTCCTCGATCCACAATCCGGGCTCGGCTTTACTCTTAACTATAGCTTTCATTAGTTTTCGCGGTTTGATGATAACAAAAAGGAAGTGTGAACTGTGAGTAATGCTAAGTGTTAAGCACCAAAGGTGCGGCCGTAATTTAGCCAGGGCCAGCGACCCTGGAAACAGGTTCAATAGATTCAGGTACCGAGAGGTGCGGCGTAAGCAATTACTTTGCCGGGTGCGGCTCGATCGTCATCGGCGATCTCGCTCCACACTTCACACTTCACACTTCAGTTCACAGTTCATACTTCACACTTAAATGGGTTATCCTTTCACTTTATGTCTGACGAAAAGACACAAGTTGAAGCAGCCAAGGCGGCGTTTGCGAACGAGTTTGATCGCTACGCGACGCTCAATCTAAATGGCTCTACACTGGCCGACGCGGAGGCGATGCTCCGCGCCGTCGGCGAGATAAAGGTTCGCCATACAGGCAAGAAATCTGCGATCGCTGCGACCAAAAAACTCATCGGCAAGGTCGCTCCGGAGAACCGTGGGGAGTTTGGTCAGTTGGTGCAATCTGTCGAAACTGCGATCGTCTCGCAGATCGCAGAGACTGAGGCAGCGCTTAGCGAATTTATTTCGAAGGCGAAGATCGAAGCCGAACGGCTCGATGTCACGATCCCGGGACGCCGCCCAAGTCCGGGCCACCTACACCCGATCACGATTGTCCGGCAAAAGATCGAAGACATCTTCGTTTCGATGGGCTATGCGATCGAGGACGACCGCGAGATCGAAACGGATTATTACAATTTCGATGCGCTGAACATTCCTGAGGGACATCCCGCTCGCGAGTCGCAGGACACGTTCTATACGACGACGGGTCTTGCACTTCGGTCGCAAACGTCGACCGTCCAGATCCGAGCCATGGAACGCCGCGGCGTCCCGGTCCGTATCATCGCACCGGGGAAGGTTTTTCGCCGAGATACGCCCGACATGACGCACGTTCCGATGTTCCATCAGATCGAGGGGCTGTGCGTCGACAAAGGCATTACGATGGCCCATCTTAAAGGGACGGTCACAGAGTGGCTGCGGCGACTGTTCGGGGAAGATACGAAGACACGCTTTCGCCCGAGTTACTTCCCTTTCACGGAGCCCTCGGCTGAATTCGATTTCTCGTGTTTCAAATGCCATGGTACCGGCAAGTTCGAAGATTCTCGATGCAGGCCATGCAAAGGCTCAGGCTGGATCGAACTCGGCGGCTCCGGAATGGTCCACCCGAATGTGCTGCGAGCGGTGAATGTCGACCCCACAGTCTACTCCGGCTTCGCGTTCGGCTTTGGGCTCGACCGCATGGCAGCGTTGATGTATGAGATCGATGACATCCGGCATTTATTTGAGAACGACGTGAGGTTCTTAGAGCAATTCAGTTAACGGCAAAACAGGGTTTCCGGCCGTCCTAATACCTGAACCAGGAATTGCATGCAGTCGGGGCAGGCTGAAAAGTCCGTCCTACGAGTTATGAACATTTCTTACAACTGGCTAAAAGACCTGATCGATATTGATCTCTCTCCAGACGAACTCGCCTCGAACCTCACACGCGTAGGGCTCGCCGTCGAGGGTGTACATTCGACGGGGACTGATTTCGTGCTCGACATCGATCTGACATCAAACCGGCCGGACTGTCTTTCGCATCTGGGCGTCGCTCGGGAGATCTCAGCCATCACAAGCGCAGCACTGAAACCGAAAAGCGCCGCGAACCCGGAGGCCGACATTCCGCTGCCTAAGATTCTTGCCTACGATATCGTCGCCATCCGGGATCCCGACCTGTGTCATCGCTTCACCGCACGAATGATCAAAAATGTGAAGATCGGCCCGTCGCCGGAGTGGCTGGCGAAGCGGCTCGAAGCAATTGGAGAACGATCGATCAACAACGTCGCGGATATCACAAATTATGTCATGCACGAACTCGGCCAGCCGATGCACGCCTTTGACCTCGATAAGCTGGCGGGAAGGCGGATCGTGGTGCGGCGCGCGACGTCAGGTGAGACGATCAAGACACTGGATGAGGTTGAGCGAAAGCTCGACGGCACAATGCTCGCAATCTGCGACGCCGAGAAACCCGCTGCGATCGGTGGCGTCATGGGCGGGCTTTATTCGAGTATCACCGAGAGCACAACAAATGTTCTGCTCGAGGTCGCATACTTCAAACGCGAGAATATTCGGCAGACATCCCGCAAGCTTGGCCTTGCGACCGAGGCGAGCTATAGATTCGAACGCGGTGTCGACGTCAATAACCTAATAGATGCCTCAAACCGGGCCGCGGAATTGATCGCCGAACTTGCGGGTGGCGTGTGGGGCGACTTCGTCGACGTCTATCCCGACAAAGCCGAACCTAAAGAAATTCACTCGCCGAATTTGGCTTACGCTGTCGAACGTTTGACGGGTCTGGCCGTGCCGGAGGCCGAATGCGTTCGGATCCTAAATTCTCTCGGGATCGTCCAAAAGGAAAATGAGCCGAGAACTTTTATCTCGCCCACATGGCGTCATGACCTAGCGATCGAGGAGGATCTGGTCGAAGAAGTCGCGCGGCATGTCGGTTACGAGAAGATCGCGGACGAGCTTCCGCCGGCGTATGGGGCCGGCGAGTATCAGCTGAACGAGCCTCGGAAAAAACGCTTGCGGTGCATGCTTGCAGATCTCGGCTTTAGTGAGGCCATTTCATACAGCTTCATAGACACGAGACACGACGCGCGGTTCGCGACCGTTCCGGGGATGCTGGACGATAGATCGGAAGAGAAATTCGTCACGCTTCGAGATTCGGTGATCGAAGGAGCTGTTCGGATGCGGCCTACTTTGCTACCCGGTCTTCTGGACGCGGTACGTGTCAACTTCAATCATCAGCGGCGCGATCTTCGGCTATTCGAGATCGGCAAATGCTTTGCCTCGCGAGAAACCGAGGATGATCTTCCGGAAGAACGTGAGTTGTTGAGCCTTGTGGTTACAGGCGGTAATGCGGAGGCAAATCGCGCAATGACCGAGCGAGAGCTCGATTTCTACGACGCGAAAGGTTCGGTTGAAGCGGCCCTTGAAGCCGTCGGTTTCGACGAGCCTGAGTTCGCTCCAACGGATGACTTTTCACATTTCAGAAATGGTCAGGCGGCCGAGGTTTTGCTTAACGGGAAAAAGCTTGGGACGTTCGGCCGGCTCAATGAGGAAGTCTTCGCGGATTATAAATTTAAACAACCCGTGTACGTTGCAGAACTGGATCTGGAGGCGATACTTTCCCAGGAGACACCACCTGTTCTGTACCGCAGTCTGCCGAAATATCCAGCGGTCGTGCGCGACGTCTCGTTCCTGGTGAGTAGATCGACCGGCTTTGGGAAGATCAAATCTGCCATCATTTCCCAAGGTATAGAACTCTGTCGCAGCGTCGAGTTCGTCGATGTTTATGAGGGAAAGGGTATGGCCGCTGACGAACGTTCACTTACCATCCGACTAGAATATCGAAGCGACGAACGGACATTGATCGAATCGGAAGTTGATGAAGTCCACGATCAATTGATTGACAGCGTGGAGAATGAAATGAAAATTCGTCGGAGATTCTAAATTCCCGCGCACTTACTTGAAGTTTGTTTTAAAAGTTTACATAATCGTTACCCTGAGATTTTTACAGCCCGCAATTTTTTGGAGACAGTTTGATGAACGGCCTAACGGGAATGGAGAAGTTCTCGCATCTCGAAGATAAGATTTACCTCACGATCGAGTTTGCCAAGCGAATCCGAGAAGAAAAGGAAAAAATAGAGCAGGAGACCAGCGAGTTACGACGCGAGGCACTCAGCCTTCGCGAGGAAAATATGCGGCTCGCTGAAAAGGTCAACGGCCTACTTTCGGAACGGGACGCGATCCAGCTCAAGGTAGAGGCGATGCTCGATGCTATGACGGTAATCGACGCTGAAGTAGCTCAGGCCGTCGGTAGGTAACGGGAATGAAAGCTGAATCCTCTGAACAAACGATCCGCGTCGAGATCTACAATCAAAACTACAGTATCCGCTCCGATGGCGATAACGAGTACATCATGGACCTCGCCGATTACGTCGACGGCAAGATGCGTGAGATCGCTTCCGGCACGCTGACGGTCGACTCGTTGAAGGTCGCCATACTCGCCGCACTTCACATCGCCGATGAATTCCATCAATTGAAAATGCAGCAGCAGCAGGTGGACATGCAGCTAGCCTCGCGCAGCGCGGAATGCACCGAAATGCTGGACCGCATCCTAAAAAACAAAGATCATAACCCGCCGCAAGAACTTGAGATCGAACAATAACTTTTTTTGAACTGCCTCTAGTGCAGAGTGTTGCGGATCGTCGGAGAGTTACAGAGAGCGGCAGAGCTGCATCTGAATCTTCCTGCAACTCCCTTCAATTTTTTGTAACTCTGGAACTCTGTAACTTACTGGAAGATCCGCAACTATCTCCAAGTCTGGAAACTGGGGTTTCCGACGTGGTATAGTCTTTCCAGGCGAAAGATTCTTTCTGCGTATCTCGTCACCGAACGCACTAATAATTGAGCCAACACTTGAATTGAGGGAGGCTGATGCCTGATTCGGTGCAAACTTCGATTCGAAGATTTGCCATAGATGATGGCTTCGATGTTTTTTCGGAAACAGAAGGCCGCCCACCTGAAATGACAGGTTCAATTCAAGCGTTTGGAACGGATCACGCGGTACCTTTCGCTAACCCTTCTCGATCTCTTCGTCGAGTTCCCTTTTAATTTCCTCCGTCATCTTTGCTTCTTCGAGCGCGATCGGTAGTTCCGATGCCCGGACCGAAAGCTTTTTCAGTGCCAACTCTGAATCGGCCATTTGCGATCCGCGCACCGACGCGGCTTCGATCATGTGTAGGCGGGACTCAGCTTCAGCGAGCATTTGTTTTGCTTCATCATTTATCGACTCGATCTTTTTCAGGTCGCGATCGATCTCGGAATGAAACCTTTCCGAGTTTTCTGGGTTCAGTCGCTTCAGCTGCTTTAGTTTCAGCTGGCGGCGTTTGGCGAGCATTAATTCCCTTTTCGAGGATCTGATTATCCTCGTGGCCGTGAGCCTGGACGCTAGCGTTTCTCGATAAGCGTCCTCCAGAAGCGGGTCCGTTCGCTTCATCTCCTTGAGCATGCGTTTCTCACTCGGTTTGAGCTCGTTTCGGAACCATTCGATCTCCTGGGCTTTGATACCATCAGCAGCGATCCGTTCCCGCATCTCTTTTGTCCAGTTCGAGTGTCGGTAGGCGAAAAAACCGGCGAATCCTAGACCTACTACGAAGCCGACTACGGTGAGGATCAGCCCGATAAAAAAGAATGTGGCGGCAACCGGTGGGGTAGACCCTAAAAATATAGTAAGCAGAAGGAAGATAACCGCGGGAACTAGAGGAAAAACGATAGGTGACGAGATCGCAGCGATCTTCAGGTTTCTACCCCGCGCCATCTCGCGTTTAGAGATGTCGTATTTCGATACAAGCTCATCCATTTTTGTGATGGGATTTACTTTAGCAGGCCGTGGAAACTTAATTCAAACATTACGCATCACAAACTTTAATTAGCTCAACGAATTATATTAGACTAGCGGGTGCTTTTATCTGACCGGGTCGAAAGTATGATGAAAACCATATTTTTCTCGCTCCTTGCATCGCTGTCGCTGACTTGCGCCGTCGCCGCGCAAAGCACGGGCGGGAGCGAAAAGCAGCGAGTGCGGACTGTCTCGATCCCGATCTCGATATTTACAAAAGAAGAATTGCGACAAGGTCAGGCTGAAGAGTTTATTCAGGCGGATCGGCTGATCGTAAAGGAGGACCGCGACGAGCAAACTATACTTTCGATCCGCAGCGTCGTCGACGCGCCACTCGCGCTGGCGGTTCTAATTCAGGATGACCTCTCGTCTTCCTTCAACCTCCAGATCAACGATATGAAGAAATTCATTCGGAGCTTGCCCAGAGGCTCGCGGGTGATGGTGGCTTATCTACGCGGAGGAAGCCTTCAGATCAGGCAAAGGTTCACTAACGATCTCGACGCGGCGGCAAATTCTCTGCGGATAGTTGCATCGAGTTCGTCCGTATCACCCCGAAGCCCGTTTGATGGTGTGGTCGATGCGTTGAACCGCTTCGACGCGCTGCCGGCGGGCCGGCGGGCGATCCTGTTAGTTTCCGATGGATTGGACGTCTCTGGAGGGATTGCCGGTTCGACGCCGTCGCAGAGCCTTGATCTGGAACGTGCCATAACACGTGCTCAGAGGCGTAGTGTCGCGGTCTTCTCATTTTACAGTCCAACCATTTTGACGGACCGTGATAATTCCCGACTCATCCTCAACGGCCAGGGATCGCTCGAAAAGATAGCCGATGAAACGGGCGGACGGGCCTTCTTTCAGGGTTCCATAGCGCCGATAAGTTTTGAGCCGTTCTTTCGCGATCTGTCGCTCCTGCTGAACCGCCAGTTCCTTTTGTCATACCTGTCCACTCACATGAACCGCGGATATCACCGCGTCGAAGTGCTGAGCACAAACCCGGCCGTAAAGATCGAGCATCCCAAAGGTTATTACTATCGGTAGATTACTTTACGCGTGTGTTGCAGGATGGGCAGACGTGTACATCTTCCTTGATAAGCAGGCCGACCCAGAATAAGGGAAAGAACACGACCAGGAGAACCGCGAACACGATCCAGCCCGTCGTCGAGATCCTTCGCTCGATACGCGGGAGGAATTGGCTCATGCAATTCGGGCAGCGATAATTTCCGGTAGTGAACTGCTGATTTGAGACGGCGAGCGGTCCGGCTCCGGCAGGATTCCACGCATCGGGGGGCTTTGGGCGGGGGTCCGCGTGAGTCTGATACTCGTCGGTTTTCCACGAATAGGGTCGCGGCGCCCCATAATCGTAGCCTTGCTGGGAGACCGGTTGCGAAGCAAGGAATTTAGTCCCGCAGAACCTGCAGAACTGACTTTCGGGAGCGTTGCCCTGTCCGCAATTTTGACAGTGGATCATACGGGTAAATAGTAAATCGTTAATCGTTAATAGTGAACCGTCGGAACGCGTTTGTTTATCGGAGTCGTTTTCGCAAACGATTGACTATCTACAAACTTAAAACCTGATCTTTTCGCCAGATCTTATCGCTGAGTAAACCGATTCGACCAGCTCGACGGATTTGAATCCATCATCGGCCGTTACCGGCGGCGGTGTTCCGTTCAGGATCGCGTCGATAAAGGCCCGGTCTTCCTGGACGTACCCCCAGCGTTCTTCCTTCTCCGTCATGTGCCAGGACATCGTTTCAAAATTCGCACCCATGCCCCGGGAGTCGAGCAGACGTTCCATCTCTTCGGTCATGATCGTCCGGTGGTGACAAAACACCTCGATCCTTTCAAACGGGAAATGCCAACTCGCGTCGGACGATGACGCGAAAGTGCAGTGAAAACCGCTTTTGAATTTAAAGATTATCGAAAACTCGTCAAGCTCGGGATATTCGTGTTGAGAACCGTATGCGACCAGTTCTTCGACCTCACCAAACTGGAACCGCATCATGTCGAACAAGTGGATCGTCGTTTCATACAAAAACCCGCCGGTTACGTTCGTGTCACCGGTCCAGACCGGTACTTTTAATTCCCCACGATTCATTTTTACGTGGGCCGAATGTGCGGTGTCGCTATGCAGCAACTCTTTAAGCTTCGCGTAGACCGGTGCGTAACGGCGATTGTGGCCGACCTGGAACACTCCTGCGGCCTTCTTGGACGCATCTCGCAGCTCGGCCGCGTCATTTATCCCGATCGAGAACGGCTTTTCGCAGAACACATGCTTTCCCTCGGCGATAGAATGCAGTGCGATCTCCTTGTGCGTCTTGTTTGGCGAGCAGACCAGAACGGCATCGCAATTCTCGAGCAACTCCTCCCGCGACGAGCAGACCTTGCCACCAATCGTCCGTGCGGTGTTCTTTGCTCGTTCGGGAATGATGTCGTAAAGCGCGGCGATCTCGGCGCGATCATCGCGCGAATAGATCCGTCCATGGACGTTGCCGATGTACCCGGTGCCGATAATTCCGATCCTGATCTTCTCCATAAATGAAATCGAACCGCCGAGACACCGGGGACGCAGAGAAAAGCAGATCGACAGTTCTCAGCGTCTCGGCGTCTCGGCGGTAAAAATTACTCTTAACGACTCCCGCCCGCAGCGTGTTGACCCAGACCCAGCACCTTCTCCGTAGCAGCCTTTGCCTTCTTCGCCACTTCGAACGGATCCTGCTCCCAATATTCGGGCCGGAAGATCTCGATACTTACCATTCGGTCATACCCGATCTTGTCGAAATGTCGTTTGATCTCGGCTATCGGAAGGATCCCCTCGCCAGGATACAAGCGCTGAGCGTCGGTGAGCTGTTCTTTAGGCAAATCTTCGGCGTCGTTGATGTGAAAGATAAAGAGTTTTTCGGGCCGCATCGAGTCGATGGCTTCAAACGTCGAATTACCCGCGTAGAAATGGAATGTATCGATCACATTCCCCACACTGTTCCGGTTCACTTTCTCAACGATCTCGTTACAGAGATCGAGCGTCTGTACCGAACAATCGGTCTGGCCCAGAAACTCGAAAGCGAGCGAGACGCCGTAGGGTTCCGCAATGTCGGCAAGCTCGTTCAGGACGCGGATCGATTCATCCACGATCTCTTCTTTCGTCGCTCCTTGGGGCAGTTTCCCCGGAACCACCACAATGTACGGACACGCGATCTGCCCTGCCACGGCCGCGAGCTCGCCGCACTGCGCCTTTATCGATTCGTAAGCCTCAGGCGTGCGAAATGTAATGTGTTCGATCGAATTGATCGAGTAGGGCTCGACGTTGTTCTCGGTCAGCAGAGCGCGTAGTTCTGCGATCGAATGTGTCTCGAGATAGCGACGGAGTTTCGAGGCCCATAGCTCGACCAGATCGAAGCCCGCGGCCCCGGCCGCGCGAATATCGGTTTCTAGATCGGCGTTCATGGTAGTCGCGCCGTTGAGTGCAATCTTCATAGTGTCACCATTTACAAAAGCGAATTCTAACATGACGAAGACGGCCCGAAGAAACACGAGTGGTAGTGAGTGCGCGTCCCATCGACAATGCAATCATAGAGATCGTAGACCGCTGACACGATAATATCCCACTATCAACTATCCGCGGACTGCACCCTCCCGACCGGTCGGTTTCTGCGCTCCGGACAACCCGAAAAATTGCCCCATCGTCCAACAATCGGTTAAATTAGACCTGACTTCTCTCTCCTCCTTTGCCACTATGAAAACCGTTCTCGCAAGAATCTTCTTGGTCCTGATCTTAAGCTCTGCAGTTTTGGCGCAACAGTCAGATTCCGCATTACGCCGCGTGATGAGACTTGATGCCGACTCCCGAACAGCGGGTACTCAACTACCATTGCTTTCGTCGACCGAGCATCTCTCGCGAGCGGAAACGTATATGGCGAATCGGCTGTTTCCCGAGGCCCGTGCACATTGGCAGAAGGTGATCGACCATTATCCGGATGACCCCGGAATCTCCAAGGCGTTGTTCGGCATGGGCCGATCGCATATGTGGGAGCGACAGTACGACAAGGCTGTCGATTGGTTTGAAAAGCTAAACGGCCTACATCTCAATACAAAGGAGGGGCGCGAGGGGCTCGCATTCAGGGGGGCTTCCCTAGTGCGTCTTGGAAAACATCACGAAGCCGCGAAGGTTTACGAGCAATACACGAAGATCTTCCCGGACGGGGAGCGTATCGAGTCATCGTACCTGAACATCATCGATGCGTATCGCGAAGCCGGCGAATACGACGATGCCAGCGACTGGGTCGATCGGACGGTTGCAAGATTTGCCGGAAAGCCTGCTGAGGTCAATGCGCTTCATGCAAGACTCCGGATGGAGATATATCGTGAACGATGGAACCAAGCGATAAATACTGCAGACGCGCTTCTTCGTGGCAGGAGCTTTTCCGGCTCGATGACTGGAGCTGACGAAGTACGCTTCTTGAGGGCGTATGCTCTCGAGCGGGCCGGACGAAAGCAGCTTGCGATGGATTCCTATGCGAGCATCTCTAACAGCTTCTCGTCCTATTTCGGCGGTGCGGCGTCTATACGACTTGCGAATGGTGGAGCGAAATTCCACGCGCCTGCGAGACTGACTTCGAAGCAGATTTCGGACTCGCCCGTCATGTACAGAACCGAACTGCTTCAGGCCGCGAAGAAATTCAAGATCGACCCGCGCTTCCTACTGGCGATAATGAAACAGGAAAGCTCCTTCCGAGCTGGGGCAAAATCCCCCGCCGGCGCGCGCGGTCTTCTTCAGCTCGTTTACGACACGGCGATCAAGTACAACGACAAAGCCGGTTATCCTAATTTGCAGCCCGATCAATTATACGTCCCGGCGGTTAACATTTCGGTGGGCGCCGCGTACGTTGCTGATCTCAAATCGCAATTCGGGGGACTCTATGAAGCAATAGCGGCGAGCTACAACGGCGGTGAGGATAATGCTGCACGCTGGCTGAATCGAAGCAAACCGAAAGAACCAGGCATATTTGCGTCGGAAGTCGGGTTCGCTGAGACAAAGAACTACGTTTTCAAGGTGATGAACAATTATCGGATCTATCGCGAGCTTTATACCGAAGACCTTCAACGACGTTAGATAGGTAGAGTATTCCTTGATCGGCCAGACGAATCGACAGTAACGTAATCACTCTTCCCAGTCTCCCTGCCCTTCACGATCGACACGGTAACCGGCGTCTTCCAGACTCTTATGAACCTCGCGACCGTGGCGTTCGTCCCGCACCTCGAGGATCATCTCGATACCGGTGTAGCCGAGCGGAGCGAGCCAGATCGCGCGTTGGTGTTTGATCTCCACAACATTTGCCCCGGCGGCCGCGACCTGGTTGAGCATAGCGGCCAGGGCGCCGGGCCGATCGAGAACGAGCAATTTGAAAACGACATATCGTCCCTGTCGCACCAGCACCTGCTCGATCACGCGGTTTAGAAGATTGCCGTCAATATTGCCACCGCAAAGGACGGTACAAGCAACGTCGTTCGCTTCGAGCTTCACCTTCCTCGAGATCAATGCAGCAACGCCGGCCGCACCGGCGCCTTCCACGACGAGATGAGCATTCTGGACGCAATGAAATATCCCGCGGGCGATTTCCTCTTCACTGACTTCGACGACCTCGTCGACGAACTCGCGTATGATCGGCAGCGTCAACATTCCCGGCCGCTTCACCGCAATACCGTCGGCGATCGTCGGTTGATATTTCGCTTCGACCGGCTCTCCCGCCTTCAGCGATAGATTCACAGGCGCCACATTCTCCGCCTGTACGCCGATAACGCGCACATTCGGGATCAGGTTCTTAACCGCGATCGCTATCCCGGAGATCAATCCGCCACCCCCGATCGGAACGACTATAACGGTGGCCTGCGGGAGAGCGTCCGCGATTTCACAGCCGATCGTTCCCTGTCCAGCGATCACTCGCTCATCGTCAAACGCGTGGACGTAGATGTAACCATGCTCGCGTTCGAGCTCCCGCGAATAGGCCACGGCCTCGTCGAATGTCGAGCCTCTTAGAATCGCATCGGCCCCGTAGCTACGTGTCGCCACCACTTTTGTCAGCGGTGCGAACTCCGGTAGTACGATCGTGGCTTTGGTGTGGTGAAGCTGCGCGGCGAGAGCAACTGCCTGAGCGTGGTTTCCGGCGGACCCCGTCACGACACCACGGCTCCTCTCATCATCCGAAAGCTGTGAGATCGTGTTGTATGCACCCCGGATCTTGAATGATCCGGCCCGCTGCAAGCATTCCGCCTTTAGATGGACCTGTCCGCCGAGCTCGGCCGAGAGCTTCTCGTCCGAGATGATCGGTGTCATATTGATCGTGTCTCGAAGAGTTTCGCGTGCGTTCTCGATGTCGGAGAGCTTTACCGTCATAACTGCGGCAAATTATACGTTATGACTTAGACATGAAAAAATCGGGACCGGAAAAGGCAATGGAATGAATTCGAGGATAGCTGAAAGAAAGAATGTGGATTTCGATATGTAAACTGAGCCTTTTCCGGTCCCGATATTTTGTAAAAGATCCCTACCTGCCCCTTAGAACGTTTTCTGCCCTTAGCCGGTTCCATCTACTAACGCGAAGATAGAGTGAAAATTGTATCAGCGTCTGAAAAAGTTTATATTTGCAGTACTTAAAGTTACCGGAGGACAAAATGGAGTTTTTTGGCTTGGGCGCGGTTTTCTTGCTGTTTCTGGGAATTGCACTGCTGGTCGTTGCGTACAAGACGATAAAGATTGTTCCGCAGTCGAGCGTTTTGCTTATCGAAAGACTCGGTCGCTTTAGCAGGGTTGCTCAGAGCGGATTGAACATTATCATTCCTCTGTTCGACTCACCCCGTGCAGTCTACTGGACAAACGTTCGTCCGGGATTAACCTCCATCGACTTACGTGAACAGTTCATCGACCTGCCGCCTCAGCCTGTCATCACGCGTGACAACGTGACGATCAACGTCGATTCGGTGGTCTACTGGCAGATCATGGATCCGATCAAGGCCGTCTACGAAGTTGCGGATCTTATCGGCGGAATCGTGCAGTTAACGATCACCGGGATGCGTTCGGTAATGGGTGAAATGGATCTCGACCACACGCTGTCTTCGCGGGATCAGATCAACGCGAAGCTGCGTCTGATCCTCGACGAGGCGACGGACAAATGGGGCGTAAAGGTAACTCGCGTGGACGTCAAGAACATTAACCCGCCTGAGGACGTCCGGATAACTATGGAGAAACAGATGACCGCGGAGCGGAACCGTCGTGCGCTGATCCTCCAGGCAGAAGGCGACAAGCAGGCTGCGATCACGCGCGCTGAGGGAGAGAAGCAGGCTGCAGTGACCCGCTCAGAGGGCAACAAGCAGTCCGCGATCCTCGACGCGGAGGGTGCTGCCCAAGCACGGCTGGTTGCGGCCAGTGCCGAGGCACAGGCCATCAACCAGATCGCTCAGATAATCGGAAATCCGGATGCGACAACGCAATATCTGATCACCGCACGATACATCGAATCGCTTCGGGATATGACGCGGACGCAGAACTCGAAGGTGATCTTCATGCCGATGGAGACCTCGACGATGCTGTCTAGTATAGGCGCAATCAAAGAGGTTCTCTCAGAGACCGGCGAGAAAAAGGAGGACACGCCGACCCCGCCCCGGTCGCCTCGTGAGCTCAACAAATAATTTTCGGTTCCGCCTTTAGGCGGCTTTGATTTGACTCTCCGCTCACGCAGACCGTTTCGACCCCCGACTTCAGGCCGCTTTTAAGCTCACTTTTGAGATCGGTGAATATACCGAGCCAGTCGATTGTAACCGGCTTTCGTAGATCACGATTTCCGAGACATCAAATTCGACCGGCTCGATTCGCGTTCTTAGGTGTTGCTCGCATAATTCACGCGCCTTTTCTGCGTCACGGACCCGCCCGATCGTCACGTGCGGCCGAAAGCGTCGGCCCTCCTCTTCGAATCCAAGTTGACGACACCTGTCTTCGATCTCTCCGTGCAGTGCGGAAGTTGCGGCAGATATGTCTTCAACGCCGATCCAGAGAACTCTCGGGCGATGTTTTGAAGGAAAAGCACCGCTATGCGACATCCTCAAGCGAAACGCGTCATGTCGGCCGGCGATGGCGCGGAGGCTCGATCCCAATTCCCCCAGTGTGCGAGGGTCTGTATTGCCCAGAAATTTGAGCGTTATGTGCAGCTTCTCCGGTCGCTCCCATGCAACGCGAACATCCCGAAACCCCTGACGTAATGTAGCTATGTGAGAGCTGCAGACATCGCGAGCTTCGCTTGAAATATCCAACGCTATGAATACACGCTTGCTGCTCATTTTGCGGCTAATTTTACCGGCTGTTAGAATTCACTCCAACCTATGACGCTCGTCAAAATCATTTTTGGGCTCATCGCAGCAGGAATTCTGGTAATTGCGGGGATATCCTACTGGCTATACAGCTCGCTTACAACTGCCCATGCTCACGATAAATCGAACCAGTTCATCGTTGTAGAAAAAGGCACATCTCCGTCTGCGATCATCGATAAACTTGCGGCCGAGGGCGTGATCGCCAGTCCGACAGCGACGAAAGCATACCTTCGAGCCTTAGGCGACGCTTCGAAGCTTCAAGCCGGAGAATATCAATTCGATTCTCCGATAACACCGCTTCAAGTTTTGAAAGAACTAGAGAGCGGCGAAACGCAGACGATACGGCTGACGATCCCGGAAGGATTCACGCGATTCGACATCGCGAAACGCATCGTAGAAAAGTTTCCCCAGGAACCGCCCGTCACAGAGCAAGAAGTCCTGCTGATGATGGAGGACACAAAGGGGATCGGCGATATCGCACCTGAGGCTAGGAACCTTGAAGGCTACATGTACCCGAGCACGTATAGCTTCCCACGCGGCACTAAACCGCATGTGGTCGTTGTCCATCTTGTGCAACAGTTCAAGAAGGTATGGAAGCCTGAATGGACATCCGCCGCCCGGGCCCTCGGCCGGAGCCCGCATGAGATAGTAACGATCGCGTCGCTGATCGAAACAGAATCTGGTGTCGAAAGCGAACGGCCTGTCGTCTCTTCCGTCATCTACAACCGCCTCTCGAAGCGCATTCCGCTCGGCATCGATCAAACCGTCGTCTATGTCGCGAAGATGCAGAATCGATGGGATGGAACGATACATCGCAGCGACCTGGACGTCGATTCGCCGTACAACACACGTAAGTACGGCGGCCTCCCACCCGGGCCGATCTCCTCGGTATCGGAAAGCGCTATCGTTGCGGCATTGAATCCCGCGAATACCGACTACATCTATTACGTTCGAAATGTTGAGGCGAATGACGGTTCCCACTGGTTCTATGCGTCGGCTGCGGAATTCGAGCGCGGTAAGGCTCAATATCAGCGTTGGCTCGAAAAGGAACGGCAGGAACTAAGAGAGACGGAAGCAAATCAGCAATGATCAAACTCCTTGCCCTTGACCTCGACGGAACGCTCCTCAACTCGTGTGGTGAGATCCCGGAGGAAAACCGGCGCGCAATACGTGCGGCCGAAGACACGGGCGTTCTCGTAACTATCGCGACCGGCCGCAGGTTTCGGGATGGCCGGCCGCTCGGGATCGAACTGGAATTAAATGCACCGCTCGTCACACATAATGGTGCGCTACTTAAGTACGCCGACTCTCTCGAGACTGTTGCGGCTTCCCTGCTGGCGACCGAAACGACGCTTGAAATTGTTCGTGTGGGAAAGGAATTCGGCGGCGACGCTCTGGTTAGCGCCGATCCGCATGGCAAAGGTACGCTCCTTTACGACCGCATTTCAGATCATAATCTTCCGCTGCAAAAGTACATCGCGTGGTCGAAGCGGCTGCATGGGCCCGAAGCCGAGGATGCCGTGACGCATGTCGAAGATCTTGCAGACGTTCTGACACAGCACGAGGTCATCCACATCTCGTTTTCCGGCACCTGTCAGCGAATGAGTGAAATGACAAGCGTTTTGCACGGTGAGCTCGGCGATACCGTTACTCTGCTTTCGACTGTATATCCGCTGCGCGACTTCACGCTGATCGATATCCTTCCGCCGGACGCTTCAAAGGGTAAAGGTGTTGAGAAACTCGCGATATTGAATCAGTTAAGACCGGACGAAGTGATGACGATCGGTGATAATTTCAACGACCTCGAGATGCTGGAGTTTGCCGGCACGCCGGTCGTGATGGGAAACGCCGACCCAAGTTTGCTAGAACGCGCCGAATTTTATACAACTGTTAGTAACGACGAAGGCGGGGTTAGCGTCGCGATCAAGAGATTCATTTTAGGCGAGGAGAAAATCTAAGTGGCTAATAGAACGGCGGTTATCGAGACGAACAAGGGAACGATCAAGTTTGAACTTCTGGAACAGGACGCTCCAAAAACGACGGAGAATTTTCGGCTTCTTGCCGAAAAGAATTACTACGACGGAGTGATCTTCCATCGCGTTATCAAGAACTTCATGATCCAGGGCGGCGACCCGCTTGGCGAAGGTTACGGGGGTGAATCAGCCTGGGGTGGTAAGTTTGACGACGAGATCGACCGAAGTTCGGATCTGTATTCCGGCGTTTATGAGAAAGGTACGGTCGCGATGGCAAACTCGGGTCCGAATACAAACGGCTCGCAGTTCTTTATCATGCACGTCGATTATCCCCTGCCGCCTTCTTATGCGAAGTTTGGCCGCGTGATCGAAGGACAGGATGTCGTGGACGCGATCGCGGAGACGGAAACGAACCACAAGGACAAGCCGGTGGAACCGGTGGTAATGAATCGCGTCTTCATTGAGGAATCCGTGAATTAATGCGGGTGGTTTTGCAGCGGGTGTCGCGAGCCAAAGTGACGGTCGCGGGCGAAACAACGGGTGAGATCGGGGCCGGAATTCTTGTTCTGCTTGGGGTGGGCGAGGCAGATACAGAATCCGACGCTGCCTATCTCGTCGAAAAGACCATTAACCTGCGGATCTTTGACGACGAAGACGGCAAGATGAACCGGTCGGTTCTTGATATCGGCGGCGGACTGCTTGTTGTATCGCAATTCACGCTCTATGCGGACGCGAGAAAAGGGCGTCGACCGTCATACATCGGTGCGGCCCCGCCCGAGAAGGCAAATCTCCTTTACGAGTTTTTCGTCTCCGAGGCTCGGAGGTACGTCACTGAGGTGCAGACCGGACAATTCCAGGCGATGATGGATGTCGAGCTTGTGAACGACGGACCTGTCACGATCATTCTTGAAAAACCATAGAAACAAATGAAGATCATTTACGTCATTTTGCTTGCGGCGCTTCTCGTTTCTGCCTGTACATACGGTGCGAATACCGCCCGCAATGGTGCGAACGGTGAGATCAAGAAGGGCGTAACGCCGGTGGCAGATAGCGAAGTCGCGGTTATCGAAATGGAAACACCTGCGTATGGCACGATCAAGATCGAGCTTTACTCCAACATTGCACCGAAAGCGGTCGCTCGTTTTAAGGAGCTGGCACGCGAAGGGGTTTATGACGGCGTCACATTTCACCGGATCAACCAATCCGTGATCCAAAGCGGAGATCCACTCAGCAAGGATGACAATCCCACGAACGATGGAACCGGAAAGTCGGACAAACCAAATGTACCGGCTGAGTTTTCCGATATCCTTTATGACACGGGGATCGTAGGTGCAGCACGCAGCCAGGACATCAACTCGGCGAACTCTCAATTTTTCATCACCCTTAAGCGCGAGCAAGGTTTCGATCAGAAATACACGATCTTCGGAAAGGTCATTGAAGGGATGAATAATGTAAGGACCATCTCGGGCGTTCAGCCGAAGGAAGGAGAGCGACCGGTAGAGCCCGTTCGTATCAAGACGGTCAGGATTGAACCGAGATAATAGAAAGGCTAATATAGATCGTTCGCTCGCGTAGCTCAGTGGATAGAGCGCTTCCCTCCGGAGGAAGAAGTCGCAGGTTCGACTCCTGCCGCGAGTACCAAGATCAAAAAAGGCGTGCCGTAAGGCACGCCTTTCCTTCTGCTTACCCGGCGCGTTTATCTGACCTTCAACATCGGATCCCCGATCAGGGCCCACGAGAGCCGCACATCGGTACCGAGCACTATTGCGGTCTTAGCGTCCTTGATCAGGTCGCCGAGACGGGGTATATCGCCTTGGCCAAGCTTGAGGAAGAAGCGTGATGCCATCATTTCTTGTATGTCCGGTGTTGTCTTGCCGGTAGATGCCCACGCAGCAACCGCTCCGCGATTATTTGCCTTGGTCAACACCTCGGCAAAGCTTTCGTTATGCAGGTAGTGGTATGCCCCGTTGAGACAAGTCAGCATTGTGTAGAGGGCGGGACTATTAGGATTATCCGCAAGAGTCGGCACGGAATTAATGTTGAAGAAGACCGGACTACCGCCCCAGGAGCCCGTTGTTCCGTGACCAGAGTAATTGATAACCAACTTACCGGCGTTCATTTCGTTGATAAGCGTCGTATTAGCATTCGGTTGACCCCGATAGATCATGGTAACCGGCATCGAGACGGGCAACTGGTTGCGAAGCCGCAGACTCATGCCGTCGAAATCCCATCCATCATTATGGTCATAAGCGAAGATGGCCCCGCGACTCAACGGATCGGTAACCGTTGCCTCCCAGTGAACGACTTTGTTGAAGACAGTCGTGACACCCGCGGCAGTACGGCTCGCGATCCGCCCAATTGCGATCTCGGCAAGACCGTCATTATTGAAGTCGGCAAGGGCTTCGTCGCTCGCTGTCTCGCTATACACAGCGCTCACCATTTTCGGCGGAATCATGTTCCAGTATCCCTGGTTCTCATAGTTTCGCGAATCGGCCGAGGCATCGCCGATCAAAAGAACGTACTGCGGCGGTGTCTGCCAATTTGCATGTGCGTATTGTAGGAAGCTCCTGATCGAACTGGAGCTTAAAGCGCCGTAGTTGAATTCATCATAGAGCTCGGACACCTCAATCACCTTAGCGGTGAATCCCTGTCCGGTTCTGTAGGTCGCCCAGGCTTGTGCCTCGGTCATGAAGTCCTTATGCGTGATGATCACGAGCTGCGCGCCATTTGTCGAACCTCCCACAAGCTCGGGGTTATTGGAGGTCACCGACTGCGGGGCAAGAACAGCCGAATTCTCGACGGCATAGAACGAGCGTCCTCGAGCCGGTGGCATATCGACACCGAAGGTCGCGCCGATCTGCTGAAAATTCAAATTTGTCATCAGCATCGGAGAGCCATCGTACGTAAGATCAAAAACACGAACGTCAGCGGATGTAAAACCTTCTAGCCGAGCCTTACGATAGTTCTGTGTGTAGAAGGAGACACGATTCTGATCCGCCACATATTTGCGGCTGAAGTCGATATGCATCGAATCGAAGAACACGAAGTCGCCAGCCGGACCGATCGCCCGGAACTTGATGGTGTTCGCGCCCTCACGAAGAAGTGACGTAGCAATCGAGATGCTTGTACTGAACGAAAAAGAGCCTTCGGGACCTGACGCGGAAGGAAGCGCCACATCATTCAGAATGATCTCAACCAAATGAGTCCCAACCGAATATCCCTGGAACCGAAGGTGCAAAGCGGAAGCGGCCGTCGCGAAGTCGACGCCCGACAAGTTGAAGTTCATCGTGGTTTGGACTGCGCCGAACCCGCGGCCAAAGTAATTTTCTAACTCGCCGTTTTGAACATCATCAATAAAATTGTTCCGCTCCTTCTTGACGAAGGTCTGCAGATAGCTCCGTGTAACGACCGTGCTTGTGTTCGGGTGGGCGACTCGTGTCTCGATGCGCCGACCCGGGGAGGCTCCGTTGATCAGGTAATACTGCCGAATATCCGTCTCTGGCGTATCGAGACCTTTCCCGTAGAATTCGATGTAATCCGCGTTATTACCGACGATCATGGCCTGCTCAACACCTTCGACATATAGCTGCCAGAAGGTGGGATCAGCATTTACATTGAAGCCGGCAGCCTCGAGCTGCGTGCGCGGCACGCGATACAGTCCCTCGGTCTTAACACCTATCCGGACAGCGCCGGGCGTTGAGATCACGATTCGATGCGTAACAGGATCCGGCACCAGTTGATTCTCCTGCATCTCGGTCACGATCTCCTTCGTGTACGTCGGGACGCTCGTTTCAAGTTGGGTCGCATCGTCAGTATCCGCAGCAAACTCTTCCGCTGTCTTACCGTCGACGGCTCTTAGATCCGGAACAGAGATCGGGTAGACGTGTTCCGTACGAGTGTTTGTTCCGTTTAGCGAGATCGACTCAACAAAATATGCGGAGTCGCCCGTTCCATTGCGGTCGAAAAAGCTGTAGGTCTCACCGTAGGAAGGAACCTCGCGTGCGTGCAAAGCGGCTCCCCCAACAACGTTCGCCTGCGATACGACTTCCATGCCACCTTTACCGACGCGATAAACGTGGAAGCCGATGTTCTCGATCTCTGCGGCCATCTGCCATTTGAGGAGAACACCTCGTCCATCGGTATAGGCGAAGACCTCGCTGAAGCGGGTCGAAGCAGTCGAGGTCAGCTGTTGCTGCTGCTTTCTGAGACCGACTGCCCGTCCTTTTTGCCCGTGGATCGGGATTGCCGACAAGACAGACAAAGATGCTAAAAGAACTGCAGAAATAGCTTTTTTCATTGCGAATTTAACTCCTGGAACAAATACAGCCGACCGGCGGAAAAGTTGTGATATTTCGGCTTAATTTACTACTTTTTAGACTTGATGCAAAGGTTTTTTTGCCATTAACCTGCATAAAAAGTCCTTTTAATTTAGACACTTTCGAAACGGGCAAGATGAACTTTCACAATTATCATGCCGCGATAAGTTGCCGCAGAACGTACGGCAGGATACCCCCGGCCTTGTAATACTCAACTTCGATGGGCGTGTCGATCCTTAGCGTCAACGTGGCCTCCTCGGCCGACCCGTCCGCTCGATTTATCCGAAGCCTAACCTCCTGACGTGGCCTTACTTCACCGTCTCCCAGTCCTTCGAGATCAAACGTCTCTGTACCGTCTATTCCGAACGATGCGGCCGACTCCCCATCCTTAAATTGCAGCGGCAAAACGCCCATTCCTACGAGATTGGAGCGATGGATCCGCTCAAACGACTGCGCGATAACGGCGTTAACTCCCATCAACCGCGTTCCTTTAGCGGCCCAGTCGCGGGAGCTGCCCGTTCCGTACTCATGTCCTGCAAAGATCACCAGCGCGCTGCCCTCTTCCTTGTATTTCATAGCCGCATCGTAAATGGACATCTCTTCTCCATCCGGCTGATGTTTGGTAAATCCCCCTTCTAACGGTGCGACCATGAGATTCTTGATCCGGACGTTCGCGAAGGTTCCCCGCAGCATGACCCGGTCGTTACCCCGTCGGGATCCGTAAGAATTAAAGTTCTGCGGCTCGACTCCGTGCTCCTGTAAGTATAAGCCTGCCGGCGAGTTCGCTTTGATCGCACCTGCGGGCGAAATATGGTCGGTCGTAACCGAATCGCCAAACATCGCCAGGGCTCTGGCCGAATTAAAGTTCGAAAAACTTCCCGATTCCATCGAAAACTCCTCAAAATAGGGCGGTTCCTGGATGTATGTGGAATGTGGGTCCCATGCGTAGATCTGTCCAGTGCTCGATTCGATCTGATCCCACATCGGGTTCTTGTCCGCAAATTCACTGTAAAGTCGCTTGTACGTTGCCGGATCGAACGCGGTCTGCAGCATTTCCTTGACCTCGTCCAGCGATGCCCATATGTCTTTCAAAAACACATCGTTTCCGTCCCGGTCCTTTCCGATCGGATGGAGGTACACATCTTTCACGACTGTCCCGGCCAATGCGTAGGCAACAACCAACGGCGGCGACATCAGGAAATTCGCCTTAATGTTTTGATGTATGCGTGCTTCGAAGTTGCGGTTACCGGAGAGAACCGACGCGGCAATGATGTCGTTCTCGACGATCTCTTCTTCGATGGCGGCGTCGAGCGGACCAGAATTACCGATACATGTCGTGCAGCCATAGCCAACAAGATTAAAGCCGATCTCGTCGAGATACTGCTGCAGGCCGGTCCGTTCAAGGTATTCCGTCACAACCCGCGAGCCGGGAGCGAGCGATGTTTTCACGTAGGGCGGGACCTTCATCCCACGCTCGACCGCTTTCCGGGCGACGATGCCCGCCGCGATCATCACCGCCGGGTTTGAGGTGTTCGTGCAGGATGTGATAGCTGCGATCAAGACATCGCCGTTCCCTACCGAGGTATTTCCATTCAAGGTATGCGGTTCCGTCTCCACTCGGTCAGGTGTCGGACGATTATTCATCATCTCGATCTCGGTCGTGACGTTGGTATTCTTGTCACTTACCAGATCGCTGATAACCGGAAGCGGAATTGATTTCTGGCTCTGGTCGCCACCACCCGCAACGACCTCCGCTCCGTGACCAGCAAGCTGAACCATGAAACGCTTGTCAAGATCTTCCTGTTTCTTGCCGTACCCGCCATCGGCCACCGGCATACAGAAAAGTTCCATGAAACGATCGTCGAGGTTTGAAAGCTCGATTCGATCTTGCGGGCGTTTTGGACCCGAAACGGATGGTGTAATGGTTTCAAGGCTCAAGTCGATCACGGTCGAATAATCCACTTCGCCTTCTTTCGGAATTCCGAACATCTGTTGTGCCGTGTAGTAGCTACGAATCGTCTCGATATGCTCATCGGTGCGGCCGGTGTTAGCAAAGTAGTCGAGCGTTTTCTGATCAGTTCCGAAGAAGCCCATCGTCGCGCCATATTCCGGCGCCATGTTGGCGATGGTCGCTCTATCGGTGGCATTCAATGCCGCCGCACCCTCACCAAAGTACTCAACGAACTTCCCTACCACGTTCGCCTTACGCAGCATCTCGGTGATCCGGAGGACCAGATCAGTCGCCGTTGCTCCTTGTGGCAGCTCACCGGTGAGATGAACACCGACTACATCCGGCGTGAGAAAGTAAACGGGTTGACCAAGCATGCCGGCCTCCGCTTCGATACCGCCAACGCCCCAGCCGACGATCCCCAGACCGTTGATCATCGTCGTATGTGAATCAGTTCCGACAAGGGAATCCGGAAAGTAGACGCCCCCGCGTTCGAATACGCCTTTTGCTAGATATTCGAGGTTGACCTGATGGACGATGCCAATACCCGGCGGTATGACGCTGAAGCCGTTGAACGCCTGTGTGCCCCACTTCAAGAACCGATACCGCTGCTCGTTGCGCCGGAACTCGACCTCCATGTTGCGTGTGTAGGCGGATTCGCTTCCTGAATAGTCAACCTGCACCGAGTGGTCGATCACAAGATCGACTGGGACGAGGGGCTCGATCACACCTGGATCTTTTCCAAGTCTTTGCACTGCCGATCGCATAGCTGCCAGATCGACCAACAACGGAACGCCGGTGAAGTCCTGCAATATGACCCGCGCGACGACAAATGGTATCTCCTCCGTCCGTTCAGCTGTCGCCGCCCATGAAGCTAGCTCGCGAATATTCACCTCGCTGATTTTTTTTCCTTCGTCGAAGTTTCTCAATACGGACTCGAGCACAATACGAACTGAAATGGGAAGGCGGGAGACCTTTCCGATTCCTTGAGCCTCCAGGCTGGGCAACGAGTAATAGATACCTTCGGCGCCGGAACCTGTTTTGAATGATTGCCGAGAGTTGAAGAGATTGTGTGTCATATAAGTATGATAATCTGTCCGGCCTGCGTCATTCGACGTCGAAACCTGAGCAAAGCCAACCTTTTCCTCACGAGTTCCTCACGAGTCCAACACAGTCCCGAGCTGCCTGAATTCCGCTATCGGTTAGAAAAGTCTAATTTTATCACAACGAACAGCGGGCACTTAATTAGGGGAACCCTTGGCGGCGGGTGTTACAAGCAAGTTGTGGGAGATCGCAGAGATAATCGCTATGCTAGACGCCTACATGCCGCCGCCGAAAAAGCGCGGCCCGTATAAAAAAGAAATGCCGAGTAGCATACCAACTCAAGTGACCAAGTTCGTTGCCGCCCTGTTAGCAGGGATCCTGCTACTTATTTGCTTGTGGGAGTTGGTGAATTGGTGGTTCGACGGACTTTTCTAAATTTCAGGCTGTGCCACTACCGAACCTTTCGGTTTAACTGACAATTCGGTTATAAGTTCAGCATGATCGTTACAACTGGAAATGATGTAACCGGTAAAGAGATCAGCGAGTATCTCGGCGTCGTGCGCGGTATCGTCGTGCGAGCCACCGGGATCGGAAGGGGGTTCGTCGGCGGCTTAAAATCTATCGCCGGTGGCAATATCGAAGAGTTCACAGTCGTCTGCGAAGAAGCTCGAATGGAAGCATTCAACCGGATGGTTCGTCATGCTCATGAGATTCATGCTGATGCGATCATTGGAATGAGGTACGATGCGACCGAATTCGGGCAAGGATCTACAGAGGTCTTAGCATACGGGACGGCGGTGAAACTGAAATAGTGCGACTGAGAGAACGGAGGCGAGGTGACGTGGTCTGAGGACGCTCGGATACACCAGACTTCGCCCCCGCGTCGACGCGTCTCCCTCTCGCATCAAATGCGGGGCGGCTTGCCATTCTTTCCGGTCCGCATATCGCTTAGCCAGTTCAGCCACCGGTACTTCAGCGATTTGGGAGCCAGGAATTCGGTGATACCGGTTGTTTTTCGTGGAACGCCGTCACGCAGGGTCAGAGTTATCTCACTTAGAAATCTCAGGTAATAAAAGCTTGAGTCGATAACTTCGATCGGCTTAACACGCAGTCTTACATTATCCTCGGAGATCAGACGCAAACGTGTCGGGTAGCGGATCCCGAACTTATCACGAACATAATTCTGCTCGTCGTACTGGACGTCACGCTCGCGCATCTCGCCGTCCCGAATGACGAACAACTTGGTGCTCGGAGAGTGTTCGCCCAGCTCGCAATACCGGTAAAAGACCGCAGTCGCATCCTTGTAGTGAGCACGTCCCCAGTGCCAATCGCGGACGGTCTTCGCCAGCCATCGGTTGTCGAGACAGTGATCATGGTAGCCGGTACCGCGAAAGTGCCTAACGTCTATCGTTCTACCCGACTTGTCGTACACCGTGATCTTTCCTGTGACGTCGGAGCGCGGCGCTACCATATTCCAACAGTGAGCACTTTCGCGATAGCAGAAAGATTCAGTCGAAAAGTCACTTTCGACCGACAGCCATTCCAAGTGCGCTACCAACCGGCGGTCACCGGCAAGCTTTGTATTTACCGTAACGCTATAGCCGGATCCATACGGTGCGCTCTGGAATTTGAATGACGAGTCGCCGATACGACATTCGGGGGCACTCTGGTCCGCCGAAAATTCGCGTTCGGTAAACTCATTAACGCAGCGGTAGATCGGCTTTCCGTCCGCGAAGTACGTAAACGAAACGGCCGGAAATTTCTCACCCGCCGCGCCTTCACGGTTGTAGCGCGGTGAGTAGATAAAATTATCGAGGAAGACGATGATGAGGGCTTCACGGCCGCCCTCTGCGAGTGCGTCGAAGTACCACCACTCGTACGATTTCGGATCCTTTTGCGGATGCCAGACGTCCGCCCGGATGCTTGAAGAGAACGCGAAATCGCTGTGTGATGGTGACTGTGTCAACCGATCCATAAAAGTCAGAACCGCTCGGGTTCGCCGGCGCTGGGCGTAGGAAGTCTGTCGCTGCGACCACCTCAAACTGCCCGACTGACGACGGTTTAGATGACGCCAGAATCTCAGATATCAAAGGTTTAGGCAAACATTTCTTGTTATAATGAATCTCTGAAACGTCACAGCTCTTCCCCTATTATTTTCCATAAGGAGAACACATGAAATACGTAACGAAGTTCTTTCTGTCGGGTTTGTTAGTGTTAGCGGGAATGTTTGCTGCGGCCTGTCCCGATAGAACCAGCATCGCGGATATCGAGGCTAACCCGTCGAGATATCAAAACAAGGAGGTCGCTATAGCTGGAACGGTTCAGGACAGCTACGGGATCAATATTCCCGGAACACCGATTCGTGGCGGCGCCTACAAGATCAGTGACGGGACGGGATCCATCTGGATCCTGACGGAGCAGGGTGTCCCTACGAAAGGCGCCCAGATCGGTGTCAAAGGAAGAGTCGGTAGCGGCATCAATTGGCATGGACGCAACTACGGTCTCGGACTTTACGAGAAGGACCGAAAGTTCAGTAAGAGATAGAGTAATACCGACGATGACAACACAGAGGGCAGCAGGCTACCATGCCTGTTGCTCTCTCCGTTTTATGGAACCGATCATCAAGTCATTCGACCTTCGATTCGCGTCGATCCACGAGCGTTCCCGGGAAGTAGTTCGAACGATCGCGGAAGACGATCTCTTCCGGCGACCTCGAGCGCAAGAGCGATCAATGGCCCCGCTTTCCGTAGGTGAACTAATTCTTCGCTCGGCCGCAAGCGTGGAACAAACGTTCGGAGGGATTACCACTCGGCTGTGGGATGACCCATTTGAATGGACTCTTCCGGAGAAACTCTCTACCAGGTTGCTGGTGAACGACTATCTCGATGAAGTTGAATCGACCCGGTCGAACGCATTTAAATTCTTCTCATGGGACACGGAGCTGACAAAGCAGATACCGGCGCCCGAGAAGCTTCGAACCCTCGCCGACATACTCCTGGAGACCGTCGCCCGCGCAGAACATTACCAGGGCCGCGCTTTCGCTGTCTTCCAGATGATTTCCGATGTGAAATTATCCCGATTCTGAGAGGGCCGGCCGGAATTCGAACACGAAACGCTTTTTTTGCATCGTGAACATTTTCATGCAAGAATTCGTTAAGATTCGAGACTTTCGGAACTTTCTCATCTCTCGGAGAGCAAACGATGCATTGTCCCCGTTGCGGTCAGCAGCAAATATCCGATCAAACCAAGTTCTGCTCACGGTGTGGTTTTCAACTTGGGCTCGTTTCCGAACTCTTGATGAACGGTGGTTTTCTCCCGCAGCTTGCTGAACTCTACAAAGGTAAAAGCACTTTCTTTACCAGAAAGAATGGCGTCATATTTACAGTTCTCTGGTTCATCTTCTGGGTGATGATGATGCCTGCATTTCTTGGCATTGCCGGTGAGGAGAATGCAGCGGGTGTCTCAGCGGTGTTCGGGATCTTCTCTACCATGATGCTTTTGATCATCTCCCTGGCAGTCCTAAAGCGGGCGCCGAAGTCTTACGAGTTGGCAGCTCATCAAATGCCTTCGCAGTCTTCGCTCTATGGTAACCAAACCGTGGGAGCTCTGCCGCCCCAGCAGAGTCAGCCGGTTTCCACGTATGTTCCGCCGGAGGGATCGTGGCGGGCACCGGACACTGGCGAGCTCTCTCGTCGTCCGGGAAGCGTGACGGAGGGAACGACCAAGCTTCTGAAGAAGGACGAGTAAAATGCATTGCCCAAAGTGTGGTCAGCAGCAAATTTCTGAAGAGACGCGTTTTTGCTCGCGGTGCGGATTCCTTCTCACCGGCGTCGCGGAGGTGGTCGCCAATCACGGGTTGGTCCCCACACAACAGTCCGGCCTAACGGGAAATTCCGGATCGGCTCGGCGCCGCGGTATCAAACAAGGCATCTTTCTTTTTCTGCTTACTTTCCTTGTTGTTCCGATCACCGTTATGATCTCGATCGCGCTGAACCTGGAGCCGTTCCTACCGATTATTAGCGTGATCCTCTTAGGCATCGGAGGCTTGCTTCGGATCGCTTACGCGCTGATGTTTGAATCTGGTGTCGGGACTGCGGCCGCGGCGGGCACGACCACTTTGCAGGGTATGCCCGACCATCGAGGGGCGTTGCCGCCGCAACAATCTATACCTGTTTCGGCTTATACCTCTCCCGCCGCCGGCTCATGGCGCGATACCAGCGACCTTCAGCACCAGCCGCCCGGAAGTGTTACCGATAGCACCACGAAGCTTCTGCAAAAAGACGAGCTTGACGATCAGTAACCGATCGCTTCACCGTCGCTGCGCGAATCTATCGCCCCGAATCTCACACCATCCGTACCGATCATGATCCCCGTCGCGGAAGCGATGTAACCCGGACGCTCGGCAAACTTGTGCCCGTACGACAGAAGAACGTTGAGCGAGTCGGGTGACATGCCGTACGGCTCGTATAGGATCTCATCCGGGAACCACTGCTGATGCACGCGCGGTGCGTCTATCGCCTGCTGGATGTTCATTTCGTGATCGATGACGTTAATCACTGATTGCAGGACCGCGGTTATTATCCGCGGACCGCCGCGGGCGCCGAGGGCGAACCAGGGCGTGCCGTCCTTTCGCATCACGATCGTCGGCGTCATGGACGATAGCGGACGCTTCATCGGTTCGACCTTGTTTCGGTCGCTTTGGATCAAGCCGAACAGGTTCGGTTTGCCGGGCCGCGCCGTAAAATCGTCCATCTCGTCATTCATCAGCACGCCGGTCCCTTTTATCGTCACACGCGAGCCGTAGAGATCGTTGATCGTGTACGTATTTGTCACGATGTTGCCCGCCGCATCGACAACCGTATAGTGCGTCGTCTCCATTCCCTCGCCGGCCGACACGTCACCGTATTTTATTTCCCGGCTCGTACTCGCTTTTGCGGCGGCGATACTCGCGCGTCTTTGCTTCGCGTAGGATTTGTCGATCAGCTTCCCGACCGGCACATCAGCGAAATCGGGATCGGCCATGAACTCAGCCCGATCGGCGAATGCCCGCCGCATCGATTCGGCAAGCAAGTGATATTTCGCCGCCGAGTTATAGCCGAGTGACTTAACATCATCGCCCTCGAGCATATTCAGCACCTGGAGCATAACTATCCCGCCCGAACTCGGCGGCGGCATTGTGATGATCTCGTGTCCGCGGTACGTTCCTCGGAGTGGCGTGCGTTCCTTCGCTTGGTAATTTCGCAGATCTTCAAGAGTGATCAGGCCGTTGTTCGCCTTCATGTCCGCGGCGATGAGCTGTGCGGTGCGTCCCGTGTAAAACTCGGTCGCACCCTGCGTCGCGATCCTGCCCAAGGTCTGGGCGAGTTCAGGCTGGCGGAACAGATCGCCTTCCTTGTAATACTTTCCGTTGTTGAGGAAGATCCGGTTGCTGTCGGGATACTTTGCGAGATGCTCTTTGTACGCTACCGCGAGATTCGCCAGGCGGTTCGAGAGTATGTATCCGTCCTGCGCAATTGCACGCGCGGGCTCGACCAGATCACGCCATCTCACTTTTCCCGAGCCATGCTTTTTGAAAGCGAGATCGAATCCGGCCAGCGTTCCTGGAACACCCGACGCGCGGTAGCCGATCGTCGAAGAGCCTTCGCCGCGAATTAGATTGCCATCCTTGTCGACGTACATATCGCGTGTCGCCGCCTTCGGCGCCATCTCGCGGTAGTCGATCGCGAATGCCTCGCCATCCGCTCGCCGGTACACCATAAATCCGCCGCCGCCGAGGTTCCCGGCTTCGGGATAGACGACCGCGAGGGCGATCCCCACCGCGATCGCCGCATCGACTGCGTTCCCACCTTTCTTCAGGATCTCGACACCGATCTTCGACGCGAGCTCATGCTGCGACGCGACCATCGCATTCCGTCCCCGGACCGGTTCGCGTGTCGCACGTGCCGCGTAAAGTTGTGTGCCGGCGGTGGTCGCCTTCGCCGTAAGCGGACCGAACGGGAGGCAGATGAGAAATGCGAGAACTGTGACGGTAAGAAACTTGCGCAGGAACGACGGGCTTGTCATATCCGAACTCTAGCAAATGTTAAATTGGCGGACAAACTTCGACCGGCTGGGGGGCTTACTGAGAAGCGACAAGGCAACGTCGTCGAGACAACGGTGGCGATCGACAAGGTCACCGACGTTCGTCTTCGATCGCTATGGGAACAGAAACCTCTACGAAGCGAACACGACCTTAGCTGGTTTCGACAAGCTCTGCAACGTCAATACCAACTCTGCGCCGATCTGAGAAATAAGCTGAATCCTTCCATCACACATCGAACAACCGTTTCGCGTCGGGACAGGATTACGGATTCGATCCGAGCGGACATACCACCGCCGATCCGGGTGAATTTGAAGCAATCTGTCGATGACTTACTTGACCGTGCTGTCTTCAGGCAGTAATACGAACTGTTTTCGTTTGTCCAGTTGTATAAATTTCTTTGCCGCTTGCTGCAGGTCTTCCTTTTTGATCTCGTTGATGCGTGTTTCGAGTTCGTCAATCGTGAACAGATCGATACCCTGCAGGAGGCTACGCGAAATTTCCAAGGCCCAGTACTCGTTGCGCTTTACGTCCTCGCGGACGCGAACCCGACGGGCTTCCTTCACCTTCTCGATGTCCTTGTCGTCGATCTGCCCTTTTTGAACTTTAACGATCTCGGCGATAGCCGCATTGATCAGCGATTCGACATTTTCCGGGCCACACGGGAAGCTGATCGTAAAATATGACCGTTCGTAAGGTATCTTCGCGAGAAACCCTGATGCACCGACGCCATAAACGCCACTTTTTTCCTCACGAAGAATCTCTATCAGCCTAATGCTCAGGAGTTCGCCGAGCGCCGCGATCGAACGCGCCTCGTCCCGGTCAAATTTCGCCGGTGCAGTAAAGGTCATCTGCACGAGACTCTTTTGATCGAGCCCTTTCCGGATCGTCTTTTCCACCATGCCTTCCGGCGGCCGTATGCCCAAATCCTTCCAGTTTTCGACACGCTTCTTGCTCGGCAAATTGCCGAGATATTTTAAGATCAGGGGCCTGATCTTTTGGTTATCGAAATTGCCGACAAAGACGAAGGTAAAATCAGAAGCATCCGCAAATCGGTCGGCGTATATCGCCTTGATCTCGTCGAGCTTTATCTTGTTGAGCTCTTCGAGCGTCGGGAGCGGATA
>DASUSJ010000293.1:0-3810 GCA_036375155.1 Pyrinomonadaceae bacterium
ACGACGATCCTTAAAACTTTCTTCCGCAAATTGACAGCGGCCGCGAAATTCGTTTGAATGGAAAAGCGGTGAAAATGAAAGTCGTTTTCATTAAGTCAATTTACTAGCCCAGATACAAACAGATGATTTCCAAAGCAGCAATCTTAGGTCTCTTTATTTTGTCGGCTACTTCGCTTTTCGCGCAAGGGACGACGCGGTGGGGCGGACGAGTTCTTGATAGCAATGGCGACCTCGTACCAGGTGCTACGGTCGCGCTGGAGAAACGTGACGCGCCGTTCCGGACTGCGGCTGTCACCGACGCTGCGGGCGTGTTTAGTTTTGCGGATCTCCCAGCCGGGGATTACGTGATGACCGTCACCGCCCCGTCCTTTGCACCGCTCACCCGGATCCTGTCCTTACCAGCAAGTGGGCCGATCGATGTTTCGCTGGAACCACGATTAGTCGCGGCAGAGATATCGGTAACGACCAGCTATCTGGCGGGCGCGGGCGAAAGCGTCGCGGAAGTCCCTGGAGCGCTTCAGAGAATCGAGGCGCGTGTGCTTGAAAACAGCCGCGTATTCAATTTCTCCGAAGCATTGCGAAAGATCGCCGGTGTGAATGTTCGCGATGAAGAGGGTTTTGGCCTACGGCCGAATATTGGAATACGCGGGACAAACCCGACCCGGTCGACCAAGGTCTTGTTGCTCGAGGACGGCGTTCCACTCGGCTACGCTCCATATGGCGACAATGCTGCTTACTATCATCCGCCGATCGAGCGATACCAGTCGATCGAGGTGCTTAAAGGATCGGGGCAGATAGCCTACGGACCCCATACGATCGCTGGATTGATAAACTACCTAACGCCAAACCCGCCTCAAAGACCTTCGTTCGATATAAAACTCGAGGGCGGCAGCTCTCGGTTTTTCAACGGATCTGCAGCCGCGGGCGCGACAATTGGCCGTTTCGGTTTTATTACAAACTTCAATCACAAACGCGGTGACGGCGCGAGAGAGAATACCAGTTTTAAGCTATACGATCTCTCATCCAAGGCGACCTATACATTGAACGACCGAAATGCGTTGACCGCGAAGTTCAGCTTTTATCGCGAGGATTCGAATCTTACATACACCGGGGCGACTGAGGCGGAGTATGAGGCGAACCCGCGCGGCAACATATTCAAAAACGATTTCTTCTTCGGCCGGCGATATGGATTTTCGTTGCAGCACGCGGCGGTCCTCACTTCAAAGATCAGTCTCACGACGAATTTTTATTCAAACTATTTCTCCCGCGATTGGTGGAGACAGACCTCAAATTCTTCGGAGCGTCCGCTGCGTTTGTTTCGTCCGAACGATCCCACAAATCCTATCAGCGACGCCGACTGCTTAAGCCTTGCGGACTTGAACACCACCTGCGGTAACCGCGGAAACCTCCGGGATTATTTAACGATGGGGATTGAGCCTCGCCTCCATGCGTCCTTCGACATAGGCGCTCTGCGGAACGATCTCGAACTTGGCTTCCGCGTCCACCGTGAAGATCAGGACCGAATTTCAAAGTATGGCGACCTGCCCAATTCCCGGGACGGGGTATTCAATGAACGAAACGAGCGCCAGACGCTCGCTTACGCCGGGTTCGTCCAAAATCGATTTACGTGGAACAGGTTTTCGGTAATCCCTGGCCTTCGAATCGAGAGGATCGACTATGAACGATCCAACCTGCTGACGGCCAATGGTGAACCGGTGAGTGGTCAGACATCGCTGACCCAGGTTATTCCGGGGATCGGCTTTGCATATGCCGGACTGAAAAACACGACTCTTTTTGCCGGTGTTCATCGCGGCTTCGCTCCCCCTCGAGTCGAGGATGTCGTTACGAACGCTGGCGGTGTTGTGGACCTCGACTCCGAACTCAGTTGGAACTATGAGGCAGGAATTCGAACCCGACCACTTCGGGGCATTGAATTAGCAGCGACCGTTTTCCGCAACGATTATGAGAATCAGATCGTGGCAGCCTCGATCGCGAGCGGCACGCAGTTGACGAACGGTGGCCAGACGCTTCAGCAGGGAATCGAATTCGCGGGTTCCTTCGATTCGGGCACCCTCCTCCGATCGCCGCACAATTTCTACTTCCGCACGTCCTATACTTACCTCCCGATTGCGGAATTCCGCGGCGAGCGCTTCAGCAGCGTGACCAGCTCGTCGATCTTGAACGTCTACTGTCCGGCAGATCGTCGTATCTCCGCCTCGGCATGCAGTATCTCCGGAAACCGATTGCCGTATGCTCCCGAGCAGCTTCTGACCTCGAGCATCGGTTATTCACACCCTTCCGGATTCGACGGCTTCGTCGAGAATGTCTACATCGGTCGGCAGTTTGGTGATGATTTGAACGCTATATCACCGACCGCGAACGGACAGCTCGGCGTCTTGCCGGCACAGACATACTGGAACGCTACAGCCAACTACCGAGTCGAGCGTTTGAAGACCACGTTCTTCGTAACGGCCAAGAATATTTTCGACAGAACGTTTATTGTCGACCGCGCAAGAGGGATCCTGCCGTCGATGCAGCGGTTGGTCCAGGGCGGGATCACGGTAAAGTTCTAGGGGAACCGTGAACTGTGAAGTGTGAAGTGTGAGCTTTGAACTGTGAACTGTGAGCTGTGACTATCAACCGCGCGCTTTCAGCGAAAGCTCGGATAGTATTCAAAGCTGCGATAGTATTCATAGTTCCCACTTCACACGTCACACTTCACACTTCACAGTTCACAGTTCATAGTTCATAGTTGGCCGCTCACAGTTCACACCTCACAGCTCATACTTCATACTTACCTCCGTGGATTCGCTGACCTACAAACAACTAATCAAGGGTAACCGCAATTTTCGCAACCTTCTTGCGGGTCAGTTTATTTCCGAGCTCGGTAACTGGTTCAATTTTATCGCCGGCCTCGGTCTCGTACGTTTGGTGAGTGACGCATCGCCGACTGCCGCGGGTATTTTCTTCGTCTGTCGGCTTTTGCCTTTCGCGTTCGTGTCACCTATCGCCGGCACATTTGTCGATCGCTTTTCTCGACGGCAGGTTATGATCATCACGGACCTTGCCCGCGTCGCGGTCGCGCTGATGTTTCTGCTCGTGACCAGTGCTGATAGGCTGTGGATCGCCTATCTCGCAACAATTCTTCTTTCGACTTTCGGGGCATTCTTCGATGGTGCGAAGAATGCCGCGACACCAAACCTTACGGGTAAAGAAGGCCTGCTCGCCGGAACCGCGCTCATGTTCTCGACTCGCTTTCTTTTGATGGCGGTCGGATCCGCGCTGGGCGGATGGGCAGCTGCGGTCTTCGGGTATGAGGTTGCATTTCTGATCAATGCCGCATCGTTCCTTGTGTCGGCGTTTACGGTCTGGCTGATCCCGGAAGAAGCGACCCGCGACGCCGAAACGGGCGAGCGAATGGCGCGCACGGCCGAGAAGCCGTCTTTCGTCACGGAGCTGAAAGAGGGTTTTAAGTATTCGCTCGTAAATCGGTTCGCCTTCACGATCATCGTCATGAATATGATATGGGCAACCGGCGGCGGTGCGATCAACGTGATCTTCGAGCGAATGGGTGGGATTCATTTTCCGCTTATCGAAGGCTGGAATCCGGACGTCGGGGTTGCGATGCTCTGGACCTCGGCGGGGTTCGGTCTGGCGTTCGGAATGCTGATCGCGCATCGCACGTCGGTCTGGCTCGATTTCAACCGTCGTCACAGTCTCTTTATCGGAACAACGTTGATCGTGCACGGAGTTTTGTTCTCGCTGGCGAGTGTCATGCCGACTCTGCTCCTGTTTGCGTTCCTCTCGTTC
>DASUSJ010000294.1:0-10493 GCA_036375155.1 Pyrinomonadaceae bacterium
GATCGAACTTGCCGTATAATAACCGTGGGCAAATTTAGAACAGGAAAAATAATCTAAGCGAGTATAAAACTATGCAGGACTATACAACCACATTCGGAAATTCGGCAGCCGACGCGTTGCCGGCTCAACGTGCACAGTTTATCCGCAAGACCTATCTTTTACTCGCCGCGGCGATAGTGGCCTTTATCGGCGTTGAAGCATTCCTCTTCGCCTCCGGTGCTGCAAATCTGATCGCGTCCGTTATCTTTGGCGGAGGGGCCATCGGCTGGCTTCTTGTCCTCGGATTGTTCATGGGCGTTTCGTTTCTCGCAAATCGATGGGCGACATCCGAGACGTCCAAGGCGACACAGTTTCTGGGCCTCGGCATTTTTATTGTTGCAGAAGCGATAATTTTCGTACCGCTTATCTGGATGGCGTCTTACTACTCGGGTGATGCGACTGTGCTAGCGAAAGCGGGTATTGTCACCCTCGGTCTTTTCCTGGGCATTACGGCAACGGTTTTCATCACTAGGAGCGATTTCAGCTTCCTGGGTCCGATCCTCGCGATCGGTGGTTTTGCCGCTCTCGGCTTTATCGTTGCCAGCGCGCTTTTCGGTTTCACGCTAGGTAGCGTGTTTGCGTTCATAATGGTCGCGTTCGCTGGCACTGCGATCCTATATGAAACCTCGAACGTGCTCCATCGTTTCAATACGAACCAGCATGTTGCCGCCTCACTCGCATTGTTCGCAAGCATCGCATTGTTGTTCTGGTATATCCTGACTATCTTCAGCTCCCGGGACTAGGAGATCTTCGATGAAAAAGGCATTGCTCGTTATATCTGCGGTCGCGATCTTCGCGGCCGCCGCATTTGGTCAGCCGGCACCCAAGCCCCCGACAACACACCTGAAAGTGGGCGATATGGCGCCGGACTTTACACTCACCGACACCGCAGGAAAGCCGGTCAAACTCAGCGACTTTCGCGGAAAGAAATCGGTTGTTCTCGCGTTCTACGTTCTCGCCTTCACTGGTGGCTGAACGAAAGAGCTTCAGGCGTATCAGGCTGATATCGCCAAATTCGACGCAACTGAAACTCAGGTTCTCGGGATCAGCATGGACAGCTTTGCTTCGAACAAAGCTTTCGCCGAGAAGATCGGCGTAACCTTCCCGCTGCTAAGCGACTGGAAACGGCAAGCAACGAAAGAGTACGGTCTTTATAACGAGGAGAGAGGCTACGGCAATCGTGCGACGTTTGTTGTCGATAAAGAAGGCAAGATCCAGCACGTAGAGGTTGGCGGCAGCGCGATCGACCCGACGGGAGCCTACCAGGTATGTGACGCCCTGCAGAGAAAGAAAGCAGCAGCGCCAAAATGAAGACCAGTTACAAACCCTGCGCGAAATGGAGCAGCTGCCCAGCGGAGAAGATGGAGAGAGTATACGTAGTGGCGGTTTAATTGGCCCAAGGATCGTACCCCGCGTAAGTGCATGGGATGCGGCTACGGTTGCAACGAAAAGATTGGGAATGACGAGACGGCTGGGATCATCCTCTATTCGGTTTGGTCGGGATCCTGTTCCTCAGGCTAGTGTTCGTTATGTTTGCGGCGCTTAACCTCCTGACCGCCGCTACCTGGTAAGGTTTATTCCTCACCAAACACGATCCGCTTGATCGGCGGCGAATCATTCCCAGGCACAGACTCGGGTGAAAGCTCCGACAGTGTAAGATTTCCACTTCCATCTTTCATCAGCACCTCTATCCTGCGCTCCGCTTCTGACAAACGCTCCCGACACTCGCGTGAAAGCTTCACGCCTTTTTCAAAAAGCTGCAAGCTTTCTTCCAACGCCAGGTCGCCATTTTCCAGTTGCTCGACAATCTTCTCGAGCTCCGCGAGCGATGCTTCGAAAGTTTTTTCCATAGAAGGAGGCATCTTAATCCACGGGCCGCAGGTATCGCAGAAGAGAAGGTGGTTGCCGTTAGCGAAAAATCTCTTCGGCCTGTCGGAGGATAATATTCAGATTCTTGATACCGAGTCTCTCACCCGCCGCTTCGGCGCCGCCATTTGATGCAACGGCGATGATCTCCTGACCTATTTTCTGTGCTATCTCGGTCGCGAGAGCTTCGTCCCGGACACCGACGATCTTCCAGCCGCTTCCGTTGCGCTGCATTCTAACTTCAAAGCCGTGCTGCGGCAACTTGCTTCGAACAAGAGCCGTGTCGCCGCTCGGCCGGATGTCAAGATACTGATCAGCGCCGAGCACCATTGCAGCAAACGGTACACTTTCAAATCGTTCGGTCTTTTTTCGGATCAGATTCGGTAACTGCGTGCGCGCCCTCTCCTTGAGGGCCGGCATCACAGGTGTCGCGACCTTCGCAACGCGATCGATCGTCTTTGGCGGCAGGCCACGTCCGTAGAGCTCTACGGCCTTATCCGTGATCTGAGGCATAAATTCGTCGACGATCGAGTTGACTTCGACGAGCTCATCGACCTTGGCCTGATCCCCGCGACGGGCCGCATCAACGAGCAACGCAAGCGAATACTGCGGCGTGTCGGCAAAACTTCGCCAGTAGAGATAGCCCGCGAGGGAAACGATCCCGACAATACCAAGGAGCACGGCCGTGATCGTGAGAACGATCCTGCGCGAATGCGATGCCGGAACGTGCGTTTCTGTATTCGTGTTGTCGAGAAATAGGGTCATTCAAATGCCTTCCGTAAGTTATGTGTAAGGCTGCCGTTTTCACCACCGCAACCGACTTCCCCTAGGATGAAATCAAACTCTACGGCTTGGTCTCCAGTACTTTCACTTGCAAACTTCCCTTCGCTACGGTGATCTTCGCCGAGTCGTCGACAGCAAGTTGGGTCGCGTCACGAACGATCTCGCCAGCTTCGTTCTCGACGATCGCGAAACCGCGGTTCAGAACGTTCAGCGGCGAAAGGGCGTCAAGCTTTGCCATACAAACCCTCAGAGATCTCGTCTTTGTCTCAAAAGCTCCCCGGACGGCGGAATCGGCCCTCTGACTCAAAATGCCGAGTTCCGACTTACCGTCGCCAACTTTCGATGCCAGGCGCACGGGAGAGAGTTGCGCGGCAATTGCATCCAGCCGGGCCTCTCCGCGGCGCAGCGTCTCGATGAAAGCGGGCGACAGCGACAAGCTCTGGACACGTGACCGAGCTTCAAGCAAGCGATAACTCATTATTCGCATCAGATCCTCGGCCCTTTTTTCCAGAGAAGAGCAAACGTCTTCCTCCCGCTGGGCGACGATCTCGGCGGCGGCCGATGGTGTAGCCGCACGAAGGTCTGCAGCTAGATCGGCGATCGTGAAATCAACTTCGTGGCCGACGGCGGATATTACCGGAATCGCGGACGCGCGTATAGCTCGTGCGACCGGCTCTTCGTTGAACGCCCATAGATCTTCGCTCGAGCCTCCGCCGCGACCGACGATCAGAGCGTCGATCCTTGCAGATGCGTCTGCGCGTTCGTTGTACTCATTGGCGAGGCGTACCGCATGGCTCACCTCGAAAGCAGCCGTTTCCCCTTGTACACGCGCGGGAATCAGGATGACGCTAACGGAACGAGCGCGTCGAGACAGTACGTGGAGAATATCGAAAAAGGCGGCTCCGGTCGGCGACGTAACTACGCCGATCCGCCGGGGATAGGGGGGAAGTTGGCGCTTCAAGGCCGCGTCGAACAATCCCTCGGCCGCAAGTTTTGCTCTGATTTGTTCGAATGCGACGCGACGGGCGCCCTCGCCGACCGGCTCGAGCGACTCCACCAGCATTTGGTACTCGCCCTTTGGCTCGAACAGTGTGAGACGCCCACGGACACGAACCTGTAATCCGTCGAAAGGCTCAAACCTGATACGGTAATTCGACCCCCGGTAGCAGGCAGCTCGGATCATCGAGCTCGAATCGTGGAGACTGAAGTACCAGTGCCCCGAGTAAGCGGCGGCGAAGTTGTGTATCTCGCCCTCGACCCACACGTCCATAAACCGGCGTTCGATCTCGCTTTTTACCTGCGCGTTTAGCTCGGAAACGCTTAGCGGTCGCCTCTCTTCGTCTTCAAATAGGGCCTGGAGTAGGGAGTTCTGCATCGATGTGAAGATGATAACTTTACGAACGGGGATTTCGGAATGCTGATCTTAAGCTTTCTTCCGGTTCTGGAGAGGTGTAACCTCGGGACTTCCCTTTCTGGTAATCTACGCCACCCTACTTCGGCCCGGTTACTTTGTGCTAACCGAATTAACCTGCACGAATGCGTTCGGTTTATTCACTCGCACCTTCAGTCGAGGCGAGGGACGATTGTCGGGGTCGCCCCGATAGCCCGAGCGGAAGGTTATTGCGTAAGCCGTCCGTATCTGCGCGACGATGTCGTCGTAGGCTTTCTGGATCTGCGACAGTTGAGTGATCGGGTAATAAACTCCACCCGAAACCTTTGCCAGCCTCTCGCCTTCGCCTTCCGCACGCGCCGAAAGCGTCATGTAACGGGTGCGTA
Source organism: Pyrinomonadaceae bacterium (assembly GCA_036375155.1). Lineage (GTDB taxonomy): Bacteria > Acidobacteriota > Blastocatellia > Pyrinomonadales > Pyrinomonadaceae > OLB17. The sequence continues at coordinate 4,465 of DASUSJ010000294.1, forward strand.
ACGGATCGAGTCCCTTCTCGGGGTCATTCGTCTCGCTCGCGGCGATCAACGCCGACGGTACGTACAGCGGATAGATCAGCGCGCCGCTTTCTTCGATCGCCCCGATCAAAGATTCGAACGGCAGGAACGAACGGTTGTCGTCACCGTCGGTAAGGACCACGATCGCCGTGCGTTCTCCACGCAGCGGCCGGAGTGTGTCGGCGAGGGTATATGCGAGAGCGTCGTAATAGGCCGTTGCACCGCCCGCATCAAACGAATCGAGGCTTTCGGAAAGACGCGCTTTGTTTGTCGAAAAACCCGACAATACTTTTACATCCTCGTTGAAAAGGATCAGGGAGATCCTGTCTTCCGGTCGCGCCGTATCGATAAACGCCCGTGCGGCTTTGCGGATGAAGTTGACGTAGTTGTCCACGCTCCCGGACACGTCGAGAAGCAGTACAAGGTTTACCGGACTCGTGTGCGGATCGACCGACAATATTTCGCGCGGGTTTCCGCTTTCCGCGACAGTGAAATCACCCGGCTTCAGTTCTGCGATTGAGCGGTTATGCGGATCCGTAACACGAACGATCGCCTCCTTGACAGTATCACCCGGAACGTCCGCAGGCCGGGCGTTGGCAGATATCGAGGGCTCCCGCCGCATCGGCGGTAGGGTTCGGGCATAGTCGCCAAAATACTTCGGCGTTGCACGTCGGATGGCATCCGTTAAGACGATGTCGCCGGAGCGAACGATCGCCTTCGCAGCTTCTGTCAAGGGCCGTTCGCGTAGATCACTTGTCACTTCGTTGGGTGGAATATTAAGCAACACGATCCCGCGGGCGGTCGTAAATTTCAGCGCGACCTCCGTCGATCGAGATTTCTTTTTGTCCTTAACCTCTTCGGCGAGACTTTGCTTCTTCGATCTCGCTTCCTTCGGTATCGGCGGAATCTCGTCGTTTCCGTCCCCGGCAGAAGTGGTTAAATTGCCACTTGAGGAAGCGGTCTCCGAATCTTTTTCCTCTTGTCCCGTCTTCTCTTCCTGCCCTCCCAGTCGGCCCTTCAACTGAAACTTCCCACCAGATTTTTCCTTAACTTTCGCGAGCTCCACGTCACTCAAATAACGGGGGCGCGACGCAGTCCAGAAGAAATCGTATCTAACTTCGTCGAGCGGAACATCTGCCGCGATGGTTCCAGTATCAGTAGTAACTTCTAGGGATTCCAGATCACCCGACACACGGACCTCGCCGTCTCGTGTCTCGACACTCACCTTTATCCGCTCGGGCACGGTAAGCGACATATCGATCCTCTTGCCTGCGCCGGACGGTGAAACCTCGATCTTGAGACCACCCGATTTGTCGATCTTGAACTCGCTTTCGCTGATAGTCTCGCCTGATGTAGCGGTAAGGTTGACGGCTGTAGCATCGGCCGCGGCCCGGACGTACACCCGGCCAGAAAGGTTAATGACGGTGACGGTCCCGCCTTCTTTGATCTTGAGCTCACGGGTGTAACTCTGCGCCCAGGTGATCCCGGCGAGCGCGTAAAGAAGTACGGAGAGGAGTGTGAGATTACGGATTAGACCTTTCATTACTCGAACGGCTGGTAATACGGCCCGATTGGATAAGACGGTTACGGACCCGCTCCTGCCATTTCTTTCTTGGATGCTCAGTTTCCTCAAATTTGTCCAAAAGATCTTCAAGCGATTCGCCCCCGGCCTGCCGCGTTTTCAAATAAAGCAGAGCCACGATGATGGCCGTAAAAGACGTAAAGATGATCTGGATAGGCAGAAAGAGCAGTTGCGTAAGCGTTTCGAGGACCGCGTCCTTGACCCGGGTCCGCATGTTCCTCGGCTCCGTGTCGACACGGATTCCAACATTTCTACCGACACTGACCCGGGTGTTAGCCTCCTCTTCGGAAGCGGCGGCCGCTTGGTCTGCGGGTTCTGGAGCATCCGGTGCAGCGGGAGGGTCCGGTGCGGCGCCGATCGTTCTGGCGATAGCTTGCACGGTCGATGATTCCTGGCCCAGTGCCTTGGCCGTGATATTAACGACAAAAGAGATCGAAGCTGCTGCGAGTGCCGGAATCAGGAACATTATGAGGAATGCCGCGACTGCGGTCGCCAACGAGCGTCGAACAAGTTGTTGCGAGCGCTTTATCGCTTGCCAGCCCCGCCTGTTCTCCATCATCACTACGGCGGCGAGGAGCATCCAGAGAATATTTGTTACGAGGAAGCCGATGCCGCACGTGACAATGCCGATCAGCGCGGAAAGCACCGTACTCAGGACCCCCGTCCCGGCAAAGGTTTTCCATTTTTTCTTCGCTTCCAGCAATGCAGGCCGGAGGCGGAGCGGCCGTAACGGCACGGCGAGATTCTGCGAAACGATCCAAGTGATCGTGCCGATGTTGAGATATGCGCAGAAAGAGCCGATGATCCCGAGCAACGCACCGTTGAGGCCAATCAGACCTATTGACACGTTCTGCGGAATCCATTCGCTCGCTCGCGCGATGGTAAGAGACATCAGGCTCGCGGTAAGCACTACCATGGGAAGGTGAAAGAGAAGCGAAAGGGTCAGGAACTTTGGCATGTGTTCCGTATAGATCATGCCGGCACGCCGCAGCAAGCCGAAAATCCCTTCCGACCGCGACCGAAGGACACTGGCGAATGCCTCAGCCGATTGCGGCCTGTCATCGGGGTTCTTGGCGAGGGCGGTCGCGATAACCTGCTTCAGTTTCTTGCGTACTTTTCTGGCCTCGAGAGGCGGTACCGGAAGCGCCTTGTGTGCTTCCATGACGTACGTGAAATCGCCTTCGAAAGGCGTCTTACCCGACAGCATTTGATAGGCGATCACTCCAAGGCTGTAGATGTCTGATCTCGTATCTAACCGATCCCCTCGACACTGCTCGGGCGACATGTAAAGGGGTGTGCCTATAACTGCGCCGACCCGAGTAAGGTCCTCCGTCGCTGTAGCTACATTTTTTTCGGTGTCATCGGCGTCTGTGCTGAGCCGCGTGCCGGCGGGACTCCCTGAAACCGGAACTGCCGGCATAATTGCCGTTTGAGCTTCGCCCGCTTCCGGCGCCTGAATAAGCGTCGCCGACTGAAGAATGGCAGTCGGCGAAACGCTGTCATGAATCGTTGTGTCCCCCGCCGCAACATCCGCTAGCGTTTGCTTCCCAGCGTAGAATTGCGTTGGATTAGGAGCAACTGAAATGTCGATTGATTCGGCGCTATCAGCGGAGCGATGCTCCTCAAGCTTCGCGATACCGAAATCCAGAACCTTGACCGTATAACCTCCGCGCTGGTTGGGTTCGAGCCAAATATTGTCCGGCTTGAGATCTCGGTGGATGATCCCCTGCTCATGAGCTGCCTGTACGGCTGAACAAACCTGCTCCAGGATATCGAGTGTCCACGTTACCGGCAGGTTTTTCTCCTCTTCAAGGATCTCACCGAGCGTACAGCCGTCGAGATATTCCATGACAAGGTAAGCAACTCTACCGTCCTTTGTGTCAGCGAAACCGAAGTCCGTGACGTTGACGACATTCGGATGGCGCAGCCGTCCGGCGGCACGGGCCTCGCGGCGGAATCTCTCGACAAACTCCGGACGCTGCATGTATTGCGGCGCGATCACCTTTACAGCCACCGGTCGCTCGGTGCCGAGATGGGTCGAAAGATAGACCGTTCCCATCCCGCCGCGCCCGAGCTGGCGTTCAATCCTGTATTTGCCATCAAGCGTCTGGCCAACTAGATCCGCAAAATTCATAGCCGAATCAAAACTGAGCCGCAGTGTGATTTATCGTTTACGCCGCGAACCGCCGCCGGGTTTTATTTGATTTCGACAAATCAGATGAAGAATTCAAGCGGGAATTATACCGACAGTTGCGCGCGCCTGCCTAACGCCAGCACCAGAATATGCTTGCCCTCAGACGCGATATTCAAATACACTGTCCCCGAAATCAGATCAGCTTGTGATCTTGTTTACTCCCGCGAAGCAGGAAGCAAAATTGGCGTGTTTTATCTGTGCAACAGACTTTCACCTTCGCGATACTTATGCTAGACTCTATTTCGGGTCTGGAACCAATCTAATAACAACAGCATCGGCTCCTGGAGGTCAAAGTTTATGGATAAGGGTAAAGCGATAGAATCTGCCCTATTGCAGATCGAGAAGAAGTTCGGTAAAGGATCGATAATGCGGCTCGGCGAGCGTCCGCACGAGGAAGTTGGCGCCATATCGACGAACTGTTTAAGCTTGGACGCGGCTATTGGGGTTGGCGGCATGCCGCGCGGACGAATAATCGAAGTTTACGGGCCTGAGAGCTCAGGCAAGACAACCTTGGCTTTACAGGTTGTAGCATCCGCGCAGAGAGCCGGCGGTATAGCGGCTTACATCGACGCCGAACACGCGATGGATCCGGAATATGCAGGAAAACTCGGCGTGAACATCGAGGACATGCTTATCTCACAGCCGGATTCGGGTGAGCAGGCGCTCGAGATAGCCGAAACGCTTGTACGATCGAATAGTGTCGACGTGATAGTTATCGATTCGGTCGCCGCTCTTGTCCCGCGGGCCGAGCTCGATGGCGAGATGGGCGATTCACTACCCGGCCTCCAGGCGCGTTTGATGTCGCAGGCTTTGAGAAAATTGACAGCGATCGTCTCAAGCTCGCGAACGACGTTCATTTTCATCAACCAGCTTCGCGAAAAAATCGGCGTGTTCTTCGGCTCACCGGAAACGACAACTGGCGGTAAGGCCCTGAAGTTTTACGCAAGTGTTCGTCTGGATATACGCCGGATCGGTGCTATTAAGGATGGAGATCGGGTCGTCGGTAACCGGACGAGAGTGAAGGTCGTCAAAAACAAATGTGCACCGCCGTTCCGTGAGACCGAGTTCGACATCATGTACGGTGAGGGCATCTCTCGTGAAGGCGATCTTATCGATCTCGCGACGAACAACAATGTGGTCGAGAAAAGCGGCGCGTGGTTCTCCTACAAAGGCGAGCGTCTCGGTCAGGGACGTGAGAACGTGAAGAACATGCTCAAGGAGAATACCGAGCTGCGTGATCGTATCGAGAACGACGTCAAGGTAGTCCTCGGATTCGCGCAAGCAGCCGAGGCCGCTCACGGAGCCCAAGCCTAAAAAAGGGAAGCTTTATCGCTTCCCTTTTGTAGTCCCATTACGGCCTGTTTGCCGGTGCGGGAGTCCTCCGGCTCTTCATCATCGGCGTGTCGTCGCCTGTGGCAGTAGGACTACCGTTCCCATTGCGCTGCATTTGTTTTCGAAGAGTCTCGGGATCGGGTATTCCGGGCGTCGGGGTTGCTCCAGGCTTGAAAGGCTTTTTCAAGTCTGCGGGACTTGGGATTCCCGGTGTCGGCGTCGTACCTTTCGGGATGCTGTTTGCCGCTTTCGGATCGGGGATGCCGGGTGTCGTATTCGCTGAGGGAGGAACCGGACTCGCGGAGAGCCCCTCGGGTAAGTTATTCGGATCGACGTTAACGTTTCCTACTCCAGCTGTCTGATTCGTGTTTGCGTTCGGCGTCGAAGTCGAAGAGCATGCGGCAGTTAATACGACCAACGAAAGTAGTAAAGATAAAAATAGAACTCGTGACATCAATAGCAAAACCTCTCCAATTTAAAATAGCTGTGCCGGCTTGAATGTTGCGTCCCTGGGGGACAGCGACGGCGTTCAAACCGGCACGGGCAGGTATCAAACGGAATTTGGAAGGTATGTAGTTGCCATAGGCTAACAACTACTAAATAGAGATTATTAGCCTTCGATCCCGACTTGTCAACAGATTATTTGTAACCAGGATGACACTCAGGGAATTCTGATCGCGGCTTCGAAGCAATGATTTGACATCGCGAAATCGCCACCTTAGACTGATTAACTTGCTCTTCGCCCCGTAGTAAAAGCATTGGGCCAGGTAGCTCAGTTGGTAGAGCAGCGGACTGAAAATCCGCGTGTCGGCGGTTCGATCCCGTCCCTGGCCACCATCACGATTCTTAGAGTTTGAAGCGATCGGCTCCGGTCGCTTTTCTTTTTGCGCACAGACAAGCATT
>DASUSJ010000295.1:0-4717 GCA_036375155.1 Pyrinomonadaceae bacterium
ACTGACCATATCGATACGGAGACCAATCGGAATACTGGTTGATGGAGTTGCGATAGGGGCGCCAAACGTAACCGTATTTGCGTGTATACACCCACTCCCCGTGATCGTTAAGATCTTCGGCCCCATAGATGTCGCGGTCGTAATAGCGATCGTAGTGAGCGTCTCTAAGTCGCTGGGCGATTATCTCGTCGCGATCGAACGTCCACTTGTCGAACTCGTCGATTAGCTGCGTCGCATCTGCCGTCTCCCACTCGCCCAGCTGACTGCCGGCGATAAAGATCTTCGCCCTCCTGCCGTTCTTGATCGTAAATCCAGCATCCGAAGAATAAACACGAGCCTCGCCGCCGTCGAGTGCCGAAACGAAAACCTCGAGGCTGTCGGGCACGCCCGCCTCGACGCGATACATTCCCGACTTCTGGATCGAGACTGTCGTCTTCGGAGCGTCGATCTCAAAATACGATCTACCCGAATCTAGTTCATTTGCTCGCAGACTTATTGTTCCGAGCGGCACACTGATGGCAATTCCTTCGTCTTTCAAGCTGAGGATCTTGATCTGCGAATTCTCCGCGACGCGAAGATGTGTGTGACTGTTAAATTGGATCTCGAATCGGCCGTTGCCATCAGTTGCGATCTCGTCGCCTTCGACGATCGGAAGATTCAAAACAACAACCTCCCAATCCTGGCTTTCGGCACGGCGTATCTGCACGTCACCTTGCACAAAACTTACGCGGGCAACACGATCCGTAACCTCCGGGACATAGTCGTCGGTCTCGTTTGCGAATACACTCGTGCCTCCAATAAGCACCGCAAGTGTCAGAAACGCCCATCGAACCTTAGTGGAATGCATAAAAGCTTCCTCCTCAAATTGTTTTGCCTAATCCTGTGGGGCAGAGCCTTGATCGAACTGCGTATAAAAAAGCGTCGCGTTCAGTTCGGCCAACGGCAAGAATCATACCGCCGGAGGAGATAACCCGCGTGTAAAGAAAATGTTGAGGTTTGTAAAGATTTCTTGCGCATCGGATTTACGAAATCGTGTGGATCGGTTTCAGGTCACAACGAAATGGTATGCGCGGTTACCGGCATACCGGGTTGATTTTCAAAACATATTAGCCGATCCGGGTCGGTACGCAGCTGCGTTCTACAAGCGCAGAGAACGAAGCACAGTCGAAAGTACCGGTCATAGTTGAGTGAAGGCGCCGGAAGAGGGATGTTGCAACCGGAAGTTCGTAGATTATAAACTTTCCGCTGGTGATCCCCGATTGGAGGATGAGCTCAATGAAACAATTTGCATTAATTTCGATAGTGATTTTTCTCTCTTGCGTCAGTTTGTTTGGACAGAAGACCGGAGGTGCGGCGAAAACGGATCCGGCCAAAGGCGTTCGCGACGCATTCGATCGACTGACCGAAGGCATTCGCCAGGTCGACGTCGAGAAGCTGATGAGTGTTTACGACAACAACGAGCGGACGCTGTTCTTCAACAACAACGGATCAGTCACGATGGGCTGGGCGCAGATGAAAGAGAACCGGACTTCCAGCTTCGCGAAAACCAAAAATGTGACTCTGGAAACAACCGGAGTTCGGGTCGAGATGCTCAGCCCGACGTCAGCTTACGTTTCATTCAAGTGGAAGCAAACGCAGGAATACGACGGAAAGCTCGAGAGTGCGACAGGACGCACGACAATTGTGTTCAAGAAGATCGGGAAAGACTGGAAGGCTGTTCACCTGCATACCTCGCCGGATAATGTACCGCCTACCCGGCCCTTGCTGGATTCGGAACGGGAAAATCCGGAGACAAAATAAAAAAAGGCGGGCGATACGGCCCGCCTTCAAGTTCGACTCATTGGGGATCAAACGCTCGCGCCCGGGTAACTGGGACCAAGCTTTGTCGCATTACCCTGTGCAAGGTTCGTGACAAGTTCGTAATCGAAGTAATCGAATTTTGCGGCGACTTGGGGCTGGACGCGCTTTTCGTACATTTCACGTGAACGGTCTATCGCCTCCCGTAAGCGGTCATAAAGATCGCCTACATCCCGGCCTTCGTGCACCTTTTGCTCGTTGTAGAGCTTGATCTCGGAAACAAGCAATCGTGCGAAACGACGGGCGTCGTTATGAAAACGTCGCTCGTCATCGGCGACCTCGATCGGAAGATCGACGTTGCGATCGCTCAGTCTGCTCTTCGCTGGCTGTGCCGCTGCGACTTCCACAACCGGTTCGGGAGCTGTCTCGTACGACCCTCCGTTAGTTCCATTCTTAGTCTCAGCGGCGTAGGCATATTCTTCAACCCGCTCTGGCTCCGACACCGGCTCCGGTGTGGGACCGCCGGCTGCATTACTGGACTCGTCCGATGCGAATGCAAAATCATTCGCCGTCACAGCGGGCGTAACCTCAAGGTCACCGTAGCTGACTTCCGTTTCGATGGGTTCCACTGCCGGCTCGAAATACTCAGTCTCGGCAGTAACAGGCTCCACCGTCTCGACCTCGACGTGTTCGGGCTCGACGGTTTCGGCTTCTTCAAACGCAACTTCGCCGGTATATTCCTCGACGGGCTCTGATTCAGCAGCTTCGTCCGAGTATGCTTCGGCCCGGACAGTTTCATGCTGCACAGTTTCGGGCTCCGAAGTTTCATGCTGCACGGTTTCGGGCTCCGCAGTTTCAGACGCAGCTTCAACTGGCTGCTCCGCGGTGGGCATCGGTACGTACGTCGGCGCTTCCTGGGCGGCCGGAGGTGCCGCAGCGGCGGCGGCAGCAGCCCGAAGCTCCACAGTAAGTGCCGCGACACGCACCAGGCTTTCGATCGCTTCCAGATTTACCGGATCGCCGTCCGCATCCTGGTCAGCGTACAGAACTGCAACGCCTCGTCCGCGTGCGACGAGCGGTACGGCAAACATTCGTTCCGGCCGTTCAAATCCCAGCGGATCGAGATACACCGCATCTTCGGTATGCGACGCGGTCGAATTGTCTTTCGTTCTCAGGCTGCCGGCGGCGTCCGCAAGAAGCGTGTCGGCGCTCATCGGGAAAATAACCGATCGAACGGAATCGTCGTCGACGTGTCCGTTTCGATCGAATTTACGCCAGCAAACAAAGCTTTCGTGCTTGACGATGAAGAACGCACCTCGCGGACTGAAGCTCGACACGTGATCGACAAGCGACTTGAGGATCGCGGCCTGTGTCGTCTGGCCGGTGATTTCGTTGATCGCGTCGCGTAGACAGTCGTAGCTGGACACCGCGTTCGACTGTTCTAGTTTTTGCGCTTCGTTGAATGCCTGGGCCGTGAGTTGAGCACCGTCGTCACGTGCGAGACGGAGATGCTCCACAACCGATTCGGTGAAAGCCTGATCAAATTTAGGGTCGGATTCGAAACGCGCCGCGAGGCCTCTAAAAGCCTCGTCCATCTGTGCTTTGTGCTTTTCGAACTCGGCTTCAAAATTCCTTTGAAAGTCGGCAACGTCCTGCTGGATGCCAGCGAAGACGCCTTTGAGGTAACTCTCGAATTCAGTTCTCAGACTAAGTTCGAGTTCTTCACTATTCACTGGGGTTTCTCCTCCAAATCTTGAAAATACGACTGCAAAAAATCGGGTGGGCTTGGATGGCGGTTCGGTGTAGAAAGTTAGTTGCGGGTGAGCAATGACAATTTACTAGAAAATCGCCACCGTTGTGAATTATGACGAACGGCGGCGAATTGTGTCAAGAAAATTGTTGTCCGACAAGGGAATAGAGCGATCAGACGGCAACGACCTCGATCGTTGGATCGATCTCGTCCTTGATCATGTTCTCGATCGCCATCAGCGTACCCGTCAGCGAGCTCGGGCAGCTGCCGCACGCACCTTCGTAACGTATCTTAAGAACTTCACCCTCGAGCTCGACAACTTCAAGCCAGCCTCCGTCACCCGCGAGATACGGTCGTATACGCTCGTCAAGCAGGGCCTCGATCTCGCGCAGTTTCGGATCATCCGAAGCTGCGGCGGCGATCGCACCGCCGACGGCAGTTGCGGCATTCCCATTCCCGTTCGAAACGGCGACACTTTCAGCGGCCCGTATCGGAACCGCGAGGTCGGGAAGGATCTCGTCCCATTCGGCATCGTCCGTCTTCTCGACCGTCACCATCTTGTCCATGTAAAAAACGGATACGACGTTGCCCACATCGAACAGCGACTCCGCCATGCTGTTTCCGGCGGCATCCTCACGGCTCTTAAACGAGTGAGACGTTCCGTGCGACACCGGTTCCTTCAGGATGAATTTAACGGCGTTCGGGTTCGGAGTCTCTTGTATGTCTGCGATCTTTGGCATTCCTTGTTCTTCCACAAAATGTAGAGCTTTATTAAACCTTACATTTTTTTCAGCATTATACCTATTGTTAGAAGAAAACTCACCTGCACAAAGATGTATCGAAAAACGAATGCGGGCAAAGTCCGAGGTCGGATCACCAACCAGCTTTGCCCGCATCGAGAAAAAGTCTAAAAGGAAGCCAGTGTCAAAAACCTGCAGCTTCCGGCGATTTACTCAGTAATGTGAATATCGTCGGTTTTATTTACTCTGCCCGACAGAAATAGGCCTCCGAAGACCAACGTCGCTATCAAAAAGACGATAACGCCAACTAACCACAACGTGTTGTCCGGGCTGCTCCGATACATCCAAAATGAGACGGCAGTCAAAGCGATCGAGACAACAGCCAACAAACCATTCATACCCTTCACCTCCGATTATCGAAAAAAAGGTC
>DASUSJ010000296.1:0-60034 GCA_036375155.1 Pyrinomonadaceae bacterium
GCTCCCTCCATTGCCATAGAATGTTTTGTCGCCGAGCTTGAGGTCACTCACTCCCATTCCATTCTTCATTTGATTGACGTTCTCCTGCGAAATGAGCTTCCCGTCAAAGAGCGCCTGAATGAAACGGACATGGATCCCGAAGGTGACACGTACTGCCCTGCAGAACCGCGCCTTGATTGCCGGTCTGATGCTGACCACCGAAGCCATGATCGCCAACGTCCACCCGAAAGACGAAGGGCAGGCATGGGAATCCGAACGTAAGGAGTTGTACTCGACTCCTGCATACGCTCCGTTTTCTTACCTTCCAAAGATCTTCTTCAAGATTCCCTTCTTCGGTGGCGGTTCACTCTTCAACACAAAATACTGGTACTTGTTCCAAATGTTATCTGCAGGCCCGTCGAAAATTCTCTTTTGGCACCAAGCGACAGGAAAAACTACCTCATTATCATCCAGATAAAGTGGAAAAGAAGCCTCGCCCATTCTTGGATGGTCGACTTCCCAGCGGACAGACCCTTGCATATTCAGTTCTACGACCCTAACGATGTAAGAGGCGAACGCGAACGCTTCACCCTGTAAACCGTTCTCAGAGCCCGATCTGATGTAGCCATCGTGCGCGGCGGCCAGAATTGCTTCGACGTGTCGAATCGATTCATGCGAGTAGTCTAGTTTGATCCGACCTGAGGCCCTCGCCATTTCTTCGGCCAGCCCACACATCTTCTCTTTTAGTTTGTCGAGTTCGTCTGACATGCGAAACAGAATACTTCACACGGGATGGGACCGCTCAATACCAATTCCTCTGAACGACGGGCTTGGAATGGTTTGGTCTGCTGCTATCTATACGCTTCAATTTCTTTTTGGTGAAGCATAGCTCAGCACCATCTTTAAGAAATCATTAATGTCCGACTGCGAGTTTACTGAAGCTGTGAAATTCGCGGCGGCTTTCTCGAACGTCGCCACAATCCGCTTTTCCTTGGTTAGCATAATCAGTACCGCATCATCACCGACCTTTTCAGTCTTCGTCCATTCAACTTTGTCGGAACCGACGTAGCGTTTCGCAAAGTTGCCGGCAAGTTTCCCGATGTCGTAGTAGATCTCCATGCCGCCATGCTTTCTGATGTAACCGGTAGCCGTATCGATCCCGCAGCCCGGTGTGTGTGAATAACCTGGCAATAGATTGATGTTTCCAGGCGGAGGTTTGACGTCGTCGGTCAACGTAATCGAGAAATAAACTACATCTTTCTTGAACCTCACCATCTGGGTCGTTGCCCTTCTCCACTCTTCTCGGATCAGTCGGCACTTACCGAATGGCGGACATGATACTTCGAGCTGCGACAAATTCCGCGCACGGTGGCAGAGCCGACCTGGCGCGAGTTGTCCCATCATCCTCCACGCTTCCTCGTTGGTCAGCAGTTCTTTTGGATCAGCCGGAATAATTCGTAGCGTCTTCACTCGGCCGCTTTCGAAGAACGTCGCCTGCACAGCCATGTTCGACTTGATCCGATAGCGATCGCCTTCCGGTTGGCCGAATTTATTTTCCAGCTCGGCACGGGTCTGCGCCGTGAATGGTAATGCGAGAAGAAGAACGATAAGGAGTGTCTTCATCGGAAAGTACGGTCATCCTAACACGGGATCATCTTGGGCGCGGCCGATTTCCGAACGTTTTATCCCTATCCCCTTCTTCCCTGTTCAACTTTTTCTGTATCCGCCTCATTCGCTAAATCTGGCGCCGATCTTTTCGGAAACTCTTATTACCCGCCGCGCGTACATTGTTCTGATCCAAAAAAAGTAAGCCGCAACGAAGGAGCATGTTTCTTATGAAAGCCATGGTCTACCGGAAATACGGGGCGCCGCTCGATGTGCTTAAGCTCGAAGAGATCGAGAAACCTGTTCCGAAGGACGACGACGTCCTGATCCGGGTTCACGCGGCTTCGGTGAATCCGCTTGACTCGCATGTCATGACGACGAATATCGCGCGGGTGATGGGGGGCGGGTTGTTCGCGCCTAAGAATCCTGTTCCGGGTGTGGATGTATCGGGCGTGATCGAAGCTGTCGGCTCGAGCGTAACGCGATTCAAGGCGGGAGATGCGGCTTTCGGAAGTTGCGAGGGGGCGTTTGCCGAGTTTGCGTGTGCGAAGGAATCGAAGCTCGCCGCAAAACCCGTTGGCGTCTCGCATGAGCAGGCGGCGGCCATACCGGTCGCGGGTCTGACCGCGCTGCAGGCATTGCGCGACAGGGGAAAGGTTACGGCGGGGACGAAGGTTGTGATCACCGGGGCGGCCGGCGGTGTGGGAACGTTTGCCGTACAGATCGCGAAAGTGCTTGGAGCGGATGTTACCGCGGTGTGTAGCGGTGAGTCTGCGGAACTCGTCCTCGGTCTTGGTGCCCACCGCGTGATCGATTACACAAAAGAAAATTTTACGCACAGCGGCTATCGCCACGACGTCATTTTCGATCTTGCGGGAGGTAACTCGTTAGCCGATTACCGACGCGCTCTGACGCCAAAGGGAATCTATATAGCCGCCGGCGTTCTCGGTCGTGGTCCTGCCGGGGTTGTCGCATTCGCAAGTTTGCTGAAACCGATGCTGGCCGCGCCCTTTACAAGTCAGAAGCTCGGGGCGTTCATAGCGAAACTTGAACCCGCTGACCTCGCGTACCTGGCCGAGCTCATCGAGTCGGGAAAGATCACGGCGGTCATCGATCGACGTTACCCGTTAGTACAGGCGGCAACCGCCGTCCAGTACGTCAGAGAAAAGCGTGCGCACGGGAAGGTGATAATAACCGTTGCATGACTTGCGATTTTGGATTTTGGATTTTGGATCTTGGATTGGCCTTGAGACAAGTGAATTGGATTTGTCCGACGCTTTTTTAACGCGGATTTTTGACGAATCAGGCGGATACGAGTTTTCTTTTTCGTGTTGTTTCGTGTGGTTCGTGTGATTCGTGGTTATGTCTTAGAAAACCGAACCACGAATCAACATGCACCATACGAAACACGAAAGACAACATGAAAAAGATTTCCAGAGCATAGCCGTTCACAACTTTAATGCTAGCCCGCGCCGACTACAACATTCGCAAGTCCGGAAGCGCCACTTGTGGCCGCAACTTCAACGCTAACTCGCGGCGCCCACAACATTCGCAGGTTTGGGAACAAGCCACTTGTGGCCGTCCGCGGGGACAAGTCAAGTGGGGTTCGGAATCGACAACACGGATGCTATATATTATGAGCCTGATTCCGCTTTCCGGAGGTAATATGACTAGGTCTATTTCCGCACGCCGCTTACTAACGATCATCTCGCTCTCATTTCTTGCCTCGTCCGCATTCGCCCAGTCGATGTTCGAGAAGATCAACGACTTTGACGGCGACGGCAAGGCCGACTTCGCGGTCACGCGTTCCGAGGGTAATCAGAAGATCTGGTACTTATGGCAGACGACGGAAGGCTTCCGGGTCGTGCACTGGGGTATCAATCATGACAACACGGTCGCCGGCGATTACGACGGCGACGGTCGAACCGACCTTGCCATCGCGCGACTGGTCCAGACTTTTCCAGTCAAGCTCGATTACTACATCCTCTCGAGTCAGACAGGCTCGCTTATATTCAACTCGGTTACGAGCTCGGGTGGACCACAGTGGTTTCAGTTTCCGCAGGATTACGACGGTGACGGGAAGACCGATGCCGGGGTGTTAGACGGTGAGACGAGACGCATTACGCACAGGAGTAGCGCCACCGGCGCGACGACGACGTTGTTGTACGGATCTGGCGACGGTGCTGTCCGGATCGGCGATATGGATGGCGACGTGAATTGTGAGGTCGTAAGCTTCACGATTGCGACGAGCACCGTCGCAATTCGCAATCCTGCAACCTCCAAAACACGCGTATTTCACTTCGGGATCTTCAACGACAGATTCGTACCGGCTGATTTTGACGGCGATGGTAAGGGCGACCTGACGATCTTTCGGCCGTCGACTGGCGACTGGTGGTGGATCAGAAGCTCGGACAACGTTGTGGCCGTTGTTCACTGGGGTACTAATGGTGACATCGCCGTGCCCGCCGACTATGACGGCGACGGTAAGACGGACCAGGCGGTCTACCGACGAAACTCACCGAACGGGATCTACTACGTGAACGGCAGTCAGACCGGCTTCCAGGCATTTGTCTGGGGTCTGCCAGACGATCTACCTGTCTTGTATTAGGGTTTTGGGACACGATTGAGAAGTTGAGAAATAAAGGTACTGAATGGCGTTGTCGCGTCGAGCTGATGGACTAGAGCATTTTCATGACAGCGACCGCCCCCTTTACCATTTTCGGGCGTTTTGGCCTACGAATCTCGCGCGAGTTGATGTTAACGAAGAACTTGAAACCAGCCTGCCTCGTGTGTTTCGTCGTTCCTCTTGTTTTTTGAAAAAATCGAACCCCGAAATACATGAATCACCTAAGTCACACGAACGAGGCCTTGCATTATAACGAGGCGCTCTGGTCCTTCTTTTCTGCCTCGGATCTCATCCCCCAGCATCGATCTCCAGGATAATCCAGCGGTCAATGATAGGTTCTCCGCTTTTCACACGCATTAACTGTTGGCCACAAGAATAAAAGTCGACGCTGCATGATCACACATTCGATACAAGTTGGAGGAGAGTCTATGAATGCAATCACTATAAGGTTCCTGGCGATGACCGCCACCTTCGCTGTCTTATTTACTTTTTCGGTACCAGCGCAGGCCGCACTATACGCAACCCCGAGTTCCGCATACACCCGTCTTCAGACCGACGATGACGACGACAGTCTTTCCGGTGGTGCACTTGCGGTCCTGCTGCTCGCGGTCGGCGGAGCAGTTGCGGGTGATCTCTACGGTCCGGGCTCGATCCGCACACGAAGCAGGCTCTCGTTCAACCGGGTGTCCGCAAGTACGGCGACCGTTTCCGTTGATCGGAAAAGGTTCGGAAGACGGAAGACCATCGGCTGGACGAGCGTTCTCGACGGGCGGTCGGGAACGATCAAGTTGAGTGGGAACGGGAGACAGTGGACGGGAAAAACGGACGGCAGATTCTACGCCATTAAGGGTGATCCAACTGCTGACGAACTCTCCGTCACAAGTGTCAACGACCGAAGCCTCGAGTTCAGGACAAGGAAAGCTGGTCGTGTCGGATACGGCGGTACGATCACTATTTCAGATAACGGCCGGTCGGTTACGATGCACACTGCGGGAATACGAGGTAGCGGGCAAGTAGTTTTCTCGGCACGATAGCCGCGAACTGCCTGGGGTGATCGGATTGAGTGATGCCCGTGAATTACGCGAATGGACGCGGAAAGGAAGACTACTGAATTCTTATTCGCCCTATCAGCGTTATTCGCGGGCAAATCTTTTTCGCGTCCTTTCGCGCTTTTCGCGGGCAATATCACCACGATGTAACCGCGACATTTCTACAGGGATGAAGGTGACGGAGGGGCATAACAGAGAATTATCCGCTTCGCACCTTTATGCTGTTAAGAAAACTACTTCGCGTGCGCGCCTACGTAGGTTTCCTTTATCCTCACAACGCGCTTGTCTAAAGTATCGGTCACGCCGATTCGTAGTTTGCGTTCCTTGCCATCGCGAGTTTGGTTGGTCGGGGTGTAGGTGAGAACGAACTGCGACCACAACTCAGCCGTCAGATCTTTCAACGTTTCGGCGAGTGGGAGTTTTGCGTTATCTCCCTTGCGTGGAAAATATGCAGAGCCGCCGGAAGCTAGCGCCGAGTCATGAGGAAATCGCTCGATCTGCTTAATCATAGACTCCACTCGAGCATAGGGAACTCTGCTCTGGTAGCGATCGAACTGCTCCGTCAACATCACGGTAAAAAGCGGGACGTTTGTCTTCTTCAATTCATCAAGGAGCTCTTCCCTCTTGTGAAGACTTCCGCCTTCCATGCAATCGCTTATCAAAACGACGGCGAAGCGTTTTTCGTCACCAGGCGTCTGTGCGGCTTTTATCTGATCGAGCGCTGTCCATACGCCGTCAT
The DNA here is from genome assembly GCA_036375155.1 of Pyrinomonadaceae bacterium. GTDB lineage: Bacteria > Acidobacteriota > Blastocatellia > Pyrinomonadales > Pyrinomonadaceae > OLB17. The sequence continues at coordinate 5,999 of DASUSJ010000296.1, forward strand.
AGATCGGTGAATTGCCGCCTGCGCGCGGCGCCGCGTCGAATAATTTCAAGAGCACGGGCTTATCGGAGGTCCATTCGTTCACCACTCCAATGCTAGGAAATCTGACAATCTGCACCTGTGCGTTGGGTTCGAGATTTTGAACTATGAACTTTCCAACGACCGCCACGTTCGCCTTTTCCGATATCATCGAGCCCGAATCATCGATGACGATTACAAGGTGGAGCAGTCCCGCAATGGGTGACAGAGCCGTGATCTTTTGTTCAGAACCATCTTCCAAGAGTTTCAGGTCTTCGATATTTTGATCGCTGAACCTGACCCCGGTCATGTCGGTGATAAGGACATTCTTCCTGACTTGAAATGCTTCTCTGCTTTTAGGATCGATCGCCTGCGCATTCGTCGAGGCGCTATTCAACGCGACCAGGCAGGCCGATAACACGACAGCCATCAATTTCATATGAATTACCTCCAGCTTTGTACGATACCCGAAACAACGGGATGGTTTGCTCGCCCCGGACACCCATTCTAAACTGTGATTCCGGCAGTACCTCAGGCAACCAGGAGCCCGACTAACGCATTCTCTTTTTCGTATGTATCGAGCCCCATTAATCAGCAGAATCAAGTTCGGAGTCCTCGGGATCGTATTCTGCCTCGCGACCGCGGCAGCAGCCTTCGCATGTTCGTGTAGAGAGAAGCAACCCGTCTGTGCGGCGTACGGGGATGCAAAGGCGGTGTTCGTCGGCAAAGTTGTCGATGGAGAACGAGGCGAGAGGATGTCGGACATGTTTAAGGCCGGGACTAAGGATCAGACATTCAAATTCGCGGTGAGTCGCGCTGTGCTCGGCGTACAAGCCGGAGAGGCTGTCGACGTACACACCGGCTTCGGATTCGGCGACTGCGGCTTCCCTTTCGAGAAGGGTGAAGAATACATCGTCTATGCCTACGAGCACGAAGGTCAATTGACAACCTCAGTTTGCACTCGAACTGCTCTCATTTCCAGCGGTGTCGGTGACCTCTCGGAACTTCAGCAGGTCCTTCAGAACAGCGGCGCCACAGTTTCCGGCGCCGTCACTCGGTACGAGCAAAGCTCACTCCTGGGCGAGCCTCGCCTGCCATATGCGAATCGCGTGATTCGACTTATTCGTTCGGGTGATTCGAAAATCTTCGAGACGCGGACCGATGCGACGGGTAAATATATATTCGCAAAGCTGCCCGAAGGACTTTACTTGCTCGACAACAAACTCGAAACCGGGTGGTCGTTCGACTTTTACCACGAGAAGGAATTCCGGTTGAACGCGCACGGGTGTGCGATCAAGAATCTATCGATCGAGAACGACATGCGGGCTAAGGTAACCGTGCTTGATCCCGACGGCCGGCCGGTCACCAATCGGTGGGTGGAGTTCGTGCCCGTCGGAATTGCTTGGAGCACGAACTCGCTTCCTGACGAGTTCGGTGTGACGAATCCACAGGGCCAGCTCTACACTTTCGACATTCCACCGGGCAGGTACACAGTCTCGGTGAACTTCTTCCACGCTCCCGAAAAAGCCGCTCCGTTTCCGGCGGTATTCGCGCCCGGCGTTCTCGATAGAACCGCAGCTCAAGTCATCGAGATCAAGCCCGGAAGCCAGATCCCGGATCTATATATTCGAATTCCGCGTCGTCTCGAAGCGGCCGCGGTCTCGGGCACGGTGTTTTGGCCTGACGGAACGCCTGCGGCAGGAGTAAGTGTCGGGCTGACGGACGTTGTCGCGAACAACATATGCGTCAGTGGTTGTGTCCAAACGGATGCTAACGGGAAATTTCAGGTCGACGGCTATGCTGGTCGCGAGTATAAGGTGTGGGTTCGCGGCAGTAAGGGCGTCGACGAGAATGAGATCGTGTTCCGGGTCGAAACAAAAACTTTCACCGTAACCCGCGATCTTGCGCCATTCCGGGTGACGCTTCGCAGGACGACACAGTAGAGCAAACCACTGCGATCTCGGGAAAATTATTTATCAGGTCTCTTTACCGGTCATCCGCTTGAGAAGGCGAACAAGAAATCGTTATTTTTCCCCTGGTAAATACTGTTTCCCTTCCGCCCTGTTTTAAAATCATTTGATTCTTTGCCGCGTCGAATTCCAGCACAATTCCAATCCTTTCGGATTTGAATTTGTCTGCGGCGGTCGCTTCGAGCGGGAAAGTGGAGTACCACAATCGCTCATTTCGCGGCCAAAAATCTATTCGCAATCCTACTTACTTGATCCGCTTCGACAGGAATGCGTCTTTGCCTTGGACGATCTTTAGTTGAGCGGGCTGGGCTCCGGATTTGGGGGTGAACTCAAGGCCCCAAGTCCTGTCCTTCAGAAAGAATTTAGTCTCCGACTCGGCGAAGACCTGAAAACCTTTTCCCGGCGGCTCCTGGACTAGTAGTTTGTCGCCCTCGCGCGTGACGATAAAGATCCGGTTCCTTAAGGTCTCGAATTGGTACTCGCCGACATAGGACTCGAGAACCTCCGGCGATACCTTGATGGCGACCTTCCCGCTCGCACGCCGTTTAGCGATCCACTTTTTCATCGCGGCCTGGGAATTTTTTTCGCATCCGTATCCGAGATCCCATGCATCCAGAAAGCTGCATGCGAACACATTGTCGACGATGACCTTGGCCGTCATCGCGCGCTCGTCAAACTGGTGGTCAACGAGCGACTCGCTGTTGGCGAGCATGATGAGCGTCAGATCTTTCTCCGGCACTTTGAGATAAAGCGCCGAGAATCCGCTGCCCCAGTGCCCGTAATGCCAGATGAGTCTGACGCCGTGGTAATTCGTCGCGAACCACCCGAGTCCGTGTGGCAGCCGGGCGCCGGAGTTCGAAACGAAAGGCGTCCAGGCGTGCTCCTGCGTCTCTTTCTTGATGAACTGGTGGCGATCGATGGCGATATCGTACTTCGCCATGTCGAGAGCGGTCGATAGCAGGCCCGCCGCGGAACCGTTGTAATGTCTTCCAGGATAGGATGTGTGGATGATCTCGCCGGCGCCATAGTATGAGTAGGGCTCCGCAAACTTCTCGAGATTTTTCTTGTAACGATCCAGGCGTTCCTGTCCCAGCAAAGTCATCCACTTATCCGCATCAACAACGACGTTGTGATAGGGAACGCTGTCCGTCATCTCCAACGGATCAAAAAACGTTTCCACGACGAGCTGGGTAAATTTCTTACCAGTCTTCTTCTCAAGAACCGCGTCGACGTAGTCATAATTCCGACCGTCATATTGAAAACGGTCACCTGGCTTCCCGCTCGACGTGTGAGTGAGCAGATGCTTTATCTTGACGGAATCGTCCTTGAAGTCGGTTGAGTATCGCGACGCCGGCTCGTCAAGGCTCAGCTTTCCCTGCTCCACGAGCTGCATGATAAGCGTCGCACCGAAGGTCTTAGTCAGCGATGCGATGTGAAACAGCGTGTTCGGCATCGCGGAAGTCTGCTTCTCGACGTCCGCGAATCCAGATCCCGCTGTCCACCGCACCTTTTGATCTTTAACAATGACGGCGGACATCCCGGGAACCTTGAGGATCGCTCGCAATTCGTGGACTCGTTTCTCGAAACGCTCGAACCGTTTCTTGTCGCCGCTCTCGTCTCGAGACGATTGCGTGTTAGCTGTGGTCGCACTGGTTACGAGAATTGAAGTAAGGGCGAAACATACGACAAAGGTTTTCATGTTGACCTCCGCGGTGGTGCAGGCCCTTAGGATAGCTCTGTTTAGAATTTTATGGATAGAAAAACTGGACGGGGGTTAATTCGATGCACTTAGAACCCGGCTGAGCCGAAGAGCCTCTATTTTACTTTTCGTGTCTTCTTCGTGTGCTTGGTGTGTTTCGTGGTTAGATTTTTTGGTTGTACCGAGGCTCGATAGTTATTGTTAGAACTTTAACCACGAAACACACTAATCACACTAAAAAGACACGAGAGAAATCCGAAGTTGATATGGTTAGCGGTTGGGCCGATTCCGTCTGCAGACGGTTACCGAGTCGGTGGTTGCCGGTCTTCGGGATCTGTTGGCGAAGAATTCGACGGTTTCGTGTCAGTCCGCAAAATGATCACGTGTGGCCTGAGTCTAGTTTCGGGTAGCCGTTAAGTCTTTCAAGAACGTCCGGGCCGCCTCGCAGCTAAAGCTGCTCGAGATCTGTATCAGCATCGATCCGTCGGTGTATGAGAGCGAACTCATATAGAATGATCGCCTGCACGAACATTAGACGAATTTAGGAGAACATATGCCGCTTTATCTGACAAAGTTTAGCTACACACCCGAGACTTGGGCGAGACTCATTCGTGCCCCGGAAGACCGCCGGAAGGCGGCTCAGCAGTATATCGAATCCGTCGGTGGAAAGCTGCACGGGTTTTGGTATGCGTTTGGAGACAGCGACGGATATAACCTCTGGGAGGCTCCCGATAATGTCTCGGTCGCCGCGGTCGCTCTGGCAATCACCGCAGGCGGTGCAATTAGCTCACTTGAGACAACGGTGCTTATGACAGTGGAAGATACGATAGAGGCGTTGCAGAAAGCCGGGCAGATCGGTTACCAGGCACCCGGAACGCAAGTGAAGTAAGTCCCTTTTCGGATTTTGGTTTGGATCGGAGCCGAGGTTACGTTCACCTCCTCTTTTTTTGCCGCGGATCTGCGCGGACGACGCGGATCTCTTTTCTGTGACGTGTCTTCTGTGTGTTCCATGGTCAATCAAAGCGGTGAACCACGGAATGCGCGGAAGACAAAGAGCGGCACGGAACAAATCCAAGATCTAAAATCCAAATTGAACTGGCTCTTTCCCGGCTTACACCGAAGCGCTGATGGCCGACGTTCCCCCGACTAATACTCAGGGCTGCCACATGGAATAAAAGCACTGGGTCGTAATCTAGATCACTTACGCCCGTGAAACATCGGAATACCATTTGCACTGCCGGTGATTAGTTACGGAAACCCGCATTGAATGAGTCGTTTTTGCGAATGTTTCCGCGCCGTATGCTAAAACTTACGCGGAGGGAATCCGTCCCCGATCCAATTGCGGTCCAGTGGAAATAAACGACCGCACATCTTGTTTTAAGGACTACGAATTTTAGGAGGGCCAGATGCTCGAAGTAAAAGACATGACCCACGGCGAGATGGACGCCTTGCTCGACCGCGTTAGATACGGCCACCTCGGCTGCGCTCGAGATAATCATCCTTACGTTGTGCCGATCCATTTCGCTTTGGACCAGCACACCATTTACATTTTCACGACCGAAGGCAAGAAGTCAGAGATGATCGATTCGAATCCAGAAGTCTGCCTTCAGGTCGAAGAGGTAATAGACGATGAAAATTGGTCCAGCGTGGTCATCGTCGGCGACGCGGAGAAGCTGACCAGGGGTGCGGACCGTGATAAAGCGTTTGCGGCGATCTCGGCGGCGAACCCCACTCTAACCCCGGCCCTTAGTTTCCGATGGGTGGACGAGTGGGTGCGCGAACAAAAGGATGCCGAAGTTATCTATCGCATAAAACGAAAGACAACTACCGGCCGGCGAGCCGGAGGTCACTAGCGGAGTATCTGAGGATCCGCTTGCGGGCAATCACGGAGATTTCGTGATCTTTTTCGTGTGGTTTCGTGTGAATTCGTGGTTCCAGTCGGTCGCCGAATATTTGGAACCAAGGCCCCGTGACCGGTTTGATGTGGGTGGGTAATCTCAAACGGAATTGTCATACGAGTCAGTACCGGGAGCGGTACTAAATCCCCTCGGGGTGAGACCCGGTCGCTACCGCTCCCGGTACTGACTCGTGCCGCATTGATCTCCAATCGGACACTGGGCGCCCTAACCACAGTAGTCGGCAGTCGGATTTACCCAGGCGCTACTGCTCCCGTACTGACTCCGGGCGACCGGGTCGCTGTAGTTGCCGGTTCCGACCCGAACTCACGCGCGACTTTTTTATGATTTCGTTGCTTTTTGGGAAGAGATTCGCCAGACTGCATCTAGACCCCATTTAGTCAGTGAGGCGTGGCAGATCGCTGGCCCGGTCTCGATTTGGAGAGTTCGTCCACGACATCCAGTTTGATGGAAGAGGATCAAAAGAGTCTTCATTCGTTTGAGAACGATAAGATCATCGTCGTAGGCATAGGCGCGTCGGCGGGTGGAATCCAGGCCCTCAAAACGTTCTTCGAAGCTGTACAACCCAAATCCGGGATGGCTTACGTCGTTATTCTCCATCTCTCTCCCGAACACGAAAGTCAGTTAGCTCAGATCCTGCAGTCCGTCGCGGCAATACCCGTCACACAAGTTAACAAGAAGGTAAAGGTATTGCCCGACCATGCGTACGTTGTTCCCCCCAATAAGAGCTTGTCGATGGTGGACGGCCACATTGTTGTCACGCCCGTGAAAACAGCGGAAGAACGTCGGGCTCCCATAGATATCTTTTTCCGTACCCTCGGCGAATCGCACAGCGACAAAGCCGCGGCGGTGGTCCTTTCCGGCACCGGTGCAGATGGTTCGATGGGACTCAAGCGAGTCAAGGAGCTGGGAGGGGTGGTTTTCGTTCAGACACCCACGGAAGCCGAGTTCGGAGAGATGCCACGGAACTCGATCGCGACCGATCTTGTGGACGGGATCTTCAAGGTGGCCGAGATTCCGGGGAAGCTTTTGGCTTACAAAGAGAGTTTGGGCGGGATCCAACTCCCGGCAGAATCCTCTTCGCGATCGGCTGACGAGAACGGTGCATTGACCGAGATCTTGGACCAGTTGAAGACCGGCACCGGTCACGATTTTTCCAGCTATAAGAACGGGACAATCAACCGCCGGCTGGCAAACAGACTGAGCCTGCGGGGGCTCAACGATCTCCAGTCGTATTCCGAATTCGTCCGCGGAAATCCAGACGAGACTCGGGCGTTGCTGAAGAATCTTCTCATCTCCGTTACGAGCTTTTTTCGCGATAAGGAAACTTTCAATTATCTGGAAAAAGAAATTTTGCCCCGCATCTTGTCCGCCAACGACAGGTCGCGTCCGGCCCGCGTCTGGGTGGCCGGCTGCGCTACAGGTGAAGAGGCGTATTCGATCGCGATGCTGATGGCGGAAACAAGACCGTCTGTCATGCCTCAGATCTTCGCGACCGATATCGACGACGTCGCACTCGCGAAAGCTCGCCAGGGTTTTTACACGGTCAACGACGCGGCCGACGTGTCTGAGGAGCGGCTCCATCGATTCTTTGTCCCGAATGACGGTGGGTTCCGGGTGAAGCGCGAGTTGCGGGAGACGATCTTGTTTGCCAATCACAACGCGCTCAGGGATCCGCCTTTCGCGCGCATCGATTTGGTTAGTTGTCGGAACCTGCTGATATATCTGAACCATGCGGCCCAGCAGAGGCTGATGCAGACCTTCCATTTTTCCCTGGTTCCGAAGGGGTATTTATTTCTCGGCACGGCCGAAACCGTTGATGGTGAGACGCAACTGTTCTCCCCGGTGGGCCGGCAACACCACGTGTATCAGCGGCGTCAGGCGGTGCAGCCCGTCTACCCGGTTCCCACCACGACCTCATCCGCGCTGCGGCCCCTTTTGTCGACACCTGAGCTTCCGCCGCGAGTGTGGGACATGCCGGCCCCCACCCAGGCTCCCCCGGCGATCCTGCATAAAGAGCTGCTCGAACAATACACCCCGTCGGTTTTGGTGAACACAGAGTTCGACATCGTGCATATGTCGGACAACGTCCTGCCGTTCCTGCGAATGAAAGGGGGTGAGTTTACCCAGAGTTTATTGGACCTGGTGCGCGACGAACTCCGGCTCAGACTTCGGACGGCGCTGTACCAGGCAGTGCAAGAGAACGTAGGAGTCGATGTTGACGATGTTGCGGTTGCACTCGACGGCCGTGATGCTTCGGTGAACATTCGGGTCCGGCCGATGACGGAGGACGGGGGTGAGCGACCAAATCACCTTCTGGTGCTTTTCGAAGAAGTCTCAGGCACAGATGATAAACGAATCCAACAAGGGCCGATCTCGGAGGTAGATGTCGCACAGCAGCTTGAAAACGAGATAGCGCGCCTGAAGCAGAGAATCCGCGATTCCGACGAGCGGTACCGCATCCAGGCGGAAGAACACAGAGGTTCAAATGAGGAGCTTCACGCGATCAACGAGGAGCTTCGTTCGGCTGTGGAGGAACTGGAAACAAGCAAGGAGGAGTTGCAATCCCTCAACGAAGAATTGAATACCGTAAATCAGGAACTGAACGTAAAGATCGATGAGGTCACCTCAACCAGCAATAATCTCAACAATCTGGTCAACTCCACCGAGATCGGGACAATATTCCTCGACCGCACGTTCGGCGTGCGGATGTTCACACCGGCGGCGAAAGAAGTTTTCAATTTGATACCCGCCGATATCGGTCGTCATCTGGGCGATATCACCAGCCACCTCGCTGGTACGGATGTCCTCGCGGACGCCAGATCAGTACTGAAAACGCTAAATTCCATCGAACGATCGGTGGAGACCGAAGACGGGCGAAAGTTCCTGCTGCATGTGCTTCCATACCGGACGCTGGACGATCAGATCAATGGGGTCGTGCTGACATTTTACGATGTCACCGATCACAGGTCGCTGGAAGAATCCCAGCGTCTCCTCGCGTCGATCGTTGAGTCCAGCATGGATTCCATTATCACCATCGACCTGGAGGGCGCGATTACCAGCTGGAACAAAGCCGCCGAGCGGCTCTACGGTTACGGTAGGCCCGAAGTGCTTGGCGAGCCGATCACCGCACTAACGCTTCCGGTAGACCTTAACGAGGTTCTCGCCAAGGCTCGAAGAATCGAAGCCGGCGTTGACGTCGAGATCTTCGACACGGTGCGGTTGAACAAAGATGGGCGTGAGATGGTTCTCGAAATCGTATTGTCGCCGGTCCTGAATACTAGCGGCGACGTTGCCGGCGTCTCCATCGTCGCCCGCGATGTGACGGTCCGACGGCAGATCGAGAACGCATCGCAGATCCTCGGTGAAAGGTACCGCACGTTGTTCGATTCAGTCCCGGTCGCCGTATACACGACCGACGCGGAGGGAAACTTTCAAGAGTGCAATAAACACGCCGAAGAACTGTTGGGGGTCGGCCTGGAAATTCGCGATCTCAAGAACCCGTTCGGAACCTCGTGGAAGCTGTTTTACCCCAACGGTTCGTCCATGCCGCATACGGAATCGCCGATGGCGAGGGCCATGAGAGGAGAGAGCATTGCTGCCTCAGATAGGGAAATGGTGGTGGAGCGGCCGGACGGGAGCCGAAGAAGTTTCGTCGTCAATTCCCGTGCGTTCAGAGATCAAGATGGCAGGCTCATCGGGGCTATCAATTGCCTGCACGACATCTCCGATCTGCAAAGTGCTGAGGAACAATTGAAGTTTCAGGCACATTTGCTCGAGGCCGTTGAGCAAGCGGTGATCGCGACGGACGCCGATGGACGGGTCATTTACTGGAACCGTTTCGCTGAAAAGATGTTCGGCTGGAGGGCGGGCGAGGTGAAAGGAAAGAACATCCTGGACATCACAACGCCGGACCTTGATGCCGACCGGGCCAGGGAAATAATGTCGATGCTTCGGGAGGGTCAAAGCTGGAACGGCGAGTTCGACGTCAAGCGACGCGACGGCACTGTGTTCCCCGCGGAAGTGTCCGACTACCCCATCCGGGATGAGAATGGAAACTTAAGCGGTATCGTGGGAGTGTCTGTCGATGCGACCGAACGCAAACGCGCCGAGGACGCCCTTCGTGCGACGAACGAACGTCTTCGGTTGCTAATCGAGAGTGCATCAGACTACGCGATCTTCACTTTGGACCGTGATCGACGGATCAGCCTGTGGAACGCGGGGGCCGAGAAGGTGTTCGGTTGGTCGGAAGAGGAGGCGGTCGGGCAGCCCGTGGATATCATCTTTACCCCGGAGGATCGAAAAAAAGGGGTCCCGGCGCACGAGATACGGACCGCCCTCAAGAAAGGACGCGCCCCGGACGAACGGTTCCACGTACGGAAAGACGGTTCGCTTTTCTTCGCCTCGGGTGTGATGACGGTTATCAAGAACAAAGCGGGGGAGGTCCAGAGTTTCACGAAGATCGCGCGCGACATGACCGATCGTCTGAAGACTGATAAGGCCATCCACGAACGCGGGTTGCTGCAGCGGCTGGTCGCGGCCCAGGAGGATGAGCGCCGGCGAATAGCTCGGGACCTACACGATGAGCTGGGTCAGCAGATGGTCGCCTTGCGGCTGAAACTGGACCTTTTGAGCAAGCTTCCTCAGGGCCTCGAACTGCATGATGAGCTAACGGAGATCCAGCGAATGGCGGCCCGCATCGACAACGGGGTCGATTTCCTCGCCTGGGAGCTTCGCCCCGCGATCCTTGACGATTTCGGCTTGTTCGCGGCTCTCGAAAGATACATTCAACAATGGTCTGCCTACAGCGGCGTCCCGGCACAACTGATGCCATCCAAACTGAAGGTCCCCCGGTTCACTCCGGAGGTGGAGATCAACCTTTACCGGATAGTCCAGGAGGCGCTGAACAATACTTTCAAATACGCGAGAGCGAAAAGTGTCGCAGTGATGCTCGACCGTCGTGACGACCTCGTCGTGTTGCTGATCGAAGACGATGGCATCGGTTTTCGACCCAAGAAGATCGCAAAGAGATACAACCAAGGGATGGGGCTCACCAGCATGAAGGAGCGGGCAGAGTTGATCGGCGCAACCTTCGAAATTGAATCCACGGTCGGCCAAGGGACTGCCATCTATGTGACTCTTCCCGCCGAGGCCTTACTCGAAACCGGACCGATGGGTGCCAAGGCACGCTAGAGTATATATTGTTGAGACGAGCCGGAACTGTGCTCGTCCGTCGGATGAGGATGGACCAACTGTCAGCGCTTTTTTTGAACGCGGATTTAACGAAGGCGGATTAAGAGGGATCAGCAACCCTTTTTTCAGATCCATGAAAATCCGTCCGATCCGTTTGATCCGAGTTCAACGAATCTATTACCAAGCGATGCTCACTTGGTCCACGTCTTGAACTCGAGGTCAACCGCAGTCTAGAATTCCATCAATGTCCAGACCATACAGAACTGTCCTCGCGGCCGCTGCGTTCGTACTTCTCTTTACTTCCCTTTCATTCAGCCAGAATCGCCCGACACAACAAAGCGATGCGGAGCTGCGCGAGCGGCGGCATGCGATCGAGGCGGAGTTGCAGTCGCTGGCGGTCGTCGAGCGGAAGGTGATGGTGCCGATGCGGGATGGGGTAACGATGCAGGCGGATATCTACATCCCCAAGGGACGTGGGACCAGGGAAAAGGGACAAGGAACTGAAGAAAGGTTCCCGATCATCTTTTCGCGGACGCCTTATAACTTTAACTGGTGGGATGTCCGGCTCGGGGCTCCTCGCGATATGACGACGGTGCTCGATGCCATCAAGCGTGGATATGCGTATGTGATCATGAATGAGCGGGGACATTTCTTTAGCGAGGGCAATTACGACATTCTCGGGCCGCCGATCACCGACGGCGAGGACGCGATCAAATATCTGACGAAGCAGAAATGGTCGAATGGAAAGCTCGGCACGATAGGGTGTTCGTCGACCGCCGAATGGCAGATGGCGGTCGCGGCTCAAAACGTGCCGGGATATGCGGCGATGATCGCTCAGGGATTCGGCGCGGGTGTCGGACGCGTCGGGCCTTATTACGAGCAGGGCAACTGGTATCGCGGTGGTGCCGTGCAGATGCTCTTTATCGCGTGGCTTTACGGGCAGCAGAATCAGGTTCGTCCGATGTTTCCGGCGGGTACGTCGCAGGAAGATCTGATCCGCGCTTCGAAGGCGTTCGACCTGGCTCAACAGCTTCCACCTGTCGATTGGTCAAAGGCACTTCGTCATCTACCGACGATGGACATCATGAAAGCGATCGACGCGCCGAAAGGAATTTTCGCCGACGAGATGCCTGTCGCGACCGGCGGGGCGATGATCAAACGCATGCCGAACGATCCGGCGTGGTACAAGGGTGGGCTCTTTCACGACAACATGCGGATCAACATTCCGGGCTTTTGGTTCATGTCATGGTACGACGTCTCGACGGGTCCGAATCTCGCGCTCTACAATCACGTGCGGAAGACGGCCCGGCCCGAGATCGCCGACAAGCAGTACGCAGTGATCGCACCGGTACTCCATTGCAGCTACACGCGTGCAACTGAGAATACCGTCGTCGGCGAGCGCAGCATGGGCGATGCGCGTTTGAATTACAGCGAGCTGACCTACGGCTGGTTCGACTATTTCCTCAAGGGTCACACCGAGGGTAACGACATCACGAAATGGCCAAAGGTGCGCTACTTCACGATGGGCTCGAACAAGTGGCAGGAGTCGGAACAGTGGCCGCCACGCGGCGCCGAGCCGATGAAGTTCTATCTCTCAAGCGGCGGCAAAGCGAATTCGCTGAACGGCGACGGCCGCCTGACTGCCGCACCGCCCGCGAACGACACACCGGACAGTTTTCCTTACGATCCGATGAACCCCGTTCCTTCCTACGGCGGGAATGTCTGCTGCACCGGCAACGCGGTGCAGGGCGGCTCGTTCGACCAGACGAAGATGGAACAGCGGGATGACATCCTGGTCTATACCTCCGAGCCGTTTAAGGACGGCACCGAGCTTTCGGGTCCGATCGATGTGACGCTATACGTATCGTCGGATGCGAAGGACACCGACTTTACCGTAAAGCTCATCGTCGTCGATGAGAACGGCAAGGCATGGAATCTCGACGAAACCATCCAGCGGATGCGGTACCGCGACGGATACGATAAACCCCTCGTGTGGATGGAACCCGGCAAGATCTACAAGGTCGCGTTCCAGCCGATGACCACGAGCAACTATTTCGCTCCGGGCCAGCGACTTCGGATCGAAGTCTCGAGCTCAAACTTCCCCCGCTTCGATCGCAACATGAACACCGGCGGCCGGAATTATGACGAGACCAAGGGCGTCATCGCGCACAATAAGGTCCATCACTCGAAACAGTACCCGGCGGAGGTTACGATCTCGGTGGTGAGACGGAGATAGTTCACAATTAGGGCTCAGCCCCTTTTTCTGCGAGCAAGAATTGGAAGGCGAAATCACCCTAACATCGGGCGCTCTTCGTTCGTGTGGTTAGTGTGATTCGTGGTCACGGTTTTGAACCACGAAGCGCACGCAGTCCCGTCGATTTCGTGTTCTTTTTCGCGTGGTTTCGTGTGAGTTAGTGGTTCCAAATATTCGGCGACCACCTGGAACCACTAACTCAACACGAAACCACACGAAGCAACAGGAAGGCGCTCTATCATTCATTATCGGCGTCGCGGCGTTCATTTTAGTTGACGCTTTAGAAATTGAAGCATTCGCTCTTTAGCCAGGGCTGCCGCTTCGGGGTTATAGTTTCGGCGGGTGTAGTCACAAAAACCGTGACCGGCGCCTTCGTAGTAGAAGATCTCTGAAGGTGTCTTTTGTTTCTTTAGTGCCTGTTCGAAGCGACGTACATCCTCGACCGGTATGGCAGCGTCCGCCGTTCCGTAGTGGCCCTGTATGGGAGTCTTCAAGCTTCCCACAATATCCATCAGATTTGGTTTCGGGTCGTTCGGGTTTTGATATTGCGGTTGCAGGATTGGCGGTGCGTAAAAGGCGACAACCGCGCTGATGTCCTTTGAACGGCTTGAAAGCAACAGACTCTGATAACCACCGCCGCAGAAACCCACCATCCCGACAGTTGTCCCCCGCACGTAAGGTTCGGATCTGAGAAACTCGATAGCGGCACGAGCGTCTCGAAGCTCCTGCTCGTTAAAGGTATTGCTGAGATAGCGCTGGTCTTCGCGATCCGAGCGGTTTAGTTCCGCGATGGTTAGATCCGGAGTGCGTGAAAAACGCCGGACCGCGAGGCCGACAAATCCGGCCTGCCCCAGCTGGGCGGCCGTATAACGGTGATCTTCGGGCAAAAACAGATTTCCGTGCAGCACAACTACGGCCCGGTAACGGCCTTTTTGACGTGGGCGAGCGAGATAGCCTTCGATCGTGTCGGGCCCGCTCTTGAAAGACACCGCGTTCTGAATAACATTCCCATCGGTCAGCGCCCCGGTCGGGGGCTGCGGCGGCTGTTGAGCCGAAGTCTTTAGCCCAAGCGCAGCGCCGACAACTGCCACGGTCGCTCCCGTAAGAAATGATCGCCGCTCAGTGTCAACATTCTCGTCTTCGATGCAGCTTTCAGTTGTGCACATACCACTCCATTTTGGATTTTAGATTTTGGATTCTGGATGCAGAAAAGGACGATTCATCGTGGAAATCTTTGTTGCCGCCTTCAGAGCTTTCAGTTAATAAACACCGTACGATGGGGATTTATAACAAGGAAGGAGAAAAACACTGCACTCGCATTTTGCGGAGACAGTGAGTATCCGCGACGGTTTTTTCTAAGGCGGACCAGACGCATGAGGCGGATTCGTCGTCATAGTTTTAAGGCACTAAGCGACGAAGTCAACTTGTAAATTGAGTACCTTCCTGTTTCGTGCTCTTTTTCGTGTGATTGTATGTTCGGAAAGCTGTTTTCTTTTCGTGTTGTTTCGTGTGGTTCGTGGTTTGCCTTGTAAAACCTAACCACCAAAACACACGCAACGAGCCGACATCACAAACATCAAAGTACACGAAACACAGGAAACAATACGAAGATGTTCAAACATTGCATTTATCCGGCGCTTCCCGCGAGGCCTGGAGTACAATAGGAAACTACTTCAAATACAGTAAGGAGGAATCAGAATGCAGAACCTCCGCAGAATATCTTGGCAAGTAGTTCTCAGTATCGCGGTGGTGTGCTTGCTCGCGGCGTCAGCGGTCGGTCATCCGGGATCGGGGATCCTGGTGGACCGGCTGGGACAGGTTTATTTCATCGACACGGGGTCCGGTTTGTGGAAGATCGATGCACGAGGAGGGGTTAGCCATCTTTCGCCGCTGCGCAACCATTGGCTGGCGATGGATCCTAATGACCGGTTCACGCAGTCGCGAGTGCCGACGGATCCGGGGCGCGATTGGGTGATAACTCCGGCCGGATCGAACCCGACAATACTCATCTCCACCGACTTTTCACTCGTCATAGGCGAGGATGGGAATCTTTATCATCCGTCCGCTCGTGAAAGCAACGTTCGAATATTGCGAAGCAGTCCGGAAGGTCGAACGTCCACATTTGTCACGCTTCCCCGCTCGGTGGCGGGCGAAGCGCTGGGTTGGATAAACGGGCTCGCGACCGGTCCCAATGGTTCGATCTACTATACCGAGGACAATGCCGTTCGCCGGATAACCGCGAAGGGAGCGGTCTCGACGATCGCGACGGTCACGGCTCTTACAGGGAGACCCGCAACGCCCGGGAGCGAGGAGCGACCCTACCTTCGCGGGTTGAAGGTGGACGGCAACGGCACCG
Source organism: Pyrinomonadaceae bacterium (assembly GCA_036375155.1). Classification (GTDB taxonomy): domain Bacteria; phylum Acidobacteriota; class Blastocatellia; order Pyrinomonadales; family Pyrinomonadaceae; genus OLB17. The sequence continues at coordinate 21,402 of DASUSJ010000296.1, forward strand.
TGTATGTCGCCGACGCTGCTGATGCCCGGGTGTTTAAGATCACGCCGGACGGTAAAGTCACGACCGTGCTCCAACTTGAGAGCCCGTGGGCACCTACTGACGTCGCTATCTTCGGCGACCTCGTGTATGTGCTGGAGTATAGCCACACGCCGGGCGACGACCGGCTCGAATGGATGCCCCGCGTGCGGAAGATGACCGCGGACGGCAAGTCGACCATTATCCTAACAGTTGATCAGATGCCCGGTGCCCGCGCAAGCAAGCCCTCGGCGTCGCTGTCTTACAACTATCTTTCGGTAGAGTTTTTCGATCTGCTGTTGCGTTCCCTTCTTCTTTTTGGGCCTAGATCCGTTTGATTTTCTGGCCTGCTGTGGAGTAAATCTCAAAACCCAACAACATTCGCAAGTCAGGAGCGCGGGGCAGGCGCGCCTTCCTGACTTGCGAATGTCGTTTGCGCTGTACAGAAACCTCGACGGAATCCCAAATCCCAAATCCGAATTCCCAAATACCGATCATTGTTCCTCGTCTGGTCTCGGCGTGCCCGCCGGCCTTGCGGGTTCGGTACGGCCGACGCCGAGGTGGTCGTAGTTTAGGATCGCGTTGAACAGCAGCGAAAAACTTCCGTGCGTTTCGTGGCGCCACATGGGGTTGTTAGCGAACATAACGACGTGGCCGCGGCCGACGGGGACATCGACTATGGCGGCCTTACCGGTTAGCTCGGACGCTCCGGTTAGCATTCCGCTGACGAAAAGTTCTTTCTCCGGAGCGAACCGCAGAACTACGCGCGGCCGCATCTCGAGAGGCGGAATCGTACTTGGATCTGGTGTCGGCGTTGGCAGTGTAAGATCGGGGGGCGTGCGGCCCTGAACGACATCGGGATCATCGATGCTTCCCCGGCCGCTCGGACGTTCGCCCGGTGCAGGCGTTTGGCCGCCAGCACCTCCGCCGCCTTGCCCGATAGCGGCGACGTTGAGCAGTGGCGTTTGATTGAAATACACAGCCAACTTCTCATCGTACCCGTACGAGATCGGACTTTTGCGATCAGCAAAGACAGTGTTGAGGACCGATCCGCGTGCCTGGAACTGCTGGGCTGTCTGGATCGTCACACCGGATGTAATCCCGAAATCTATGGGCAGCGAGGCGTTGTCGGCGACGGTGATAAACAGACCCCCGCTCTGGATGAACGCGTGCAAGTTAGCGACCCCCTGGATGCCGAGTCCGCCGCGAATATCGTCTGTCTGATCAGGCGAGCGTCCGAAGTTGGGCGTGATGTCGGATTGCTTCCATGGGATCGGACCCTCGCTTTCGCTGAACTTCGGCACACCACGAACGATATTCTGCGCACTCGTACGGATCGGCCCGAAGATGATCACGTCATATTTATCCCGGAGATCGGCCGTGCGCCCAATGGTCTGGTCCGATACGTAATCGTAGGGAATACCGAGGCGGTCGAACTCGATGCGAAACCAGCCTTCGTCCTGCGTGTTGAGCCATGTGTGAACAAGCGCGACTCTCGGCACGCCGATCGGATGCGCCGCAACATCAGGAATCTTGCCAACCGACGTAACATTCAAGCCCAGATCGAGCGCTTCTTTCTTTACGCGATCGACGAAATCTGAGGGATTACCTTCCTTCCTGATGATGTAGGAACCCGCATTAAAGTTTTTATCGCCGATCTTGAACGACGATTCAGCCGACGAGAATTTGACGTCCTTCAAACGATATCTAAGTTGTGCGATCGCGCTTTCGCCTGTGTGATTGACGACGAGGCCTGCGTCGCCGGAACCTTCGGCCTTCGCCTGCGCTTTGATCGGCCCTTTCGTCATGGTCATCTTCGCATCGAGGATTTTCGTGTCCTTGACGCGGACCGTCTTGACATTGTGCAGCGGCCCAAGCGTCCAGCCCGTATCGTCATACGGCCGTGGATCGCTGATGCTGTAGTACTGGGTATCGAGCAGCATATCGGCCATGCGCGAATAAGGCTGATCCATTCGTACGACATAGCTTCCGGCGCCAAACTTCCCTTCCTTGGTTTCGATATCGCCGTTCAGGCGCTGGATCTCGATGCCCTGCAGTTTTAGAACGTTGAGCAGCTCCGCCTGACCTGCCGGACGCGTCTCGCTCGCCGGTAGAACATAGGCGGCAGGACCTTCGGTTCGAGCCTTTGCGACGGAGCGTTTGCTCTTCAGATAGAAGTTGTTCAGGTATTTTTCCTTGTTGTTCGCAACATGATTCATCGCGAGAAGCAGAGCGCTCTGCTGCAGGTTTACATTATTGCGAAGCGACCAGTTCACACGCGGCAGTGGCGGGTTTGGGCGAAACCAGGCACGGGTAGTTTGCGCTCCGACGCTGCGAACCAGCGTATCCGCGCCTCCGTTGCCAAACGTTTCATAAAACCGGCCGATCGAGTTGTGGCCGTTGGCAACATAAAACATATAATTCGGCGCCCAGCCGTCATAGAATCCGTGTGTCCATACACCCGGCACACCACGCTTCGTCATTTCCTCCACCTCGTGGTACGCAAGCGTCTGCCACTCGTCGATAACGATCGGGTCGAGCCATGCGTTGTAAGGGCCGGTACCTGTCGATGTGTAGAGAAATGGAACCGATTCGTGTAAGTCGTGAAGAACCGTCGGGTGAAAATCGAGAAAATGCGCCATTTGATTTCGCGACAGAACGAGTGCCATCCCGAGCGCATCGCGGTTGTTATCATGCGCGACGTACTTTCCCCAGTAGATCAAGCCGGGGGAACGCTTGCCCTGGTTAGCCTTTCGATAATTGTAGAGATCGACCATGGCGTCCCGACCGTCGACTTCGAGTGTCGGAGTGATCATGATGATGGCGTTCTTTCGGATCTCCTGTATAAAAGGCGTTTCCTCAACCGCGAGTCGATACGCTAATTCCATCAACATCTCAGGTGAGCCTGTCTCCGGTGAATGGATCGAACCCGAGGCCCAGTAGATCGCTTTCCCTTCAGAAACGAGCTGCCGTGCCAGCTCGTCATTGATGGTCCTGGGGTCCGCGAGCTTGGCGGTGATCTCTTTATACCGATTTAGTTTCGCGAGGTTTGCTTCGTCCGAAACGACGATCAACATCTGCTCTCGGCCCTGCTCACTCTTTTCCGGCGAGATAAATGTGCGGACGCGGCGCGACGACTTTTCGAGCTCACGATAATAACGATATTGATCGGCCGTGTATGTAAGCCTGTTCGGGGTGCCGATCGGGTAGCCAAGGATCTTCGCCGGGCTCGGCACCTTCGCCGACAGTGGCAGATGGTCAACCAGCTCGGTGAGGAACATTTTGTCCGTCGTGTTCTTGACGATGGAATCGGTGTAGTCCCGATCGATCGGCTGTGTGAGTTTGCCGGCGGGTTTGGCGGAGGCTGTCGTGTTTTTCAGAGCCGGCCCCTGAGCGAGCGCTGTGACAGACAAGATGAGTAACAAGGTTGCGGGAACGAAGCGGTTCATACGTTTCTCCTGCGGAGGACTGTGATTGCAATCGGAAATAAGAAAGCGATTTGGAAGTTATATTGTATCAGCGAAGGCGTTTCAAGGAGTGACGGGCCATCGGCTCCTGGCCGCGGTTCTGGCGGTCGGTCACCGAGGCCGGTCGGTAAACTTCGGGACACGATCAGGATTGCACCGTAGTAGCTAGTACCGTTCGCGTAAACGAATGGGTCTTTAATCCAAAATCCAAAATCGAAATCCAAATCTCTTCCCGGACGGGGTGGTGAACCGGCCGAACAGCCGGAAGCTATTTTCGCCGCTGCGTATAAGAGCAGGTAGCGATTCCGTCCAACGGCCGAGACCTTTTTTTGGCTGATTCACCACGCCGGCTCGCATTTCGGAGTTCATCACCGTTTTTTCGGCTGGGTCTTGAAGGCGAGTCGCAGAAGCTCCGTTTGCTGCCCGCCATTTTTATCTGAGGCAAATTGTTTTGACTGATCGGGCGGGAGCCAGAATGTTTCTCCTTTTGAAGAATGACCGGCGCCCGCGACGACGACTATGAGGGACGGCTCAGGTGATGCGGAGATATCAAGCACGGCGCCCGGCCGGGCAATGATCCGCGTGACGCGAAGCTGAGAATTCTCAAACTCCACTTTGCTGACACCGGATTTCCGGTCCCCGGCGAACGGCGCAAAGCGGCCGCTGAGCGACCGGCGGTCGGGAGCCTCAGTCTTTATCTCTATCCGTAGGAATTCGCTTGTCAGATCGCCTGTGTTCTCCACCGCGTGCGTCTCATTCTCAAACCGAGTCGGTGACAGCCGGAAGCTTCCGGCGCGCGTCGCAGGACGTATAAGAACAGGATGTTCCCAGCCGCTGTGAACAAAGCGGATCGGGCCGCTGTCGGATAGATATACATAGGCGGCCGGAAAACGCGAATGATCGTGAACGGGCACTTTTGAGTGCGGCGGATACGTGACGCGAAGTACCTTCACGAACTCGTTATCAAACTGCAGCCTGTAAGAATCAGGCGCTGTCTTTGTGGGGTCTTGCGGTGCAACAGTAATGGAAAGAAAAAGCAGTGGTGTGAGGAAACCGAAAACAGATCTCATAAGAGTTAAATTCTATTTCAAAGAAACCGCGATCTCCAGATCCCCTGCTGCGTCAGCGTTAATCCGAACCTAGCCGTCGCATTTGGCCGCGGAACGTACGCTCAAGCCGCGGCATTAGTCGAATTCGCCTGCGTCCCTTGGCGCAACGAATTCCGAGGACGGCCTACCCGCAGCCTTGTCTTTGTTTGCATCACCGGTGGCACACCGACAACCTGGAATCCAGACCTTCATACGCGGTTCAAATTGGGATCCACAATCTAAATTCCAAGATCGCTCAACACGTGGTCACCAGCGAAACCAACTGTTGCTACTACGGTTGAGGGCATGTCATGGTCCGCAATACTGTCGCTATAGAGAGGTCGGCATTCATCGGGAACAAATCGTACGGACGAGTGTCTAAACGCTTACTTGCAAGAAGCGATCGCCCGGTGCGTTCTTGATCGGACCTTAAAACTAACTTTGGAGATGCGTCATGAATACTAGACAGATTCTCGCAATTCTCGTAGGTATTGCGTCTTTGGTCACCGGAATTCTTGCTGTTCAGATCATCTGGTTTCCGCTCAGCCTGGGCGAGTCACCCGTTACGCCTTTGGCTCCTCCGCCTGCTCCGCTACACGAACGCGTGCTTCCTGATTTCATTCAAAAACTTTCCGGGCCATTCAAGCATAAGAATCTTACTTTTTATCTTGTGCACGGTGCTGATTCGCTAAAAGGAAAAACGCCCCTCACGCTCGAAGAAGCGATGGAGCGCCGGCTCGTGGTCGTACATGAAACCGGCGACGTGAACGAGCTCTCGATCGAGAACGTTTCACGCAGCGACGAAGTCTTTGTTCAAGCGGGCGACATTGTGAAAGGTGGTCAGCAGGATCGCATGCTCGCGGTCGACCTTATAGTCCCTGCGAATTCGGGTCGCATTCCGATAGACTCTTTCTGCGTCGAGAGTGGTCGCTGGACTGCTCGCGGCGTGGAGTCGAAAGTAGAATTCAATTCGTCGGCCGAATACGCACCATCGAAAGATCTCAAGATGGCTGCAAAGCACAGCAAATCGCAAGGTGAGGTCTGGAGCAAGGTTGCCGAATCGCAAGAGAAGCTGAGTGCTGCCACGAATACAAACACCGCGTCCAGTGTGTCGCAGTCCAGCCTTCCGCTGACGTTGGAAAATCAAAAGGTCCGATCCGATTCAGGTGAATATGCAAGATTCCTGTCGGACATCGTTGATCACAAATCGGACGTCATCGGTATAGTCATGGTGATCAACGGAAAGATCAACAGCGCGGACATCTACGGCTCAAGCGCTCTGTTTGTGAAGCTCTGGCCGAAGCTTCTTAAAGCCGCCGCGATAGAAGCCGTAGCCGAGTCGTCTGAAGAGGACCGGTCAAGAATCATTTTAACGACCGAGGACATCGTAGCGTTCCTGGATACCGCCGAACGATCACCTGTCACGGAAGAGCGCACCGTCACCGACCGTATCCGACTGATAACTCGAGCGTCGGAGACGTCGGTGTTTCTGACGAGTCTCGACCGGGAGACTGTTCTGCATCGGAATTACTTGGTGAAGTGAGACGTTTCCGCGTAAATGCTTTTTTTGGCCCGTCGCAGCCGATAGTGGTCATCCCATTTGGGATTTTGGACTGAAAGAGTTCGCGGTCCCAGCTCCGGAATCCCAAATCGCAAAATCCAGATCCCCAAACTACTTCTTGTCCGATACCGCTAACAGCTCCGCCAGATATTTCTGCCACAGTGCGGCGATCGTGTGGCTGCCATGACCGCGGGTTTCGTCGGAGATCGGCAGCAGGACGAACCTTCCGTTCTTCACTCGTTTGATTTCCCTTTCGGCTATACCGAGCTCCGGAGGATTGATCTGATCGTCCGCGGAATTTACGGCGAGCAGGTGTGCCTTTATGGTTTCGAGTTTCGGTGCCGGGTTGTAGTCTCTCGACGCGTCGAAGTGGTAGATCACGTCGTTGGCCTCATACAGGGGCAGGCGGGCCTTTATCGTTTCATCGAACAACTTGTCGGCGGCTTCCTTCGTCGGTGCCTGCTTCTGCATCTGCAGCGGCACGCTTCCCATGATCGTGAGCAGATAGACCGCCGTGGTGAGACCGCGAACGGGCTGCGACTTGTACTCACCATTCTGCCAATCCGGATCGCTCTTAATCGAGTCGATTAGCATCCGGCGCCACATGCGGTTGCGTCCGGAGATCTCGACAGGCAGACTCGCGAGCGGCATCGCCGCGTCCATGAAATCCGGATATTGTTCCGCCCAAACCCAGGAATGCATCCCGCCCATCGAGGTCCCCATCACCAGACGCAGTCGATTTACGCCGAGCTTCTCCGTCAGCAGGCGGTATTGCGCGGTTACCATATCTTGGTAATTGTAGTGCGGGAATTTCATCCGCAGCCCGTCGCTCGGCTTGCTCGAGGCGCCGTGCCCGATGTTGTCCGGGATAACGATGAAATACTTTTCGGCGTCAAGCAGCTGTCCCTTGCCGAAAAGCGCCCCGGCAAACGACGGCCGCAGGAAATTCGCGTGGCTCCCGCCGGTGCCGTGCAGGACCAGCACGGCATTCGTCGTATTCCCGTTCTGGTCCTTGACCGCTTTTCCGAGGGTGACGTAGTGCATCTTGAGCTTAGGCAGGCTTTCACCACTTTGGAACTTGAAATCGCTCATCAAGAAATCGCCCGGGACTGGCGGCGGATAATTTTGTGCGGCACTAACGCATGAGAACAGAAGAACCAGGAGCAGAGTTTTCATAGGCTTGGATTATACCCACTTTGGATTTTAGATTTTGAATTTTTGCATTTGGGTGGGATCTCTTTACCTAATTCCATATCCGAAACCCAAATGGGTTGCGGCTTCGCCACTTGAGCGGAAACACTCCGCCTTTCCGGTAGCCGGCTATTGAATCTTTTCGCGTCGAAATCGCTCTGGCGATTTCGACGCGAAGTTGTTGAATGAAGCCACGGTGAGCCGAAAGCTCACCGCTCATCGGCGGGCGGCGGAGCCGCGGCATTCCATTAGGACATCGACGGAAAAGCGAAGCCTTCCCGCAATGGAGCGGCAAGCCGCAGTTCGATCAAAGACCCGCCGCCGTTAGCGTAGCAGTTAACTTTTGTATAAGGGGCTTTACTACCTTTACCGACATTTCCGAGTGGCCCGCGCCGCTGGTCATAACACCCGGGCTCTGCGCCGTCGTGTCGCCTGAAAGTACTACCTTGCCGGTCCCGACCTTGATCAGTTGGGTCCTTACCGTCATCTGCCCGCGGCCGCCCGGGTTCGGCGCGTATTCGGTTACGGTGCCGGTCAGCACATAATCGACACCGAGCTTCTTGCCGATGCTGACCGCGCTGCCCCCACCTTGCGTCGCCGCCCTTGTGTTCCTCACATCGGGCACTTCGAATTCCCGGTTTTTCACGAGTGCGAACGCGATACTGCTTTGAAGCTGTCGCTTCGCCTCGGCGGTCATCGCCGTCGATGCGTCGCTGAATTCGATCACTGCGATTCTCGGCTTGGTTGATTTGTCCGACTGGGCGAGAGTCACGCCCGCCACCGCGATTCCTAGAATGACTGCTGTAAGTAAGTTCTTCATGATTCCTCCGATGTTTTTTTGTAGCCGACAATAACTGCGTTGAGAGATCGGAAAAACTATCATTTCTATTTTGGATTTGTCGAGAGCCAGGCCTTATGCCGCGCAATGGAATCCCTGCCCTGTTAAAAACTCAGCTTCGTAATTCGTTTGACTCCAAGCCGTTACCTGCCATCCCGATAGTGTAGTGGCGCGAAAGTCTTGCAATCTCACTCTCAGACGCTATGCTTTTAAAAGTCACGCAGGATGCGTTTGGGTAGACCGCAGCCGATTCCGGCCGGTTCTTCGCGCGTTTTGCAGTGGCGAATTAGATCAAGGAGGTGATTCTATGCAGTTGAAAGACGCAGCCAGTAATTTTGGTCGTGTCGCATTTCTCCTCCCCCTCATCTTAATTGTCCTCGCAGCTGCGGACTCGGCTTATGCCTGCCCAGAACATACAAGCAAAGTCGCGTACCGCACAAAAGCAATAAAAACCAGAATGGTCTCGCATATGCCGACGACGGTGATCTCGTATAGAGCCCCGGCGTCATACAGGCGTTGCGGAACCAGCCTGTACGACACCCGCGGCGCGAAGTACGTGGCGATGCGTAAGAACGGTAGCAGCGCAAGGTTCGTTGCGGTCCGTAACGACGCACCGCGCACAAAGTACATCGCGGTCCGCAACTACGAACCACGCAAAAAGTATGTCGCGGTTCGTAACGTCGATTTCGACGACGATGATCTCCATTATGTGGCGATCCGCCGAGACGTAAATCGTCCCGAGGCCGGCATGAGATACATCGCGGTTCGAAGCGGCTATCGTAAAGGAAACGGTATTGTTGCTTATATCGATGATGACCCTCGTTACGTAGCGGTTCGGCGTATCGCGCCGCGCACCCGGTACGTAGCCGTTCGCAATATCGACATCGACGATGAACCTGGATATGTTGCGGTGCGTACTGTTGCACCTCGTACCAGGTACGTCGCAGTTCGCAACATCAATTCGGGCTGCACGCGTGCTATCGCGCTCCGAAGCTGTCTTGACAAGATCGAGACCACGAGCACGAGGCGCGTCGTTCTCCGAGACGATGACGGGTATTCGACCCGCACGAAGCATGTTGTTGTCCGCGATGAGATCGATGACGACGTATACCTGCACGGTGACCGAGACGATGTGTCCGTCCTCCGAGACGACATCGACGATGATGAGTACATCGAAGTCGCTGGCAAAACGCCGAAGTACGTTGAGTACCGAGACGCAACCTATTCCAACGGGAATAGTGCAACTTACATTGCGGCGAATGATTTCGAAGACACCTGTCTGCGAAATGTCGCCGTCCGCACTTGCCATCCTGATGCACTAAGCACCAGGACGATATCTTACGAGGTATTTGATGACGATGACTTGGACGATCAGGCGTTTTTCCATGACGACGGCGCGACTTACATCGCGGTCGAAGACATGGAAGACGCCTGCTTGCCACGTCGCGTCGTCAGCACAAGTCCGGCGACCTTCGTCACCTCGAGAGCAGTACGTTCTGTACCGGCGGTGTACGTTGACGATGACGCTTCACTAGATGGGAGCGGGCCACCGTATATCGCGACCAAGGACGCTGTTCCCTGGCCACGTTATGTCGCTTTAGATGACGATCGTGTCTTCGACGACCTCGACCCGACCTGGGTCGCTGAGGTCGAAGACACCTGCGTACGGCAGGGCGCTTTTTGCAACGTTGTCGACGATGTAGCTGCTGGCACAGTTAACTTCGTCCCGGTTAACGACTTCGAAAAGACGTACACCGAGACCGTTAGCTATGTACCGGCCGACGGCATCGAAAACATCGACGCCCGGACCGTAAGCTTTATACCGGTCCACGACACGAATGTCACAACGGTGCGCTACATACCCGTAGATGATATCGATGTCGAGACGGTGAGCTATGTGCCGGTCGATGACATCGATGTCGAGACGGTACGCTATGTGCCGGTCGATGACATTGATGTCGAGACGGTAAGCTATCTTCCGGTCAATAACACGAGTGTTAAAACGGTGAGCTACGTGCCCGTCGACAGCGTCGACACAAGGTACGTCGCCGCCGACGAGTGTCCGGTGTTGGTGAGCAGCGTGGATGCGGAACCAGTTTACGTCGCTAACGCTTCGACGGTTCTTGTCGAGGAAGTCGATAACGATCTGGTTGCCGGTCTGCGCGGCACACAGCGTATAGCCGGTGGGTTCGGTTATCGCGATGGGTTCGAAGATGGTCAGGAGGCCGCGCTTGAGGGCGACCTGTACCACCCTGAGAACTCGGGCGATTACAAAAAGGCGACCGAGGGCTACGAGGACGAGTTCGGCGACAAGGACGTCTATAAGGACGCGTACCGAAGTTCGTATCTCGACGGCTATCGCGCCGGATTTGAGTCCGGCGCCTCGGTATAGTTCGGAGTGACCCTTCGAACTCATGATGCCGAAGCGCGTCCCATTACAGACGCTCTGGAATTAGCCCAGCGATGAATCGCTGGGCTAATTTTGCGAATTGATCAAAGTCCCGACGGCGCGCGGATTTGGTATGTGGGATTTGGGATCTGGGATCTGGGATTTGGTATTTGGGATTTGGGATGTGGGATTTGAGATTGGGATTTGAGATTTGAGATTTGAGATTTGAGATTTTGCATTGGAGGGGGGTTGGGATCGAAAGATCCGCAATCCGAAATCCGCGATCCCAAATCGACATGGCTCGTTTTCCGGTTGGCCGCTTTGCTATACTTTCCTTCAATGTTTCGGCGGAAGTCGCTAACAAAAGATGTTTTCGCGTTGTCGCTGGGTTTCGCGGTTTTTTGGGGACTGTTGGCGTGTGTGTCGCTCTGCACTCTCGAAACCGCACTTCACGAACAGGAACGATCCACGTGTGGAGATACTACCGCCGATGATGATCGTGCATATCGCGCTCAGCCGATCGATGACTGTTGTCTCTGTCCTGACATCTCATCCCCGGCCGGCACGACCCAGCAGCGCGAAACGGGTGAGCAGCTTGTTTCACTCGGCTCCGTTACGTCCCGCCTCCTTTTCGATGTCGGGCCGGCTCCGATCCCTTCGTACCGGACCTGCGACCTCGTAGACGATTCGACTCCTAAGATAAACGCGCCTCCGCTCTTCCTGCGCGTTCGAAGCTTCCGTATCTGATCCTCCGTTATTTGTGGACGCTTATCGCCTGGGCCTTTCCGGGCGCGAATACCGTTATTCAAATGATCGGGGAAACTTCACAATGAAAATTATCTATAGCGTGTGTTTGGTGCTTGTGATAGCACTGATCCCGGCGCCGGCACAGGAGAAAAATACCAATACACTCAGAATTGCCGTAGAAAACGAGGACACAAAGGAACCCGTCCCCGGAGCAACGGTTTCGGTTCGCAACACCGAGATCAACGCAAAAACCGACGCAGGGGGAAGAGTCGTACTGATTGATATTCCGGATGGTGAGCAAACCATCGAGGTATTTTTTCCCGGATACGAGACCAAGGAGTTGAAACTCACTTTTCCCCTCACTGACCAGAGCGAACGGCAGGTGCTGATAAAGGTCACGCACGAGGCCGGTGAGGTTGTCATCACGACTACGCGCACGGGCCGCGAGATCGATGACGTGCCGACCCGCGTGGAAGCTATCGACGAAGAAGAGGTTGCTGAAAAAAGCAACATGCGATCATCGAACGTGTCGATGATCCTGAACGAGAGCACCGGCATCAAGGTGCAGCAAACCAGCGCGACGTCGTACACGCAGAGCATCCGCATTCAGGGTCTCGATGGACGCTACACGCAGATCCTAAAAGACGGCTTCCCTGCCTTCGGAGGTTTTTCAGGTAGCTTGAGCCTACTGGACATCCTCCCGCTGGATCTGAAGCAGGTCGAGATAATCAAAGGCCCGTCGGCTACGTTCTACGGAGGTGGTGCGATCGCGGGCGTCGTCAACTTCGTCAGCAAGGAGCCGGAAGATGAGCCAGTCACCTCGATGATATTCAATCAGACCTCGGCACTGGGTACCGACTTTTCAATATTCAACTCGCGGAAGTTCGACTGGTTCGGCTATACATTTCTCGGTTCGATCAACTACCAGAAGGAATACGATGTCGATGATGACGACTTCACAGAGCTCCCGAGAACCCACTCCTTTAATCTCAACCCGCGGCTGTTCTTTTACCTCGATGATCAGAGCCGTCTGATGGTCGGTAACGCAACGACTCACCAAGATCGTAAGGGTGGCGATGTGTTCGTCATTCGCGGTCATGCAGACGCATTCCACCAGTATTTCGAGAACAACTGGTCGCTGCGGAACATTACGACTGTGCAGTTCGACCGCGACCTCTCCGCCGGCAAACGGATCGTCGCAAAGCAGAGCATCGCGTTCTTTGGGCGCGAGATAGAGATCCCGAATTACCGGTTCAACGGCCGCCAGTTCAATTCCTACACTGACATCAGCTACTTCCACCCGATCGATAGCCACGCCTTGGTCTTCGGATTCAATGCGGTGTACGACCAATTCCGGGAGCAGCCGGATAGCACAAGTCCGATCAGGCGAGACGAAACGCGGACGACCGTTGGCGGATATGTTCAGGACAATTTCGACATCACCGATAAGCTGTCGCTCGAGGCCGGATTCAGGCTCGACGTTGTCAGGGACTATGGCGTGTTTGCTCTACCGCGAGTTTCAGTACTCTACAAGTTCAATGACAATCTGAGCACTCGTGCAGGCTTCGGGTTTGGTTATAAGGCACCGAGCATGTTCACCGAAGAGGCCGAGACTTTGCTCTTCCAAAATGTCCTCCCGATCGGCAATGAATTGCAGGCGGAGCGTAGCCGCGGCGGAACTTTCGACATCAACTACCGGAACAGTATCGGCGAGAAGTTTTCTTACTCCATTAACCAGATGTTCTTCTACACCGAGATCGAAGACCCGCTCGTACTGGTCGCGAATCCTGACAGCAGCTTCAGCTTTACCAACGCGAGCGAACTGGTTAGAAGCTCCGGCTTCGAGACAAATGTCCGGGCATCTTACGACATCGTGAAGCTGTTTGCGGGTTACACCTTCACCCACGCGAAGGCCGGATATCTCGCTTCGAATCAGTTCTTGCCGCTCACGCCGACGAGCAAACTCAACTCTGCACTACTTGTTGAAAAGGAGGACAATTTCAAGGCGGGTCTCGAAGCCTATTACACGAGCAGCCAGTTTCTGCGGGACGGGTCTAAGACCAGACCGTACTGGGTGCTCGGTATTTTTGGCGAGAAGACGTTCGGAAAATTCAGCCTATTTATCAACGCGGAAAACATCACCGATACAAGACAGAGCCGCTTCGGGCAGGTCGTATTCGGCCCGCATCAAGATCCGACGTTCAGCGAGATTTGGACGCATACGGAAGGTCGGGTTTTCAATGGCGGGATCAAAATAAGGCTATAACGATCGTGGCAAGATCGACTTTCAGCGGCCAGCGTATCTGCGTCCGTGTTTTCATGCGAGTTTTTGGTCCCAGGTTCCCCGAGTTAAGGCACTGGGCCCACTGAATCACACAAAAGATACGAGCTCCGCGGGCGCTTGTCGGATGGTGAGTGTGATTCGTGGTTACCTTTTTTGAAACCGCCGACCACACTGACCATACGAAGCGCAGGAGAGCATACACGAACTCGATCCTTACCATCGCGAGTGATACGAAACGAACCCGCGCCCGTTATTCTCCTCGGCGTCGGAGGGACCGGGCCAGAGCGAGCCCGCTGAGAATAATTCCGGTCAACGACAGCACAAATGCAACGATCGCCCCGGCTCGCCCGCCGCCGGTTCCGAAACCGCCGGCCGGCCCGCTCAGATGCATGACGCTGAGGATGATGCCCACAAGACCGAGTACCAAAGCGATCATCGCCCCGATTCGTCCGATACCTGCGCCGAGACGACCTGCGGATCGGAACAGAGCCAGCCCACCGAGAATGAGGCTGATCAGCCCAAATGCGCCTCCAACCAGCGCTCGGGCTCGCCCGCTCGTGATAGCACCGGTGGGCACGTCGAAGGCGAACGCGACCTGGCTGGTGAACAAACTGGCAGCCGCAATTAATTTCGTAAGAATTCCATTCGTTATTTCCATGATCCAAGTCTCCGTACCAATATAGTGCCGCCATAAGCCATCACTTGTATTGGATAAAACTGACCTGACTGCAAAATGGAAATAGCTGATCCGTTAAGCCGCCGGTCTTCGAACGCGATGCCGGTCGCAGAGCGGAGGCTGAACGAAAGACGAAGAGGTGTTTCAGCCGTTAACATTGGGGGCCCGTCGATCAACCTAATTACGCTTCAGATATCCAGTCGGTGTGAGACCCGAGAACTCGATGAATTCACGTATGAGATGTGACTGGTCGAAGTATCCGAGATCGAAGGCAAGCTCCGCCCAGTCGGGTGAGGGTTGGCGTTGGATGACACTGCGGGTTCGCTGAAATCGCAGGATCCGGCTGAAAAGTTTCGGCGTCAAACCGACTTCAGTCTTAAATGCCTGAATGAACCGACGCTCGCTAAGACCGATATATTTTGCGGCCTCCCTGACTTTCAGTCCCGCGTGATGCTTCCTAAACATTTCCAGCGCTGCCGAAACCGCGTAATGTTGCTCCACATCGTGACGAAGGCGTCCCACTAAAGCCTCTTCGAGAAGATCGAACTGCTTGTCAGAACTTCCAGCCTCACAAATGCGATCGCGCAGCCGAGTGGCCGAGCGTCCCCAAAGGTTTTCTAGATCAGCGTGGGTGTCGGCTAGATGGCCCGCCGGCAGTCCAAGAAACGGAAACGCACCACCTGGTTTGAAGTGAACGCCTATGAGAAAGATCTCTTTCGGATCATCGGGTACGAGCCCACGCCCTTGCGCTCCTGAAATGATCGCACTCGAAAAGCGAGACAGATCTCCAGGGCGCTCGGTGTCGCGAAATAGCAGTTCGTCTTGACGGAGATTAATTACGAGTTCGAGCGTCCCGTTAGGAAGAATGCGTTCGGTCCTGCGCCCTGTCGAGCGGCCTTCGTATATCCAAAAACTATCGACAAAGCTCGATAGTGGCGGTTCCGGTTGGCGGAACCTGAATATCGTCTCAATATCCGCAATGGGAAACTGCTCGGATTTGCTGCGCGCAATGGAACTCGTCACAACTTAATATTCGACAGAAAAAATACAAATATCAATCGTTAGTCTTCGAAACCGATCGTGATCTCAGTCGGAAAGTCCCATCCTCCGAAGGATCGAAACGAATCGCGGATGCCCGCGGAGATTTTCCCACTTGTGATCGATATTCAGGAGTATGAGCCTGACATCTCTCCGCTCGACAGCATCCTCAAGCTCAGTTAACGCTGCATCGGTTTCACCGAGCGCGTTCTGCACTATCGCGACGTTGTAAGCGGGAGAGTACGAGTCCTTTTTGTAACCGCGAAGGGTCGCGAGCGCCTCGAGGGCCCCGGCTCGATCCCCGTTCTTAGCCTTGGCATATCCTGCAAGAGAAATCGCTTCGCTATTGCCCGCCGATGCCGTCCTGGCCCTATCGAGTTCGACGAGTGCTTCGTCCAAGCGCCCCTCCTTGATGAGTATTCTCGCCAGCATCAACCTCGCGATCCAAAAATCGGGATCGATCTGAAACGTCTTATTCAACCTTTCGATCGCCTCCGCTTCCCGTCCGGCGTAGAAGAGTGTCTGGGCTTCCAGCGCATTGGTCGGGAGCGATAAGGGATCGAGCTCTCTCGACATCTTCATCTCCTCAATCGCTTCGTCATGGCGTCCAAGTAATGTCATCAGGATCGAGAACCCGCGACGGGCGTCGGCATTCGCCGGGTCGAGCTCTACGGCCCGGCGCATTTCCGCCTCGGCGGCTGCCCAATCCCATTCGTACCACGACGCAACGTAACCGAGAGCAAGATGTGCCTGTGATAGCCGGTCGTCCAATTCTAGGGCCTTCAGAGCGGCCGCTTTTGACTGTGGAAACGCGGTCCTCGGATCGACATCGCTGGTGATGGGCAGGGAGCGGTATGCATCCGCCATCCCCGCGTACGCCAGTGCGTAGCCCGGATCGATGTCTATCGCATCCTGATAGAAAACGATCGCCTGGCGTATCTCTGTCGGTGTCGATCGGAATTGAAAAAGGCGGGCCTGCATATAAAGGCGATACGCCTCGACGTTAGTTGTACCGCGGGTCGCCGACCGCGTAGCTCCGCCAAGACGCAGCCGCAAGGCATCGACGACCTTTATCGATATCGTGTCCTGCACGGCGAAGATGTCGCGGTACTGCTCGTCGAAGGTACCGGCCCAGAGCGATTCACCCGTTGCGACGTCGGTAAGGCGAACATTCACACGGATCTTCTCGCCCTGCCGCTGAATACTGCCGTCAAGCACGGCGTCGGCGCCAAGTTCGCGGCCCGCCGACTGCGAGTCTTGATCGGGGTCGGCAAACTTTCGCACCGAGCTCAACGGACGGAGGATGAGGCCGGTTGCATTGCTCAGCCGCACGATGAGCGTGTCGGCCATCCCTATCTCGAGAGCTTTGTCGGAATCGGTTTCGACCAGCGGCTTAAAGGGGAGTATTGCGAGGACCTTCGCTCGTTCACCGGGTGACGCCGTCTGGTCCCGCTTGTACATATAAACAGCGAGCGCTACCGCGGCGATGGTCAGCAATGCCGCCGTCGCAGGCAATGCATAACGCTTCAGGCGAGCACCCGCCACGACGACCCCATCGGCCGGGGCGGCTGGTTCGTCTACATGATCCGGTCCCGTCTCCACATTCGCGACAAACTTGTACCCTTGACCCGAAACGGTGGCAATGAACGCATTTTCGCCGCGTGCGTCACCGAGCGCCCGCCGGAGGATCGAGATGTTTTGAGTAAGATTGCTTTCCTCGACCACGGTATCCGGCCAGACAGCCGCCATGATCTCGTCCTTGCTCACAGTACGACCCGGATTCCTAACCAGGAATAACAACAGATCGAACACTTTGGACGTCAATGCCACCATCTTCCCCTCGTCGTCGAACAGCAACCGACGCGATACGTGGATCTCGTATCTTCCGAATTTGTAACGGCTTGGAGTCCCTGCGGTCATGTCGAGGAAATTTTTACAAATTTTGAGTTCAAATCATAGGACATTTGAGCGGTCCGGAGACGATGATCTGCCCACGATCCGACGATTCTAGGCGTCGGTCGAAAAAAACTTTTGGAGGAAACATCATGAAAAGAGTTATAGGAAAGATCTCATCGTCGGTTGCGGTTGTGGTTCTAGTGACAAGTTTGCAGGTTTTGGCTTTCGGACAGGAAAAGGGCGATATACGCAGTATCGAAGGTGTCTGGCAGACGGTGGTCACGCCGCGTATCTGCGCAACAGGTGCTCCGGTCGGGCCGACATTTCCCGGGATCCTGTCGTTCGACGGCGGCGGGACCATTACCGGTACATCCACCGCGGTGACATCCACTTATGGCCTCTGGGTCCGCGCGGCGGCACCTCACAAGTACTCGTTCTCGGCGATATCACTGAAATATGATGCGGCGGGAAACTCCGTCGGCAGCAGGCGTATTGACCAGGAGGTGACGCTTGATTTTGGAGGTAACGGGTTCACCTCGACGGGTGGATTTCAGGATTTCGATCTCGCCGGCAATCCGACGATCTCGGGTTGCTCGACTTCGGTCGGAACGCGGTTCCGCCTATGATCTCAGGTTAATTGGCGTTGATTCAGCGAGTAATTCGACGCGAGATCATTCATCGGGACGGTGGAATTTTGCGACCTTTTAGGGACGCTACGAAGATAGTCCGGTCGCTGGGTGGGCTCGAACAAGAAGGAGTCATGTAGGGGCGAATGATCGTCACGGTCGTCCCTACATGACGTTCGTCTTTCCGTTACCTGTACCTCGCAATTGCTCGCTAGGCATTACCAGTCGTCCGCTTCGCAGACTTTATCCCCGCAAAACGCGATCCCTCTCCTGATCTCGAACGTATTAGCCCGGACGCTCATTCGCCCCAACCACAGCTAGCAGGCGCTTTCTTACCTAAAGTGAGTTCGTGTAAATCTCCGGATCATAAGCACAACCAGCACGACGCTATATGCAGCTCCGGTTAAGAGAAATCCCCATGCGACGCGTCCTCCGATCAATGCACTGAATCCCTTATAAGCCCAGTAGGTCGGGAAGACTGCAAACAGTAATGCGATCCCGGCGGGCACAAAGAAGGCAGCGATCGGCAGAAACAGCGGTAAGTTGAAGAGCTTCTGCCACGTCATCGCTTCGATCTTGTTCGATGCGACGATCGGGATGAACACGATCATCAAGGGCACGGTCAGGCCGACGACCACCGAATAAACGAGATTTTCCCCCACGTCCAATCGATAGAACGGTTCGACAAGCAGCAGGAGGAAGGTGGTAAGTGTCGCCAAAAGATATGGCGGAAGGAGACGGAACACCACGAACCAGAATTTCGAGATCGGTAGTACACCATATACTTTCGCGACGCTGGTGTCCTTCTCATCCATCAACACCATCGAATAGATAAACCCGAACGCTATCGGCCCCTGGATCGATGCGAGCATCAGGATGATCGCAATGTATTCACGCACTACCGGGTAGATCTCCACGATGTACGGCACCCCGTATCGGGTGAAGATAAGCACCAGCAGCGGAAGCACGATGAAGATCTTCAGCGAGTTGTCACGAAAGACGAGCCTGAAATCGTTGATGGCAACTCTTATCAGCTTCTTCATTGCCGGACCATCCTCGACACAAACGTCCTGTACACGAGCCAATACAGCAGGGGCGTCCAGACGGCGATCGAGATATACCCGAAAACTATTTCCGCTACACTCGGCGACTCAGTATAGGAATTCACCATTAGGTTCAGGCCTCCCTGCACCGGAAACAAGCGGAGAATATTCCAGTCGGTCAATTCGAAATAATTCAGCAGCGGTAGGCTCATGAAGATCAAGAGCGGGACCGCACGCAGCAGAAAGTGAAGGATCTCGGTTGTATAACTGACGATGAAAACACCCATCATGCTAAAGAGAAGGCATGTCGCGAATGCGCCCACGGAGAAATGCACCGGGTTGAACGAGGCTCCGCGCGCGGTCGCGACCATCGCCAACGCGCTTACGAACCCGAGAGCCGAAAGTGTAAGGATCCGCGAGATCAGAAAGACGTGATGATTTAGCGGCGTCACGAAGAGTGCGGGAAGGACCTCCTGATCTCTTTCCAGAATTATCGAGATGCCCATGAAGATAAACCCGACAACCGCCGGATCGTTGTAGATGAGAAGTGTGATGAAACGTTCGATCCCCTGCAGATCACGCAGAAAATAGATCAGCAGGACATAAACCGCGGTGATCCCGATGATCATGTTGATCAGGTTGTTCCTGCTAAAAAGCAGGAACTGCCATCTTACTTGTTTCAGCAGATCGGTCATCTACGTCAGGGCCGTACCGGTTACCTTGATAAAGACCTCTTCGAGCGTAGCCTCCTGGGTGTTGATCCGCAGCACCTCACCGGCGGAGATAAACTCGAGGAAGGTCGGGTTAGCGCCCAGGCCATCGACCGGAAATTCAGCCGACCGGCCGTCACGTAATTCGACGCGCACGGCATGCCTGCCGTATTCGTTTTTCAGGACACGAGGTTCCCCGACCAGGCGGATCTCGCCATCGGCGATGAACGCAACGCGATCGCAAAGCTCGTCGGCTGTCGTCATATCGTGCGTCGTCACAAAGATCGTTTTCCCGGCGGATCTCAGTTCGGTGATGCAGCGTTTTATCTTCTGGGCGTTGATCGGATCGAGCCCGGCGGTTGGTTCATCGAGAAACAGAATATCGGGGTCGTGCATGATCGCCCGCATAAAGTTCAGACGCATCTTCATGCCCTTTGAGAAGTCTTCGACCCGTTTGTCCGCGTCATCGCGGAGCCCGAATCTCTCGAATACCTCGTCCAGGTCTATTAACTTGTTGCGGGGATAAAAAGACGCGAACAGCTCGAGATTCTCCTTGGCTGTGAGTTTTAGATAATGATTGGGAAGCTCGAACCCAACACCGATGTTCTCGAAATACTCGCTGCCCCATTTGCTTAGGCCGCGTCCGCCGATCCAGATCTCGCCAGTGAAATCGTTCAGGATCTTGTAGAGCACTTTTTGCGTAGTGCTCTTCCCTGCTCCGGATGGCCCGAGAAAGCCGAAGATCTCACCGCGTGCTATCTCAAAGTTCAGGCCCTTAAGAACGTCTTCGCTTGACCGCGGATATCTATAGGAAAGATCCTTTACGGTGATCATGATGTTCGTCTTCGTGAGTTTTCGTGTGGTGGTGGTTCCAAGTCTTCTGCGCTCTCGGAATTGGAACGACGAAAGAACACGAAAACACACCAACAAGAGACACGAAACGTCTCCATCAACGGGCGACGATCAACCCTACAATCCCGTCGATCGCATCTCGCGTTCGAAGCGTCGGGCCGGTGCCGATATTCCACGCGGTGTAAACGACGACCATGTCGTATTCCGGGAACGCCATCGGGCGTTGGCCGCCGAAGCCAGAGCCGGCCCAAATGAGTTTCGAGTTATCTTTGCCGTAGGGATACAGCCACCATTTCAGACCGTACTTGGGAAAAGATCCAGAGCCGCCAGCCGGAGCAAGGTCAAATGCCGGGGTGACCGAATCCTTTACCCATTCCGCAGAGACGACCTGCTTGCCTTCCCAGACACCGTTTTTCAGAAACAGATACCACAGTTTGGCGAGGTCGCGCGGTCGGAGGTAAATTCCGCCCTCGGCATCGACCAATCCGCTTGGCGAACGCTTCCAGAAATGTTGTTTTATGCCGAGCGGCGCGAAGAGATGCCGGGTCGCGTAGTCCTCGATGTCGGTGCCGGTGGCGACCCGGAAGATATGTGCAAGAAGCTGCGTCGCCCCCGAATTGTACTGGTACTTCGTTCCCGGCTCGTGAGCCATCGGGCGGTTGATCGTGTACTCGACCCAGTCGCACGAAGCTTCCATCGCAATGCCTGTGTTGTCCGGATTCGAATACGGAAGGTCCTCGTTCCAATCGAAACCGGCCGACATCGTCAGCAGATGCCGGATCGTCATCCGCCGTTTGCGCTCATCGACATTCGCAACCTTTGACGCGTCGAAGAAGTTCATTACCGGCGTGTCGAGGTCCGGGAATTCTTTCCTCGTCCTGGCGACACCGATGATCATCGAGGTGATGGTCTTTGAGACGGACTGCAGTGTGTGCAGGTCACCACGCTGGTACCACGGATGCCACCACGAATTGTAGTAATTGTAGGGGCCGGTTGGGTCATGCGGGTTCAGGGGGCTCTGCTTCTTCGCCTCCGCGCCGTAGATCGTGGCGTAGTCATGCGGGTACCGCCTGTCGAAGACAAGTTTTCCGTGTCGGACGATCGTGAAGCTGTCGATCTTGCCGAACTTGCCGGATGCGATCTCAGTATCGAATGCGGAGAGCGCTTTTGCATCGAGACCGACCGACTTCGGGGTCGCGGTTGGCCAGTCGTTCTGTTGCGGGTGGACCGCGACCACGCAAAGAGCGAAGATCAGTGCTAATTTTCTTAGTTGTGACATCGGTGCGCGGAAGTCTACCAGATATCGGGCGTCCGTTCACAGTTCACAGCTCACAGTTCAAGGTCACAGTTCACACTTCACCCGTCAACTTCATCCCGCTCTTCCAGCGAACGTGTCGTATGCTCGGTTACGCTGTGGGGAAGATGGGCCTCGGCCTGGACGCGAGCGTCGTGTTTCGGCATTTCCAGGTCGACCGCAACGGGTTTGAGCGTCGACGTCGTAAGCTCGCGGGGAGAAGGTCCCGGCCCTAAAATAGCCGACGGCTTGTCAGACGCGAGCTCGCGATAGGCCGAGTAGAGCGGTTTGGATGCCGCCAGCAACAGACCAAAAAGCCCGGTGACCAAGCCTATGATCATCAGCCGAGCCCATGAATCGGGTATAGCCACTGCTACGAAAACAGTCGCGATGATCGCCGCGAGATACATGAGCGTCGACGAGAACGCGATCTCTTTGCGTCGCGCCCTCTCGACCTCGGGAGGGATCTGGTCGGTTTGAAAGAGTCGAATCAAAGGGCCGGAGCCAAAGATGATCGCGAGGAGCGCGACGCTGAGTAATAGGAAGGCTAGCGGGAGCGCGCTCGGCGACAAGATCACAGCAAGAAGAGCAGGCCATAGCCCGGCGTACATCAGCACGACGCCGAGGTTTAGTCCTGCGCGCGAGATCTCCCTTCCGCGCTCGACATACGCTTCATCAGACATCGCGACCCGAATGCGATCGAGCATCTGGCCGCACCGGGTGCAGTAACTGATCTCGTCTGCTTCGATCCTGGCTCCACATCGCGGACAGTGCATATCAGACTCCCTTCTCGCGAAATGATACTAACTCCGGCGTACGGATTGAAGACCGAGCTTGTTCGGCGTTTGTTCCGATAGGCTCATCCTGAGAGTAGACGGGAGAGGATGCGATATGTGTCCGAGGCACTGAGTACCCCCTCTGTGCTTCCCCATTTGACGCTTACGGCGCCGCGCCCTGGAGCTTGAACGCACGGGGATCGCTGGGTGCGCGGCCGGTTTCAACGGGAACAACAAAGGTGAGATCGCGATCTTTCGACCCGGACCGGTGACTGGTGGATCAGAAGCTCCAACTTCGTCGTCAACCTCTTGCATTGGGGCCGAACAGCGATATGCCCGTGACCGCCGACTAGGGCAATAACGGTCGGACTACCCGGTTCATGTGGCATCTTTTACGTCTTTTGGCAGCACCGCAGGATCCCTGCATTCGTGTTCGGTCGGTCGACGGATCGAGTCGTCACCTAGCGATCAGGTCTCACAGCGGTCCTTCTGGGACGACCCGCGCTGGTCTCCATTCGCATCCGAAGCTCCGCCGTCCGTTTGTATTTCAAAGTCCACCGGACAGCGCAGAAAAGCGTCAGAGCCAATTGAGTGCTTGATGGTGTTTATATGATGACGTATCATCGTTCATATCTAACGCACTGTCGCTTTCCGGCGATCGGATAGAAAGAAGTTAATTAGTAACCAGATTTCTTTAGCGCTGCTTTGCGTGCGGCCTCACGACCGCGGCAGTCGATCTATTGCAGGTGTGCCAGCCGCCGCACGTTAATTTTCAGGCTGGCAGAACTAATTAGTGCCAAAACCAAAGAACAACTCACAGCCGAAAAACGGCCCAACTTCGACCCTTCCGAAGGCCCCGACAGGGATCACCGGGCTTGATGAGATAACCGAGGGGGGCCTTCCTAAAGGGCGACCGACTCTTATATGCGGCAGCGCCGGCTGCGGCAAAACTCTCATGGCGATGGAATTCCTGGTCCGTGGGGCTGCCGACTTTAACGAGCCCGGGGTCTTTTTCGCGTTTGAGGAAATGCCTGAGGAACTGTCTCAAAACGTAATGTCCTTGGGGTTCGATCTTAAGAGTCTCGAGCGAAAGAAGAAACTTCATCTCGAATACGTCCACATCGAGCCCTCTGAGATGCAGGAAACCGGGGAATACGATCTCGAAGGTCTCTTCATCCGGCTGGGCTACGCGATCGATACGATCGGAGCAAAGCGGGTTGTTCTCGATACGATCGAGACTCTCTTTGGCGGCTTGTCCAACCAGGCGCTTCTCCGGGCGGAATTACGGAGACTTTTCCGCTGGCTAAAGGACCGCGGAGTCACGGCCGTCATTACCGGCGAACGCGGCGAAGGCACTTTAACTCGCCAGGGACTCGAAGAGTACGTATCCGACTGCGTGATACTCCTCGATCATCGCGTGATCGACCAGGTGTCGACGCGTCGGCTCCGCATTATCAAATACCGCGGCACCACGCATGGTACGAATGAATATCCGTTCCTGATCGATGAGCGCGGAATCGACGTGCTGCCCGTCACTTCACTCCGCCTCGACCACGAATCATCCGATGAGCGGGTCTCGACCGGGGTTCCGGAGCTCGATTCGATGCTAGACGGCGGCGTCTACCGGGGAAGTTCGGTGCTTATATCCGGCACCGCTGGAACCGGGAAATCGTCGCTTGCGGCCCACTTTGCAAGAGAATCCGCCGAAGCGGGAGAGCGGTGCCTGTACCTGGCGTTCGAAGAATCGCCGTCACAGATACGGCGAAATATGCGCTCGATCGGGATCGACCTCGGTCCCTGGGAAAGAAAGGGGCTGATCAGATTCGTCGCGGCGCGTCCCGTCCTTACTGGCCTCGAAGGCCACCTGGCAGCCATCCACAAGCAAGTGCGCGACTTTGACCCGAAGCTCGTCATCATTGATCCGATCAGCGACCTGAGCGCGGTCGGCAGCGAGCGGGATGCTAAGGCAATGATGGTTCGTCTGATCGATTTCCTAAAGACTAAGCAGATCACGACGGTGCTGATAAATCTCCATAGCGGCGCAAATAATTTCGAACGTACCGACATCGGGATCTCGTCGCTCATCGACACGTGGATCTACCTTCGCGATATCGAATCCGGCGGCGAGCGCAACCGCGGATTGTACGTCCTCAAGTCCCGCGGCACCGCGCATTCGAACCAAATACGCGAATTTCTTTTGACCAATAAAGGGATCGAACTGGTGCCAGCGTACATAGGGCCGGAGGGTGTTTTGACCGGATCAGCGAGGCTTACGCAGGAATCCCGGGACAGGGCTTCCGCTGTCGCACAGGAGCAAGAGCTTCAGCGACAACGCCGTGCGATAGAGGGCCGGCGCAAATCGCTTGAGGCCCAGATCGAAGCATTGAGATCGGAGTTGGAAATTGCCGCTGCTGAAGAAAAACTCGTCCTCCGGCAGGACGAAGATCGGCAGACGCGAATAGCGGACGACCGTGACGCGATGGCCCGGAGTCGCAGGGCCGATCTTTCCAGTTCTAACGGAAAATCAAGAAGGAAACAGAAATGAGCAGTAAAACGGATAGATCCTCATCTCGGGGGGCTTCGACGGCCTCCTCGAATCGCCGTGTCGAATTGCGGTTATATATCGCCGGGCAGACGCCAAAGTCTGTGGCGGCACTAAAGAACCTCAAGAGAATTTGCGAAGAGTACATGGCGGATACCTACGAGCTGAAAGTGATCGACTTACTCCAACATCCTCAACTCGCTCGGGGTGATCAGATCGTCGCCGTCCCGACTGTCGTTAAGAACCTGCCGGTTCCCATCCGTAAACTTATCGGCGATCTGTCCGATACCGAGAGGGTTCTGGTTGGCCTCGATCTTCATCGGGCCGAATAGCAAATGAGTGCCGTCCGCGAAAACGATCCAGATGAATCTTCGAATCGCTCTGGCAGCGACACGAACGACCGGCCGCATGATGAAGCCCACGAGATCGTTCGTGCTATTTCTACTGGCGAGGTCGATGCCGTAGTTGTTCAGGACGAGGGCGAACACCAGCTAATGGCTCTTGCTAAGCTGACGGACCTCGAGGAGATCCACGAATTGGTTCGCGCCGTGCGCAGGGGCGAGGTCGATGCTTTCATCGCCGACGAAGAAGGCGAGGAGCGAATCTATTCGGTAACACCCGTCCACCAGGCTCTTGCCCAGCAATACTCGCTAACCAAAGCCATCACCGACAACGCGACGACCGCGTTGTTCATTCTGGACGAAAAGCAGCAGTGTGTGTTCATGAATCCGGCTGCCGAGCAGCTCACCGGGTACAGCCTCGACGAGGTGCGCGCTTCAAACCGCACGTTCCATGACCTGGTGCATCATTCGCGGGCCGATGGGACCGCGTTTCCTGAATCCGAGTGCCCCCTGAACACCGCGATCCCAACTCATGCCCAGGCCAAAGGCGAAGAAGTCTTTATTCATAAGAACGGGCATTTTTTCGATGTCGCATTCGCCGCCAGTCCCATCCATGACGCGAATGGCGACTCGGTCGGTACCGTTATCGAGCTTCGTGACATCACCCAGCGCAAACGCATCGAACGGGCACTGCGGGATGCAGACCAGCGAAAGGATGAGTTCATAGCAACGCTGGCACATGAGCTCCGTAATCCGCTCGCTCCGATCTCAAACTTGCTCGCCCTGATGAAACAGTTCGAGAATGACCCGAAGATGATCCGCAACGCCCGAGACACCATCGAGCGACAATTGAACAAAATGGTCCGTCTCGTCGATGACCTTTTAGATGTCAGCCGGATCACGCGCAATACGATCGAGCTGAAGCTTGAACCGGTCGAGCTAAAGTCGGCGATCAACGACGCGCTCGAGATGTGCCGGCCGATGATCGAACCGCTCGGCCACGCAGTCAGTGTCCGGCTGCCTAGCGAACCGGTTTATCTGAACGCGGATGCCGCGAGGATCTCGCAAGTGCTCGGGAACCTCATCAATAACGCATGTAAATTCACCCCGCAGGAAGGCCATATCGATATTTCCGCGGAACGTGTAAACGGCGAGGTCCATATCAAGGTCAAAGATGACGGTGTCGGGATCGCCAGCGAGCAGATCGGAAAGGTGTTCGACATGTTTACTCAGGTAGGATCGCCGGGTGACACGTTCGGCGGTCTGGGCATTGGACTGGCTCTGGCGAAACAGCTTATTGAAATGCATGGCGGATCGATCGAGGCAAGAAGCGACGGTGAATTGCGGGGAAGCGAATTTACCGTTCGTTTACCCATCATGAAAGACTCGGCTCCCGTAGCTGTAGAACGGTCCGCGACTCAGAACGCAGCTCCCTCTGGCCGGCGGATCCTTGTCGTTGACGACAATTTTGACTCGGCCGAGAGCATGGCGATCCTGCTAAGGCTCTCCGGCAACGAATGTACGATAGCCCATGACGGGCCCCAGTCTATCGAGCTAGCCGAGACGTTTCATCCGGACATTATTCTGCTGGATATCGGATTGCCGGGAATGGGCGGTCACGAAGTCTGTAGTTTTATTCGCAGTCAACAATGGGGCAAGGACATCTGGATAATGGCAATGACCGGGTGGGGACAAGCGGAAGACCGAAAACGCTCCAAGGAAGCTGGCTTCGATGCTCACCTTGTGAAGCCCGTCGATATCACGAAACTCTACGAATTGATAGAAGGAATTCCGCGGGCCGAAGATCGGTCGCGGTGACGCGGGGACCGAGGGACGCTGTGCAATGAGATACTTCTAAAATCCAGAATCATCCGGGCATCTCAGCGCAAGGGGTCTTTTCATGTGTATCGCCTGACTTTTTAGGATTCGAGCTTTCGGATAAACCTGACGGGGCTTGATCACACTCGGCAGCATCACGGTAGAAATCTCACACGCATGATCGATGGGCTTCGAAACTCTCTTCAAAAACTCGTATCAATGATCAATTAGATCTGCCTCTAGCACCAAGACGAGGTGCCGTTCCGCGCCTTCAGCGCACCACACTACAATACGCGATCAAAGCGAAACGGGTGTATATTGTCAGTAGCAAGACCGTTAGTGCCCCCTCTTTCGTCATATTTTGACCTGTAGCGGTGTTTTGTTTGTATAACGTCGAATTTCACCCCGGGCGGTAAATCGAGATCATCTTCTCCCCGTCGGAGGTATCCATGGTGCAGAGAGCTGTTATCGGATTTTTGCCTGTTTTGTTTTTCCTCTTGTCGATCGGGACGGCGAGCGCGCAGAACGTGTTTCCGACCCCGACGCCGACACCGACGCCAAAACCGTCGCCCACCGGGACACCCGGCCCGGCGCCCTGCCCGACCGTCAACGTACAAGCGCAACCGAGCCAACCGGTCCGCGACGGGCAGCGGGTTAGTTTTGCAGCAAATATCGCAGGCGGCGATCCGAAGGTAGTTCCGATGATCATCTGGAACACGTCCGGCGGCTCGATCACGCAGGGACATAACACCCGCCGCATTGAAGTAGATACGACTGGCGCGGGCAGCACGGACTATCGGGAGGTAAAAGCCGACGTTTGGGTCGGTGGGTACGCACCCGAGTGCCTGCTGCAGGCGTCGGGAAGCGTGAAAATTATCGGGCCGGCAGTGAAGTTCGGCGAGTTTGGTGAAGTCGATGATCAGACTCTTCAAAAGAACATAGAAGCAGTGTCGACTTTTCTTTCGCAGTCACCCGACAACCTTTACTTGATCGCCTACGCCGGAAGGAACAGCGAGCGCGGTTTCGCTTACAACTGGCTCAAACGGCTGAAAGACGCGATCGTCGCGGCAGGCATATCGTCGAGACGAATCACCGGCGTCGATGGTGGATTTCGGGAAGAGCCGCTTTTCGATTTTTGGATCGTTCCGATAGGTGCAGAACCGCCGCGCCCCGCCCCGACGGTCAAGCGAAGCGAGATCGTCTACCCGAACACTCGTCCTCCAAGAAGACCTTAAGGGTCTCCGCAAACCGACTTCTGGACCGCCCGTGCGCTGCAGTTGCTGCTACGATGGACGGGCTCGTCGGATGTTATGAAAAAAGTATCGATACATTACTGCTCGGTTTGACCGGTCAAGAAGATGATGGCTTCCCGTGTGGCGGCCCAGCTAAGTAAAGAGAATGACGTCGAGACGGAGACGGTCCGCGGTGGACTCGGAGAGTTCAGCGTGTACATCGACGAACGTAAGGTCATCGATACCAATCGTCTGTGGTACCCGCTCCCGAGCAACATCATCAAACGCGTGCAGGCGCTGCTAGCGAAATAGAAAACAGGATCGGTCCGATACCCGAGGAATAGTTAACATGCAGACCTTCTCAAATGAGATGGATGCGAGCATGGCTCAATAGATTCTCCAACAATCTGACATCGGCAGCTTCATACCCGCGGACGGTGCCGCCAGTATGGAATCTTGGCTTCAACTTTCCATAGGCGTCCAGCTGATGGTAAGTGGCGCTGACGCCGAACCGGACATTGAGATACCTGGAGGTTCCGGTATTTGATCCAAACCGGCGCAAAAAAGCCGGCTGTCGAGGGGATTGACGGCCGGTTGAATGTCGAATAAAACGTATTCGACCGTCTTAGTTGTCTTTGGATGTCGCGGGCGGCGGAACGATCGACAGGCTTGCACCTGCCGACGCGGGAGAAAGCTCTGGGGCCACGGCATCTTTCGTGCTTGGAACCGCCGAGAAGAGACTTGTGCCGCTCGGCGTCGCCGCTGCGGCGATCGGAGCGGGAGTCAGCGTCTGCATTTTAGAGGGCGTCAGAATGGTGTCGACCGCATGGACTACGCCATTCGTCGCTTCCATATTTCTCGCCTGCACCGAAGCTCCGTTCACTTTTATCCCGTTGGATTCGGTAAAGGTTAGTTCGTCACCGGTGAGGGTCTGTC
Source organism: Pyrinomonadaceae bacterium (assembly GCA_036375155.1). Classification (GTDB taxonomy): domain Bacteria; phylum Acidobacteriota; class Blastocatellia; order Pyrinomonadales; family Pyrinomonadaceae; genus OLB17. Next base: position 50,762 of record DASUSJ010000296.1, read on the forward strand.
TCGTGGGCGCCGCGGTCAGACTAGCCGCCATCACCTTGCCCGGCAGGATGTGGTACGAGAGAAGTGACTTAAGTTTTGCCTGTCCAGTCTCGTTCACAAGCTCGTTTATCTTCGCTTCGGGTATCTTCGCGAATGCATCGTTCGTCGGCGCTAACACAGTAAACTGTCCTTCGCTGAAGATCTCGGTCGAACCGGACGACTTCAAAAGCCGGGTAAAGGTTGAAAACTTGTCATGCTGCGCAATTGTATCGATAAGGTTTGATCTGTCGGACATATGAACACTCCTTTCCCAAACAGTCGGGGCAGGTCGCCTGGAGACTGTTAAGAATGATCCAGGGCAGGTGGCCGTGGAACGCTGAATGGGCTGCTGAGTCAGGGTTATCCGACGTATTCGGGTAGGCTGAAAAGCGAGTAAGCTAGCTCGATTCGTCTCTGAGTATGCTCTCTATCCGTCGAGATAGCAATCGGCACTATCAACTATGTCCGGTCGTTGCCCACGCCATTCACCACTCACCGTTCAGTATTCACCGATAATTCGCCTTGCCTTCAAACACGCTTCTCCGCTAGACTAGGCGTCACCCTTCCATCAGAAAGACAACACGGAGGTAGCCAGCTTGCTAGGCAGAACCGTCTCGCATTACCACATCACTTCGCAGATCGGCGAGGGCGGCATGGGTGTCGTCTACGAAGCCGAGGATACCAATCTTGGCCGGCATGTTGCGCTGAAGTTCCTCACACCCGCAATGGCCGGGGACGAGAACCTGCTTCAACGATTTCAGCGAGAGGCTCGGGCGGCTTCGGCTCTTAACCATCCCAATATTTGTACCATTCACGGAATCGAGCAGCATGGATCGGAGCATTTTATTGTCATGGAGCTTCTCGAAGGCGAGTCGCTCGCCGACCGTATTCGCCGGGGCGCTCTGGACATCGACACGGTTTTGAAGCTCGGCGTCCAGATAGTAGACGCGCTCGAGTCAGCTCACTCAAAAGGCATCGTCCACCGCGATCTGAAACCGGCGAATATCTTCGTCACGTCCCGGGGGCAAGCGAAGATCCTCGATTTCGGCCTCGCGAAGATCGAGCAGCGTCAGAAAAAGGAGGCGGCTTCAATGCTGCCGACCGCACGGCTAGATAATCTTTCGACCGCCGGCTCGACGATGGGAACAGTTGCTTACATGTCGCCTGAGCAGGCGCGCGGCGAAGTGATCGACTCGCGCACGGACATCTTTTCGATCGGCACGGTGCTATACGAAATGGTGACCGGCACGATGCCGTTCCAGGGTGAGACGTCGGCGGTCGTATTCGACGCTATCCTGAATCGACAGCCGCCGCCGCTTAGTCAGGTCAATCCGTCGTTGCCGGCCGAGCTTGGAAGGATCATTGAGCAGGCCCTCGAAAAGGACCGGGACCTCAGATACCAAAATGCGACCGATCTCAAGACCGCACTGAAGCGTCTGAAACGGGACCTGGATTCGGGCAAGCATACTAGCGAGTCGAGTATCCACAGCAGTCGCACGCCCTCGCAGCTGACGCATGAGCATTCGATCGCCGTTCTGTACTTCGAGAATCTCAGTGGAATGAAAGAGGATGAGTACCTCCGCGACGGAATTACAGAGGACATCACGACCGAATTGTCGAAAATAAAACGTCTGAAAACTTTTTCGCGTGCGATGGTTCTCGCGTATCGCGACAAACCCGTCACGGCCGGCCAGGTTGGTAAGGAGCTGGGCGCGTCGTACGTGCTAACAGGAAGCCTCCGACGCGCAGGCTCGCGATTGCGGATAAACGCGCAGCTCGTCGATGCCACGACCGACTTCCCTCTTTGGTCCGAGCGGTATGATCGGGAGATGCAGGATGTTTTCGAGGTTCAGGATGAGATCGCTCAGAAGATCGCGGCTGCCTTGCGTATTACGCTCTCGCCGCAGGAACAGAAAGCCCTCTCGGCAAAGCCGACAGAGAACCTGCAGGCCTATGACCTTTACTTGCGGGGAAGGAATTATGCGCGGCGCGTTGGCCGGCAGGATATGCAGTTTGCGCTGCAGATGTACGAGAACGCGGTGGCACTGGACCCGGAATTCGCCGTGGCTCACGCGGCAGTCGCAAACGTATGCGCTCAGTTCTATTACTATTTTGAACGCCAGCAGCAATGGATCGACCGGGCGATCGCCGCGACACGTAAGGCCAGCTCCGTAGGCCAGGACGCTCCGGAGATAACATGTGCCGAAGCGTGGCTCGAGTTTGCAGAGGGCCGATACGATTCCGCTGTCGAGAAGATCCGGTCGGCACTCATGCGCGATCCCGATATTGATGGTGGTTACCATTTGCTCGGGCGAGCTCTTTTCGAGTCGGGTCGCTATCAGGAAGTGGTCGACATGATGGAGGACGCCCTGGCTCATGCGGGCGAGAATTACAACACGACGATTCCGATACACAACGCGCTTGGTGCGCTGGGCAAGAAGGAAGCGCTCAAAAACTACACGTTCCGCGAGATCGCGATCTTCGAAGAACAATTGAAGAAAGCGCCGGAGGATGCCCGGGCCCGTGTCTTGTTGGCCGGCAACTATGCCGAGCAGAACCGTATGGAAGAAGCGAAACGTGAAGTAGATCTCGCGATGGCATTGCGACCGGATGACACGATGATCCTTTACAACAGCGCCTGCGTTTTCTGCCAGATGGACAATCCAGCCGATGCGATGAGAGCGCTCAGGAAGGCATGGGAGGCGGGCTATCGCAACCCCGTCTGGACGCGCAAAGATCCTGACCTCATGCCCCTCCACGGCAACCCGGAGTTCGAAGAACTATATCCGGCCGCGAGCGAAAGCATGGCCGGATAGGATCTCTCGCCTTATCCGTTCCCGGTTGCTTCTGCCGACTCCGTTCACAGAGACTACTGCTCTACGTTTTTCTCGATCCGATTGCCCGGCGTTTTTCGCGTTTGAAAGCGGGAAACCATGAAAACACTACAAACACTTCTCTTCGTTACCTATTTCTGCCTGATAATGATCATTCTCGGCGGGACAATCTTTGCTGTAATGGTAGAGTACCCGAACTGGTTCGCAAGCGTTCCGTCTTCGCTGGAAGCGACAAGAAGCTTTTATAAAGTTCTTCATCCCGGATATTTTTTCCAGATCTTCGGACCGCTAAGTCTCGTCGCCGGCATTGCGTTCGCTGTAGCCGGATGGCGACTCAACGGCGCGCGAAACCTAGTTCTCATAAGCATCTTGATCTTCGTTGCTATAGAGCTGCTTACTTTCCTTTACATCTACCCACGTCTCGGAATCATGTTCGGTCCCGAAGCCGCCTCGCAAGCCACCGATTCGCTTCAACGTGCTGCGGCAGAATTCACAGCGGCAGATCGGATCCGAACCGCGCTCACGTTCGTCGCCGGTGCTTTTTCCATCGCAGCGTTATTCAGATTTTTCAGGTATCAGTACTCGAACGAATTTCGACGGCGGACCGATACAGAAGCACGGCTGTCGTAGGTCCTGGACAACGATAGGAACCGCCGGAAACTGCCGCAACGACGATCGGTTTACGCTTCCGCAAACTCGAAGCTTCCGTTCTTGTAGCGGTCCGCACACCTCGGCTGTTCTCCAACGCGCAAAACTTAATTTCACTTGAGAAGCCGGATGCTTTGCGGCTATGCTGTTTAGCATCACCTAAACTATGGCTAGAAACGAGAATGTCGTTGCGGTTGTTCTTGGCGGAGGTGCCGGATCGCGTTTGTTCCCACTCACGCGCGAACGGTCAAAGCCCGCAGTCCCGCTCGGGGGAAAATACCGCCTCATCGACGTTCCCGTCTCGAATTGCATCAACTCCAACGTCACGCAGATCTTCGTGCTAACGCAATATAATTCAGCTTCACTGAACCGGCACATTTCGCAGACGTATCGTTTCTCAAGCTTCTCTTCCGGCTTCGTCGAGATACTCGCAGCCGAACAACGCCGGGACAGTCCCGACTGGTTTCAGGGGACCGCCGATGCTGTTCGGCAGATACTTCCCCACCTTCGCGATTGGCGCGTCAAATCGCTGCTTATACTCTCGGGCGATCATCTTTACCGAATGGATTACCGCCAGTTTATCGAGCGGCATTACTCAACGAACGCGGATGTCACGATCTCGGTAGTTCCCTCAAATCCAGCAGACGCCGGCGGCTTCGGCCTTCTGAAAACCGACACCGACGGAAAGATAATAGAGTTTCGCGAGAAGCCCAGAGGTGAAGCACTCGAGCAAATGCGCGTCGATACAACTAGCTTCGGCCTAACGCAGGAAGAAGCAGAGCGTCGGCCGTTCCTCGCGTCGATGGGGATCTATGTTTTTGATTATCAAAAGCTCATCGAGCTGCTCCACGTCGACACCTCGGCGGTCGATTTCGGCGGCGAGGTCATACCGGCGGCGATCGACAAGTACAACGTCCAGGCACATCTGTTTGACGGATACTGGGAGGATATCGGAACGATACGGGCGTTCTACGAGGCAAATCTGGATCTTGCTTCACCGCTGCCCAAGTTCAATTTATTAGATGCGGAATCTCCGATCTACACCCGCAGCCGTTACCTGCCACCATCAAAAATGCACGATTGCGATATCTCGAATTCGATGGTCAGCGAAGGCTGCATTCTGAACGGAGTGCAAGCACGAAACTCGATCATCGGTCTGAGAAGCAGGATCGACGACGGCGTCAGCATCGAAAGCTCGATCGTGATGGGGTCGGATTATTACGAATCGATCGAGGAGATGAGATCGAACATCGAGCGAGGGATCCCATACATCGGAATCGGGTCGAATACCGCGATTCGACGCGCGATCATCGATAAGAATGTACGGATCGGGAAGAACGTTAAGCTTCTGAATACAGCCGGAGTCGAGAATTACGATGACCCGAACGGATGTTTCTTTATTCGCGAAGGAATAATCATCGTCCCAAAGGGCGCCACCATCGCGGATGGAACGGAGGTCTGACGATTTGGGATTTGGGATTTGGGATTTGGGATCTGGGATCTGGGATCTGGGATTTGGGACCTGGGACTTCGGATTTGAGATTTGAGATTTGAGCTTTGAGATTCGGGAATTCCTATGTAGTCGGTACGCAAACCCGAAGAGCCAAATCCAAAATCCAAAATCCAAAATCCAAAATCCCTAAGACGTTCGTAACTTTCTTTTCTTCGGGACGACGTAACTGTCGCGAGCGCGAATGGCTACATCCGGCTTGTTCACCCGCACCTTGATCCGCCTCGTCTTTCCTGGAACGCCCTCGCTCGTCGGGTAGTAACCGAGACTGTAAAACTCGCGCAGCTCACCGGCTATTTTCGAAAATGCGTTGTTCAAATTCCCGAGCGAGCTTGCGAGGTAGATCGTGCCTCCGGTGAACGTCGCTAGCTTGTCCAAATATTCTTCGGCGCGCCGGTACTCTTCGAGTGTCGTACCCTTACCATCGGACTGTCGCACGACCGGACCAGGCGTTTGAGGAATGGACGTCGGATAATTCCCGCCGGTCGGTATTGTGGGTGGCGTTGTCGTCCGGCCCGGCGCGGGAAGCGCGATCGTCGACTTGTTCTTCATTGACTGGACGTCGGCGAACGTGTCGTAGCGGATCGGATATATGAGCGCGTCGATCTCCATCGCATCACGCACGTTTGCCAGGTCGTTGGATCGCGTGCTCGTTGTATCGACGCCATCTGTGAAAAGTACGATCGCCTTTCTCCCTCGGATGGAGCGGAGGCGGTCGTTCATCGTCATTGCAACCGCTTCATAGAGACTTGTTCCCGTTGACACCCGTGTACTCCGGATAGCGCGATAGATCGTATTTCGGTCGCTCGTAGCCTCGCAGAGCATGTGCACTTCCTCGTCAAAAGAAATCACCATCACCTTGTCCTCGGGGCGAAGCTGATCAATAAACGAGATCGCGGCCGACTGGATCTCGCTGATCTTGAACGTGGTCGAATAGCTCATGTCCAGGACCAGTGCGACAGTGAAGGGCTGCGCCTCATTGGTAAAATACGCGATCTCCTGTTCGACGCCATCTTCGAAGACCTTGAAGCTCTCCTTACCGAGCCCGGCGATGAAGCGGTTCTTGCGATCCAGGATCCGAACCGGGATCGTAACGAGCCGCGTATCGACCTCGATGACCTCGCCTGTTTCAACTGCGTTAGGATCGGATTGGACCTCCGACGGTGGCGGAGTAGGCGAGGCCGCCGGCGCCGCAGGGCGATCGTTCTGCTTGCCTGTTCCCGTCCCCGGCGGGACACGGCGGGACTGCGGATAGACGACAGAAACCGCCGTAAGGATTAACAGGCAAACAAGGACGATTCTTTTCATGTTCTAGCAGCCGTCTACAAGATTGAAACGATTGTACGATGCCTCGACACCGTAGGAAAGATGTATCCGCGATCGGCCGGATTCACCAACAAAAAAGGCGGGATTGATCCCGCCTTGCTGTTAAGGAATGGTTGTGCTTAGAAACCAGTGTTCCTCGCCGACGCATGACCGAAGACGTAGGTATTTTTCGCTTTAACGATCACATCCGGCCGTGTCACGCGAACGCTGATCCGGCGGCGTTCACCAACCTGACCGACTTTATCGGGATAATATCCCAGCGAGTACTGGCGCCGCAGTTCTTCCGCGATCCCGGCGAACGAGGCTTCTAGATTGGAAACCGAGTCGGCCTCGAATTTCCTTCCACCGCTGTTCGCGGCCAGGGTTTCCAAATATCTCAGTCCCGTGGCATATTCCCGTGAACTCGAACCCATGCCACCGCCGCCGATCTGCACGCCGCCGCCGAGGATGATCCCGATCCAGTCATCAATATCGCCTCGCCTCCGGCCGCCGCCGCCGAAAGTACCACGCTGAGTGTTGTAACGGATCGGATAAAAAAGCGCGTCAACCTCTTCCACATCGGCAACCGTACTCTGATAATTCGATCGGCGAGATGTCGTGTCGACGCCATCCGTGAAGAGAACAACCGCCTTCCGGCCCGGAATACTCGCCAGTTCCCTGTTGATGACCGCATCAACCGCGTCGTAAAGGCTTGTTCCGTCGCCGAACTGGGCCTGATATATAGCGTCGCGAAGCAAGCGTCGATCATTCGTAGGCCGGCAGAGAACCCTGTAGGTTTCATCGAAGGCCACGACCATCACTCTGTCATTGGCTCGGAGTTGGTTGACGAAGGCGATAGCTCCGTCGTGGATCTCATCCATCCGGAACGCCGTTGACGGACTAACATCGATCATCAGCACAACCGTGAACGGCTGTTCGACCGATTGAAAGTAATCGACCTTCTGCTCAATGCCGTTCTCGAATATCTTGAAATCCTTCTGCTGCAAGCCGGAGATAAATCTGCCGTCCCGATCAAGCACGGAGACCGGCATTGTAACCAGATTCGTCTCGATCTTGATGATCTCGTCTTCTTCGGGATTCGTTGGTACAGAACCGGGTGTGGGATTCGTCTGCTGCGTCCGGCTGCCGCTTAAAACTGGCGCTCTGCGATCGGTGGATGAAGGAAGCTCGTTCCGTAGCGAAGGGGCATCGGGCGAAGGCGTCGGAGCCACGCGCGGACGCGTGCCGCGATTAGTCTGAGCGAACGAGGAAAGACTCAGCAACCCCAAGCAAACAAGTGCAAGCGTTATCCTTTTCATAGCTAAACTCCAGGCGCAGTTGGTTTTTGGGGGAAAGCAACCGTTATGACGGGTTCGCGTTTACTTTAGTTGCTAAATATTTTACCTCAAAAGCTCTATGGAGAGGTCATGAAATTTGCGGCGGACGGAGTTGATATTGATGAAGGGCAGCGGGCGGGCGTGGGTGCGATTTGTCACGAGAACGAAAATACGCTCCTTGACCGGATCGATCCAGAGCGAAGTGCCCGTAAATCCATTATGTCCAAAGCTTTCGGGAGACATTGTCGTGCCGGCGGTGGAATCTTTGGTCGAAGCCAGCTGAAATGCGAAGGAGCGGTCCTCGTTGAGGCCTTTTGTGAAATTTGTCCGGAAAAGCTCGCATGTTTCCCGTTTCAGTAGCTGGGTGTAGTTGGGTAGAAACTGCTGTGCGATCCTAAAGACCTCTTTAGCGGTCGAAAACAGCCCCGCATGCCCGGCAACACCGCCCATAAAATACGCGTTGCCGTCGTGAACCTCTCCCCAGATCTGGTAATCGCGGAATGCGGAATGCGAAGTTGGAAATCCGTTATTCAGACTCCCAGCCCCGTTTAGCAGGGATGTGACTTCGGCGCCAGAGTAGTCCTGCAAAAATCCGAGCTCGATGCACGTCTGTTTTTCGTATTCGTTTCCCTTCTCGCTAGCTGCGATTCTGGGCCGAAGGTCGCTCGGCGGATTGAAACCCGAGTCTGCTAAACCAAGTGGGACGAAGAGGTCGTTCGCGTATTCTGCGAAACCCGAATCCGTGACGTGCTCTATAATAGCGGCCAGTGTAATGAAGTTGAGATCGCTATACGTCACAGGTTCTTGCTCGCTATTCGGAAGGCTTCGTGCGATTTCCTCTATGACTTGATCGGGATCGGCCACGAGCAGGTACAACGGTTTCCACGCCGGCAAACCGGAGGTATGCATCATCAGATCGTTGACCCTAACCTCGGCGTGGGCCGACGTGTAAAATTCGTTGAGCAGATCCCCCACCCTGCCGGTGGGATCTAGCTGCCCACTTTCGACTAGCTTTGCTATCGCGAGGCCGGTCACGAGCGGCTTTGTTAAGCTCGCCAGATCGTAGATCGTGTCGACCTTCGCTTCGATCCGTTCAGGGTCAACAACGGCATAACCAAGCGCGTCATGAAATTTGATCTCGCCCTTCTCCGCGACGAGATAAACCGCCGACGGAAAATCACCGGCGTCGATTCGGGATTGGAGGAAGTCAGAAATCGTTTCACTCATCAAATCAATGGAAGCGTCGCCGACGGACTGGGGCGCAGGCGTTCCGCCTGCATCAGTGCGGAACACGAAAAGAGACTGTCAATCGACAAAGGTTGTGGCTTGACGCCGCTTCAGCGGCTTTGCAGGGCGCGCCGCCTCCATCGGTTGCTCGCGTTCCAGCCACTGGCCTGGCTCACATACTCAGCCGCCGCATATGCGCATCGATCTTTTCGAGAACACCGACCGCGAGCGCCAGTGCGCGCCGGCCGTCGGCCCCGGTCACGGGCGGCTCGACTCCACGCTCTATAGAATCAAGAAACGCGGTGATCTCGGTCCGCAGCGGTTCGACGTCGTTTACCTCGAGCCGGTTTATCGAAATTCCCAACAACGGATGCGAAGCCTCGGGATTCAGCGA
>DASUSJ010000297.1:0-23596 GCA_036375155.1 Pyrinomonadaceae bacterium
ACTCTCTCCGCAGAATTACCTCCACGGCACGGACGCTTGCCGCCAGCGCGACCCCGTTTCGATGCAGGACCTCATCAATCCATTCCGTCGTAATATCCTGCGGCGTAGTTATGATCTTCTTGGTTTCGGACATTACATATAAACGTGACACTGAGAAACGCGGACAGGAGCAGATTGTTCCCCAGATCTTACGGTTCTCGTGTTTGTTCTCTTTGCGAAGAAATCGAATACGAAAAGAAATACACGAAATCGCGGATGGTCTTGCCGCCACCGGCCAAAGTAACAATACTGCAAGCGATATCTTTCAATTGCGTAACAATATTTCCGGCGGATCCTCACGACGGGCGGGGTCACGAAAATGTTTCGCGATCGACCTCTTTCGTTTTGTAACATATAACCATGGCTAAGCGACCAGGCATTTTCCCTACGTTCTTCCTATCCGGATTTGAGTGTTCCACGTTCCGCTGGAAGGACAAACGGCGACGGAATCTGGTCCGGGAAACAAAGCATGACGAACATGTGCACGAGGACTACCAGCTACTTCGGCAGCTCGGTATTGCCGTTGCACGCGAGGGTGTTCCCTGGCCGTTCGTCGACCGTGCTGGTAAATATGACTTCTCGTGTATCGATCCAATGATCGATGCGATGAACCAGGCTCAGGTCATTCCTATCTGGAGCCTGTGCCAGTACGGATATCCCGACGATCTCGATCCATTCACCGACGAATTTACCGATAGGTTCACCCGGTATTGTCGCGCCGTCGCGGAGTACGTGATCAAGCGAGTTCATGGTCCCTACTTCTTTACGCCATTTAATGAGATCACGTTCTTTGCATTTGCAGGCGGCGAAATGGGTTGGATCGCGCCGTACAAAAATACGCGGGAAGATCGTTTTAAACTTCGTGAGGTATTGTGCAAGGCGGCCATCGCGGGAATAAAAGCGATCCGTGCGGTCGAGCCGAAGGCCCGGATCATCAATAACGATCCCTTGGTTCAGATAGTCGCGCCAAGGGACCGGCCTGATCTCAAGAAAGCCGCCGAAGAAGAAACATACGTTGATACATTTCGTGCGTGGGATATTCTCTGTGGAAAAGAACTTCCCGAACTTGGCGGCGGCCCGGACATCCTCGACATCGTCGGTCCGAACAACTATTCCTTCGGTCAGATGGAGTATCGCGAGAATGCTCCGCATGTCGCGCTGCCTCCCGGTGACGACCGTATAAAACCGCTCGGTGAACTCCTCAGTCTGGTCTGGAAGCGGTATCAGCGGCCGATGATCATTGCTGAAACGAGCGGGCTTGGTAAAGGGCGCGACGAATGGCTGGACGACGTGATGGAGGAATCTCTCGCCGCGGTAAACGACGGAATGGACCTGCACGGGATCTGTCTCTTCCCCTTAGTCGATATGCCCGACTGGCACAACGGAAAATGGTTGCATAATGGAATTTGCGATCTCGTTGAAGAGGATGGCGATCTAAAGCGGGTCCCGGATAAGGCGTACATCGACACCTTGCGGAAATGGCAAAAGGAACTAAACCGCGTTACGGTGCTGGATGAAGATCCATTCAGCGATCCCGTCGAGCTGCAGGATGTCATCGAGGCTGCGAAACGGTTGAAGAAGACTTCAGATGTCGATTGGAGCTGAAGCGTCAGGTGTCGGGCAGTGTGTCCATCCGGAGTTAAGCGCAGATGACACAGACGGCGCTGATCAACAGGAACATTGGTCTTAGCCTGTATAGAGGCGACCGATTCCGTCGCGACGGCGCCGAACCGATCTCGATATAATCGTGAGTGATACACATCGAGAAAAACTCAACCCGAAAGGCAGACCTCGGAAAGAATGAAATCAAAAAAACCTATGCCAAAAAAGAACTTGTCAGCAAAACAGCGTGATGACCTTCTGCAGACGTTGAAGGACCGTTTCGAGAAAAACATGAACCGACACAAGGGCGGCGATTGGTCGAAGATACAAGCTAAGCTGGAAGCTAATCCCGAAAAACTCTGGTCGCTGAATGAAATGGAAACGACCGGTGGTGAGCCCGATGTCGTGAGGTTCGACAAGAAGACGGGCGAGTACGTCTTTTGCGACTGTTCCGCTGAAAGCCCGAAGGGACGCCGAAGTGTCTGTTACGACCGCGAGGCACTGGAATCAAGAAAAGAAAATAAACCGAAAGATAACGCGGTCGATATGGCGAGCGCCATCGGCATTCAGATCCTGTCGGTAAAGCAGTATGCGAAACTCCAGAAGCTTGGAGAATTTGATACGAAAACCTCAAGCTGGGTGCGGACGCCTTCCGAGATTCGGAATCTCGGCGGCGCGCTTTTCTGTGATCGCCGCTACGACCATGTCTTCGTTTATCACAACGGTGCGGAATCTTACTATGCCGCGAGGGGATTCCGCGGCTTACTGAGGGTCTAGAGTTTAGTACGTGTGCGGCGTGCGCCTGTGCGCTGCCCTAGCCACTGGACGAAGGTTTTCGACTATAAAATACTCGGGCTGAAGCCCGCTTAGTCTTCTGCCTCTTCCACTAGCTAAGGCGAGTGGCCATTTAAAGCGAGTGGCAAAGTCAGAGCGCGAGGGCAGGTTAAAGCGAGTGTCAAGTTAAAGCGAGTGCAATCTAAAGAGGCAGCCTTTTCAGACTGCCTCATCTTCTGAATTCCGAATTCCGAATTCCGAATTCTAAATTCTGACTTCTAACTTCTAACCTCTGACTTCTAACTTCTGATCCTACCTCGCCAGATCGAACCGGTCGAGGTTCATTACCTTATCCCACGCCTCAACGAAGTCGTGCACGAACTTCTCCTGCCCGTCATCGCACCCGTAGACTTCGGCGATCGCGCGAAGCTCTGAGTTCGAACCGAAGATGAGATCGACGCGCGTGCCGATCCACTTGGGTTCGCCCGTCACACGGTCGCGACCCTCGAATGTTTCCTGCGCTTCCGTGGTCTCTTTCCAGGTCGTGTCGACGTCGAGAAGGTTGACGAAGAAGTCGTTGGTAAGCGTGCCCGGCCGGTCGGTGAATACACCGTGCTTCGAGCCGTCGAAGTTGGTATCGAGGACGCGCATGCCGCCGACGAGAACCGTCATCTCCGGCACGGTGAGTGTCAGGTGCTGCGCCTTGTCAACCAGCAGAGCCTCCGCTGGTGCGGTGAATCGGCTTTGCTTGTAATTTCGGAAACCGTCGGCATAGGGTTCGAGGTACCCAACCGATTCCACGTCGGTCTGCTCCTGCGATGCATCAGCACGTCCCGGTGTAAAAGGAACGGACACATCATAGCCCGCATCCTTCGCCGCCTTCTCGATCGCAGCGCAGCCGCCCAGAACGATGAGGTCGGCAAGCGAAACCTTGGCACCGGAAAAAACGACTCCGTCCGACGATTCGTTGAAATCCTTTTGGATACCTTCAAGGGTCGACAGGACCGTGCCGAGTTGGAACGGATTGTTGACCTCCCAACTCTTCTGTGGCTCAAGGCGAAGACGAGCGCCGTTGGCTCCGCCGCGCTTGTCTCCGCCCCGGAACGTCGAGGCGGAAGCCCACGCGGTCGATACGAGCTGCGACACGGTCAATCCTGAATCAAGGATCTTCGCCTTCAGGGCCGCAATATCGGCGTCGCCGATCAGTTTATGATCAACGTCCGGTATCGGATCCTGCCAGATAAGTTCTTCGTCCGGCACTTCCGGCCCCAGATACCGAGCCTTCGGGCCCATATCCCGGTGCGTTAGCTTAAACCAAGCGCGGGCAAACGCGTCCGCGAACTCATCCGGATTCTCGAGAAAGCGTTTCGAGATCTTTTCGAATTCGGGATCAAAGCGAAGCGAAAGGTCGGTCGTCAGCATCGTCGGGAGGCGCTTCTTAGACGGATCGAACGGGTCGGGAATGATCGGCTCTGCGTCTTTGGCAACCCACTGGTTGGCGCCGCCGGGACTTTTACTGGGTTCCCACTCGAATCCGAATAGGATCTCGAAGAAATTGTTGTCCCATTTCGTCGGCGTGCTGGTCCAAGTCACCTCCAAACCGCTGGTGATCGTGTCGGGGCCCTTACCGGTGCCGAAACTGTTATGCCAGCCGAAACCTTGGGATGCTATGCCGGCGCCTTCCGGCTCGACGCCCACATGTGAAGACTCAGCTGCGCCGTGCGTCTTCCCAAAAGTATGACCACCGGCGATAAGCGCGACTGTTTCTTCGCTGTTCATGGCCATTCGGCCAAAAGTTTGCTTGATATCGTGGGCAGCGCGGAGCGGATCCGGGTTGCCGTCCGGGCCCTCGGGGTTAACGTAGATGAGACCCATCTGCGTTGCACCAAGCGGATTCTCGAGAATGCGGCCGTGAATATCGCCGTCGGCATCGTCGTCGGACACCAGCGTGCCGGTCTGCTTGTCAGCGCCTTCCGAGCCATGTGGGTAGCGGACGTCGCCACCAAGCCAAGTATCTTCGGCTCCCCAGTAGACATCCTGGTCCGGCTCCCATACATCCTCGCGTCCGCCGCCGAAGCCGAACGTTTTGAAGCCCATCGTCTCAAGTGCGACATTGCCCGTGAGTATCATCAGATCCGCCCAGGATATCTTCCTTCCATACTTCTGCTTGATGGGCCACAAGAGCCGGCGCGCCTTATCGAGGCTCACATTGTCTGGCCAGCTGTTGAGCGGAGCGAAACGCTGCTGACCGCGGCCGCCTCCGCCACGCCCGTCACCGATGCGGTAAGTGCCCGCGCTGTGCCACGCCATGCGAATGAACAGCGGCCCGTAATGTCCGAAGTCGGCCGGCCACCAATCCTGTGAGTCCGTCATCAGGGCTGCGAGATCCTTTTTCAAAGCGTCGTAGTCGAGGCTCTTAAACTCCTCGGCATAATCGAATCCTTCGCCCATCGGATCGGACAGTGAAGAATGTTGGCGGAGGATGTTCAAATTCAATTGTTTCGGCCACCAGTCGCGGTTTGCTGTTCCGGCTCCGGCCGCGTTCCGCAGAACTTTGCCAGTAAACGGGCATTTGCCGTTTGATGATCCATTAGAATGTGTATCGTTTCCCATGTTTGTTTCCTCTTGATTGATTTCCTATGTCTGGTTATGTGCGGCACTCGGGACATCGGCCACGAACGGTAAGCTCGATCGATTGAGCTTCGAAATTAGAGAGCTCGGTCGCTCTTTCAAAAACGTGAGGCGGAAGAGCCAGTTTCAGGTCGACTATCATTCCGCAGTCGTTGCAGACCGCGTGGTCGTGCCGCGTCAGATTACGATCGTAACGGTGAGCATCCCGCCCGAACTGGACCTCACCGATGAGACCCTCATTTTTGAGATAGCGGAGGGAATTGTAAACGGTCGCGAACGAGATCCCTGGCAGAAGCGCACGAGCTGCTTCAAAGACCTCGTTGGCCGTCAGATGTTTTTCCGATTCGCGTATTACACGAAGGACACACTGCCGCTGTTTCGTAAGTCCGAGACTTCCGATTTCTTCGGTTGAGTGCTTCATAAGAGTCATCCTTGTTTTTGCGCTTAGAATAATTCGAATTTTAGATAAGTCAAGCGAAATTTTGCGGCGAGAGGCAGAAATCTCAGGCCAACCGAGGATTTGAAGGCGGAATGTAGCTGTGTAAAGAAGGTGTTTAAGGATTGGTTCCGAGCACGCAGATTTGCGGAAGCCCGCGATAATCGCGGGCTTCTGTAGCAACTGGTCTAGCCTTCCGCTACTGCACAGCACGTTGAAGTCGAACATCGCATCGATCGACATTCGATAGATGCGATGCGGGGATGGAGGAGCGCGAGATGAAGAACACCGACAACAAAGCTTCCGATCGCCACCTTGAGCGCCATCATTTCGCCCATCCAACCGTAGGTGCCGAGTATGATCGGCGAAGTTAGGTCCCAAGCCGCGGCCGGCTTCGATGCGAACATGAACGCGAACGAGGCAACTTTGAGGATCGTTAACACGACGTGGAGCGCGTACTCGGCACTCGAGAGGCCGCCAAGTGACGCCCGGCTATCATTCTCACTAAAGACATCGAGCAGCTCGGTCGAGAGCGCGGCAGCGACGAAGAATACAGCTGCCCAGAGCCAAATGCCCCCGACGTTCTGGTAGTAAAGAAGCAGGGCCACCGGCACCATCAGAAATGCGAACGCCATGTGCAGCTTGTGCTCGTAACGCGATTCGGGCCGTGTGTGGAGCTTGTATTTCCAGATGTGGAAATAGAAAAGGTCGACCGCACCGAGGACCATGAAGAGATTAAGAAAAACGAAACCGAGAACGACAAGATGTTCCATTGATTGCCTCCAAGTTTTTACCGAGTAATTTCTAAATGGAAAGCATGATCATTCGCGGCGATAGACCTGCGCGAATGATCATGCACAAGGTTTCAGGCAGCCGTTGCACAGCACGCTTCCGCTGCGGGATTGACCTCGATCCCGAATGCTTGTGCCTGCGTTTCGCAACATGCGGCCTCACCGTCGGCCGGAGCTTTTGACGTACATCCGCACGCTGCTCCTTCCGTGCTTTCCGAGCTCTCCGTAACGACGCAACACGTTGAATCGCCGTGCTGCGTTCCTTCCGGTAGATTGTCCTTGAGCACTACGAATACTTCCCACTCATTTCCGTCCGGATCTTTGACCCATGTCTTGTCCTGCGTTGCGTAGCAGCAATCGGTCTGCATCTCGTCGCGTGTGATAAGGCCGCGTTCAGCCCAGATCTGCCGCTGGGCCAGGACATCATCTGTGGATGCGACCTGAATGCCAAGGTGCGAGAGGGCTCCTCGTTCGTTGAAGGCGACCTGGTTAAGCGTCAGGTTTAACGGGGGATTCTGAACGTCGAATTTTGCATAGCCGGTTCGGACCTTGCTGGGTTCGATCCCGAGCATCTGTTTATAGAACTCGATGCTGTTCTCGACGTCGCGGACATTGATGGCCAGGTGGGCCTTTAGCGTATTGATCTTTGTAATTTCGGGGTTCATATCATTGCTCCATCTGTTAATATCAATTACGGCTATGCGTAATTGTGAAGCTAAGGTAGCGCAGCAAAACAATTATGTCAACACATAATTGTTAAGCGGAAGATCTTTTTTCTGACAGCTGTACGAAGAGAAATTTGTTCAGTCGCTTCAGCCACGCGAGAGCTAGACCCGCGCTATAATGCGGGGCGCAAATCACAAAAGGAGGTATTTCTATATGGCAATCGCAACAGCCCAGGCCGGGCGGAAGTTTATCGACTGCAGTGAGTTTCCCAGCGACAAGGATTGCACGCTGAAGATCTCGGGAACCGAGAATGAAGTTCTTGAGGCAGCGACCGCACATGCGGTCTCGACACACGGCCATCAAGACACTCCGGAATTTCGGGAACAGCTTCGGGGAATGCTGAAAGATGAGTAACTGAATCGTTAATGGTGACTAGTTAATCGTGAATCGAAAAAGCCCGCGATCGCTCGCGGGCTTTGTCCTAACTACTGCCTACCGATTACAAGGACTTCAAATACTCAGCCAGGTCATTTTTCTGCTCTGTTGTGAGGTTCAAATTAAAGCACGTGTTGTAATGGTTGATCACCGCCAGCAGCGTTGGGAAGCGTCCATCGTGAAAGAATCCGCCCGTCTGATGCGTCCACAACCCCTTCAGGGGTGAGGTCCTATAGTGCTCGTCGGGCGAGCGGTTGGCCTGAAATGCGTCGATACAGATCGACGCCGGCGTATGCATATTCCAGCCGGGCTCGGTATAGAGCGGTTCGACGTGACAGGTTGCGCATCCAGCGGTGCCGTGAAAGAGCGCGCCGCCCCGCGCAGCTGCCGCCGGGTCGAAGCTTCCCGCTGGCGGTGGTGGTGCAGGGATCGCCAGTTGATAAAAATGAAGCGCCGCGAGCTTTGGCGTGATCAGGTCGGCCTCGTTGCGGACATTGCCAAAACCGTTCGCCGCCGCGATCGGAAATTTCACAGGATCGTTCAGACGCGGATCAAAAAACGTGCCGCTGCCCCGCATCTCGAGATTCGCGACAAATGCGTTCCAGTACGTGACTGATCCCCACCCTGTCCACGTGTGCAGATTGACACCCGACAATCCGAACGCCGGCGGGATCAGGGTGGCTCCCGGGACGTTCGTTCCTGTTATGACCCCGTTGGATACCTGCTGCGGATTAAAGGCCTTGCCGTCGAGGATTAGCTGTGCATCGAATTTTCCCGGACCCCAGCTTCGCAGAACCGCTCGGACCGTATCCTGGCTGACCCCGAGAAGATTACTGAACGGCTGAAGATTGGGTGCGAAAGCGATCACTTCACCGACGTTCAGATCGCGGTTCGCCCATCCATCAAGCCTGTGGCCGATTCCCTGAGCAAGCGAGTTGTCGACTGTTGCATGGCAGAGGGAACAGGTTATACCCACCGATTGTATCGAGCCGGCCTCATTGAAAAAACCTTTGACGCCGACAACGGCATCCTCCCGCAGCAGGACAAGCGTCGTCGCCGGATCATTGAGATCGACCCGCCCCCGCCGGATCTGCTGTACCAATTGCGGCGGGAGCTCATCGACATCCACCTTCAGTCCGAGTTGCAATGCCGCAGTCGGACTTAACCCCGGACCGACTCCACCGTTTGCTGCCCCGGCGATCGCCTGGTGAAGCATCAGCCGGCCGCCCCAGAAAGCCTCGTCGCCAAACGTATCATGACGAAACGTCTGCCGACCCTCGGCCAGCATCCGGTCCGCATTTTGTTTGATCTGCTGGTCGAAACCGAAAAGCTGCAGAAGCTGGGACCCCGTAGGCCTCGCTATCAGCAAAAATGCCGACGCTGCAAAGACGATGAATGCCAAGAGCTTTAGTCGCTTACTCAATACCATCGAGCGGGGTGTGGTGTGTCTGGTATCCCTGTTCTCGCATGTGATTCGAGACGGACTGCCACCCTTCGGGCTGCTATCCATTAGTTTTTACCTCCTCCCCTAGTCAGAAAATTAGATCAACCTCCGGTTCAACACTTTTCAGACGATCTGCGGGTACGTCTCGGGGGTTACGCAGGTGAGGAATGCGAATTGTCAGAGATAGGCAAGTATATTCCGGGGGAACGATGCGAAAAAGTAACCCAGCGTACTTACTGGTTTGGATCTTGATTCGATCGGATTGAGAATGGGAATTAGCATACCAAGGACCGGATTCTGTTAAGAAATTGCTCGACATACCAAAGGCGAGTCATTACAATCTATCTGCGTTCATTCCTAGGACCGCCCTCCAGAAGTAGTATGTGGAAACCAGACGAAAGCCTCGACGATTACATCGTGAGACCTGCTTCAGACATCCCTTCGAAACCTCCGCGTTTAGTGTCACTCCGGTTTACTGGAGAGATCGAAGTCTTGAAGCCTCTCACCCGGCGCGAAATTCAAGCGAAGTCTGGCCTGGAAGCTTTCAGAGCGCTTCGCCGGCCTGTCGCACAGCAGCCGTTATGGTTCCGTCGCTTTCTTGTTGTGGGCAGCGGGGCTCTTGTGATGATCGCATTCGTTCTCGTGAGCGCGATCCTGGTTGGAATCAATGACCCGGTCGTCGGGCCCGAGGTCGCGACAAACGTTGAGACCCTCGGTCCGCTGGCGCAGCCGATCGAGCTTTTCAACTTGGATTTTTCCCCGTCACCGGCTTTTGAGCCGTTGGCAGACGAAGTCGGTATCGTGCGTTCGAATATCAGAGGGCGGTTCGCGCGACCGGGCATTCACGTTACCGCTAACAAACCTGTGCGCCGGTTGCGCCGACTGCCGCAGCCAATGCAGCCGAAATTTACTCCCACGACGCTCGTTATCTACGCAGAGAATGGCGTGATATACACCCGCATCGAACCGTGGCTACAAGCCGTCAACAGAAAGACGCCGACCTCTAACAACTAGGTGATGGATCTATGGAAACGGCGGCCCAACTAGGTCCCGCTGCACGCACGCGTTTCGCGAGTTATACAAGTCACCCGGCAGGCCCCCCGATTTTGGATTTTAGATTTTGGATTTTGGATTTGAACCGGTGGGCTGGAAAGGGGTCGCAAACTGAGTTTCTGCTCTTTGAGCTTTGCCAGACTCTACCGTGCGGCGATTATTATCAGCTCGCCTGGGTATTTTTTAAGGAATGGGCTAAAGGATCGTTAAAGCGACCACAGGTTAGCAGCAGAACCACCGAATACACGGTGACAGGAACACGCACCAAAAGAGACCGTCAAAGCTTTTTCAACTCTATCTGCTTCGCGTCCTGTATAAATTTCGCGACCGGGGTGCCGGTTTTATCTTTTTCGATACACATCCTCACCGACTCGCGGGCTTCGGCGGGGTGGAATTTGATGAAGCAGCGGTTGGCGACGGGGAAGAATCTGGTCGTCGGGGCAGAGTTGAGCGGGCCGACGTCGCCGATCTTTCCGGCCGGGGTCCAAAGATATTCGCGGTAGGCGGTGCCGCGTTCGAAATCGATCGCGACGATCGTCCTTGCTTTGAACTGCTGCCCACGGACCGGCACGGTTCCGAGGACTCGTGTCCTGACGTAAGCGCCGTAAAGGTCATGGCGTTTTTTCCAGAACAAAGCTTCAAACTCGCCCAAGGCCGCGGGCGTCACATCCATCCCGTAGTGCTTTAGCACGGCCTCGTACATGCGCGTTCGGCTGCTCTCGACCACTTGCGATGTGAGGGCGTTGAACTCCGCAAGCGACGCATCCCTTTGCCATCGATCCGACGTCACAAAAGAAAGCGCTTCCTGTCCCTGGCCCTCCACATGCACGAACGTGTCCCGGGGTTGAATGGTGAGAAAGGCATCTGTGCCGGAACCGTATCGCCCCGCGTACTCGGCGGACTCGTCTGGTTTGATCGGCGTCACGACCGGCGGCATCTCAACGGTCTGCCCGGCGATCATCCTTTCTATCGCGGGCACCGGATAATTCGGGTCGTGAAACTCGGCAACGTTCGAGGCGTAGATGACCAACGCGCGATCCTCAATGTGGTGACGCACCGCTGCATTGAAGATGCCGTTGCCGCCGAGGTGCCAAATCATGGTCTTTCCGGAAGGCTGCTTCCAGACATACCAGCCGTAAGCGTAATGAAGCGTGCCCGAGTTTCTGTAGTTCTCTATAGCAATGACATACGGCTGAAAAAGCTTTTGACGGGCATCTTTTGTTAACACCTTTCCTTCGTGGAGGACGGACATCCACCTGTGCATGTCGCCGACCGTCGAGTGAATGCCGCCGTTACCGATTAGGTTCCAGAAGTCTCCGCCGGTCTCCGCCGCCTTTTCGGCGCCGATCCCCCAGTCACGTCCTCCGATATAGCCGCGGGCGAGCCGGGTCGAGATCGGGCCGGAGAAAGTGTATCCGGTCGAGCTCATTCCGGCAGGCACGAACAACCGCTCGCGCAAAAAGGTTTCGTAGCTCTGTCCGGATGCGATCTCCACGATAGCCCCCAGGATGCTGTAACCGGCGTTCGAATAGGCGTGACGTTCGCCCGGGAGACTGTTCAGCTTCGCGGACATCGCTCGTTGCAGGAACTCGTCTCGCGAAACTTTCTCGTAATCACCTCCGAGATCCATCGGCATGCCCGAAGTGTGCGTTAGCAGGTGGTGAATGGTGATGCGCCGCTTATCCGCCGGCACGTCTTTAAGGTGTTTAGATATGGGATCCGTAACTTGAAGTTTGGAGTCGAGCTCTAGCCGGAGGATCGCGGTTGCAGTGAACTGTTTCGTGAGGGAACCGATGTCGAAGATGGTGTCCGTTTTTACCGGGACACGTCTTTGCTGATCGGCCAGGCCGTGAGCTGTCTCGGTGACGACGCTGCCGTCCTTGGAGGCGAGGACAACGCCGGAAAACCCGAGCCCTTCCAGCCGCGAAAGGTAAGTTTTAATCTGCGTATTGGCGTCTGGTGACGCCTGCGACGAGACGGTAACGATTAGTCCAACCAGCAGCAGTGCCGCATATATTACACGGACCATGTCAATTTTCCTCCGAATGCGATCGGGTGCCGGTCGGGGATGAGGTCGGCACGAGTGAATTATGACGCAATTATACTTGGTGCGACGCTTGGTAGGAACAGTGAGGCGTACCGCCTGCCGAAACCTCAGTCGATCCGGGACATGTTATCAGGGCTTTTTCTTTATGTCGTCAAGGTCGGTTTGAAGGGTCTCGAGGAGCTTACTCAGATTTTTGATCGCGTCGGGATCCTTCGCGGCGGCGAGGATATTTTTCACTGCCATGATGTGTGCCGTCTTTAGGGCCTGGTCCGCCGGGACTTCTATGTCGGGTGTTACCCCAATCCCTTCCCAGTTGGTCTGAGTTATTGGATTGATCGCGCGGGAGGTCGGCAAGCCGATCCAAAAATGTTCGTGGATCCGCACGACGTCCCTCGGGTTGGCCCCGCCTCCGGTCGTTTCACCGATTACGGTGACACGTTTCAAATTCTTCAGGTCGTACGTGAACGCCTCGGCCGAGGAGAAGGTCCTTTTGCTCGTCAGGATGTACACGCCTTTTCCGACGTACCTTTTGCCTGGGACAAACGGAAGCGTCCAGAATTGTCGCGTGGAGTTGCGCTCGCGGTTATAGATGTCGCTGAGACGAACCGACTCCGGAAATAGATAACTCGCGATCAGGACATTCATGTCGGGGCTGCCGCCGTCATTGCCTCGGAGGTCGATGATCAAAGCCCCGGTGTGCGCGACGAAGGTCATCGCCGCGACCGCGGTGTCGGCACCATGCTCAACCGGAAAGAACAAATTCAAACGGATGTATCCGATGTTGGCCGGCAGTCGCTCCACCTTCTCGAATCCGAAGTTGATCGCTTGACCGTAGTTGCGCGTCCCTTCCCGCTCCTCGGGTGTCGGTTCGGATCTCGCCCGCCGGACGGGCACAGCATCCGCCGAGTAGTTCAAGCTCAGATGCTGGTCGCGACTCACCTCGCGCAAAAGCGTGGTCAACGTTCTGGCGAATTCCGCCGCGCTCGTCGTCCGATCGAATTCTTTTTTCGCCGCCCGCTCGCGGATCACTTTCTCGATCGCCTTGGCGGTATCCGGAAAAACGTAACGTTCGTTGAGCTGCTTGAGGAGACTTTCGATGACCTCCGCGCGAACCGCGGCGTCGATGGTCATATCAGGTTTGGACGGCGTCTGCGACAGCGCGGTGATAAGCCCGAATGCTATGCAGACCTTGAGAAACAAGGATGCTTCAAGGAATCGCATCTGCACCTCCTAGGTCAACGGTATACACGTTTGGGGCTCTGAGAAGTTCCGGCACGGCTATTGGTCGCCGCTTTAGGTGTCGGATGAGGGGCCTCAGCGCGAACTCGGGATGAAATGGGAAGTGGGAGCCTCACGAACTATCTAGGGGCGCCACGGAAAGGCTAAGCGTTTCCGCTGATCGGACGGGTAAGCCGCTGTCCTACTTGGGGAGCTGTGCGTGACGCGGACAGGGAAGTTCTTGGCCGCGGATTTTCGCGGAGGACGCGGACAGGGAAGTTTCCTTTCATGCGGCTTCGTGCGATTCGTGTATCCAGTGGTTCAAGAGGAACCCTAATACACGAATCACACAAGCCCAAACGACAACTCTTAGGAGGAGCTTTATGTCGTTCGTTTGAAGACCACGCCCTTGACTTCTCTCTCGTCCAGGGCGGAATTGAATACAAATCCCGTAATCTTTCCTTTGTCGTCGCGGGTGAAGACGAGACGGATCTGGCCGTTGGCGGTGGTGAAGACGTCTTCGTAGGCCGGGGTGATGGGGACTTCGAAGCCGAAGTCGCCGATGTGCAGGGTAAAGCCCTTGCCCTTTGGAGCGATCGTGTAGTTCGCGTCGAACTCTTCGCCGTAGTAGGTTCCGAAATATTCGGTGAGCCGCTCCGGTGAATCGGACGCGGCTTTTACGCGGACAAACATGTCGGCCTGGCCGTTGCTTTTCGGGAGCTTCATCTGCCAGACGGCGCCGCTCTTGTCCGTTACGGGGATCATCTCGTATCTGCTCTCGCCTTCGACCATCACCAGGCGACCGTCGGCGGTCCGCATCACCGGGAGCTCGCCTTTCGCAAGACCGGTGTGGACCAGCTTCCCGTCCTTCATGTTCATCCGGAACGTCAGACCGAGGTCATGGTTCGTGAAGATCCCGGCATAACGGGCCGCATCTTCTTCGGCTATCGGGATTCCGGGGAGCATGCTCGCGATATCCACCTTCGGCTTTTCCGCATTGTCCGTGAATTGTCCCTCGAGATAGATGCCAGCGATCTTCTCGACGACCGTGGGCGGGATGATCGTTGAGTTGTTGGACAGCACGATCACCGAGAATCTCTGATCGGGAAACGAGACGTGCTGTGCGCGGAAACCTGGCATGTTGCCGCTGTGGGTCACCTTCTTCAGCCCCTTATATTTGCTGCTCCACATTCCGAATGCGTAGGTGCTCTTCTCGCCGCTGTTCAAAGTCGCCGGTGTCGTCAGCAGCGAGATCATCTCGCGGCCTCCGACTTTTGGGTCGTAGAAATTCTGGTCCCACAGATAAAGGTCTTCGACCGTGGTCATGAGCCCGCCCCCGCCGACAAGGTCGAACAATGACGAACGGGCACGGACGCTCTTGTCCGGGCCGACCATGTAACCATGCGCACGGTTCTTGACGATCTCGAACCGGTCATCTGCGAACATCGTGTTCTTCATCCCGAGTGGCTTGAAGATGTTCTCGTCGGCAAAAGCTCGCAACGATTTACCGCTCACTCGAGCGACGATCATGCCCAGCAACTGATAATTTGAATTGCTGTACTGATACTTCTCGCCCGGTTTGAAGCTGACGTTCTTTTGGCGAGCCATCAGCTTCAGGATGAACTTTTCGTCGTAGACATTGTCGGTCCCGAGACCCGCGAAGCGGACCAGCGCCTGGTATTCGCGGATGCCGCTGGTGTGGTGAAGCAGATGCCGAATCGTGATCGTGTCCCCATACTGAGGCATCTCGGGCACATACTTGCGAATGTCATCGTCGAGCGACAATTTTCCCTGTTGTGATAAAAGCACTACACAAGCCGCCGTGAATGCTTTGGACACCGAGGCGACGGTGAAAAGGGTCGTCGGCGTATTCGGGATGTCGTGATCCAGATTGGCCATTCCCAGCCCACGTTTGTAAACGAGCTTGCCATCCTTAATGATGCCGACGGCGACGCCGGGCATGTCTTTCTTGTCCCACTGGGAAAGATAGCCATCGACCTTATTTATGGTTTCGTCGGTAGGCTGAGCTGTGTTCTGCTGTGCCATGGTGCCGGCCGTGGTGAGTCCGAAAACAAAGGAAATTAGAGCTATGAGGTGGAGCGATTGTTTAAGCATATTTTTTTCCTTATCTATTAACGTCGCTCAGCCCCGGTCATTAACGCCGTGGTCAAAAAAAGTCTGCGTAATCGGAACAACGGTTATCTGCGACGAGTGCCTCGAGTTCGGATCGAAAAGGTCGAATATCAGCAACCCATACACACCGCATTACTGCAATCGCTGATTAATCGGAACCTTTTCCGTCTGGTGTTCGTCTAGATAAAGACACGAGATATTGATCTCCAAAAACCTCATAAAAAACAGGATATATACAGGCATGAAAAATTTGTTCGTACGAGTGTTGTTTCTCGCTTTGGTGGCGGTCGGGTCCGCCGGGGTCGCGTTGGGTCAGGCAGTGGCTGATATCGATGCGGTCGTGCAGAAGATGTTGGACGCCCGGGTTCCGGCGGTGGGTGTCGCGGTGGTTCGCGATGGGAAGGTGATATTGGCGAAGGGTTATGGTGCGGCGGACAAGGAGACGGGAGCTACGGCTAACGAGAATACCGCCTTTCAGATCGCGTCGGTTACAAAGCAGTTTACGGCTGCAGCGATAATGCTGCTTGTCGAAGACGGCAAGCTCAAACTCGACGACACGCTCGGCAAATATGTCGAGGACGTGCCGGCGAAATGGAAAGGCATCACGATCCGGCAGCTGCTCACCCAGGTCTCGGGAATACCGAACTACACCGCCTTCGGAAGACTCGTCAAAGACAAGGTCTACAGCCAGGCCGAGATACTCGCGATCGTGAAGGACGAACCTCACCGATTTGAGCCGGGCACAAAATGGGAATACAGCAACACGAACTACTTTCTGCTCGGGATGATCATCGAAAAGGTCTCGGGCAAATCGTATCCGGAGTTCATGAGCGAGCGGATCTTCAAGCCGTTGGGTATGACATCGACCACCATCAACACGAGCAGGCTGCAGATAAAGAATGCAGCAAGCGGTTACGGGCGCGTGAACGGCAAGTGGGAAAAGGCGCAGCTTGACGATCCGTCGCAGCCTTTCGCAGCGGGGGCGATCGTCTCGACACCTGCCGACCTGGCGAAGTGGGCGGTTGCGGTCGGCGAAGGTAAGCTTCTGAAGAAAACTTCGTGGGATGAAGCGTTCGCATCCGCGAAGCTTGCGGATGGAAAGCCGGCGAACTACGGCTTCGGCTGGCAAGTGGGAAGGATGGGAGAGACCGGATACATCGGCCACGGCGGCGGTATCGCTGGCTTCGGTTCTTTTATCGTCCGCTTTCCCGCCGAGAACTTGAGCGTCGTCGTGCTCGCTAACACGACCAGCGGTGCGTCGCAGGAGCTCGCCTTCGAGATCGCCGGCTTGTACCTGCCAAAGGTAGCGGCCGCGCTCGCGGCCAAGGAAGCCGAACGAAATAGACCGTCGATCGCGGATGCGGATCCGGAGACGACGAAGTTCCTGCGGGGTATTTTCGAAGGCATGGTCCGTGGCGAAGGCGATCCCGCTCTCTACACGGCGGAGATGCAGAAGGTCCTGTTTCCCGACAACATCAAACAGCTCAAAGGCCCCCTCGGCGGCCAGGGACCTATCAAAGCGTTCGAGCTATTGACAGCGGAGGCCCCTGACGGCGGCAAGCGCCGTGTGTATCGCGCGACCTTCGAAAGCGGGGTGAAGGTAAGGGTCAATTTCACCCTCGACGCGCAAGGGAAGATCTCAGGCGCTACTGTGAGGCCGGAATAGAAGCCCTCTCTGGTTGGCGACCACGGCCTAAAGGCCGTGGCAATTCAAAAAGAAAAAGCCCGCGATTGCTCGCGGGCTTTACTAGTTGCTGACCACCATGTGCTAATTGCTAATTGCTAGTTGCTAATCGCTATTCCGCAACCGCCATTTCCTTTTCCGTCGACTTCTTTAGTCCACCGATCTGAACCAAGTTATCACCCTTGATCTGGTTCTTCTCGAGGACCATCTGGTTGTAGAGCTTGCGCATCATCTGCATCTCTTCAGCGGCGGTCTTCGGACCTTCCATCTCTGGCTTGTTGGGCCGTGCAAGGTCGACTTCGTTCAAGATCAGGTTGTGCGAAGCGTCGCCGAGCTCAACGTGCTTGCCGCGGGCGAACACTTCGTGCCGGCCGTGATCTTTGTACCACTGCGCGACGGTCGCGTTCTGGTGCATGTGCTCGATGATGTTACGCCAGCCGATGCCGGTGTTGTATGCACAGAATGAAATCTCGCCTTCCTGGGTGCCGTATGGGATGATGCACATCTCGGTGCGGCGGAAATCGTAGTTGAAAAGATCCTGGAACCACATTCCTGCAATGAAGAGGAAATTCCACGGGTCCTGGCGCCGCTTTTCGATGTCCTCGAAAGTGCGGTCCGGGCCGACCTTTCCATAGTCTTTACCTGAAAGCCCAAAAGACTTGTCGAACTTCTGGAAGATTCCGAAAAGCGTCAGACTCGGCGGTGCTCCATACGGATTGTAATTTTTGAGAAGAGCGAGGCCCATCATGATATTCGAGAACCACTTGCCGCGGTTCGTATCCGTGATGTGCTGCATGTCCTTCACCAATCCCTGAATGTTGAGGAACTGGGGAACCGGGGCCATCTCCTTCGTATTCTTGTTGACCATCACGGCAGTACCGACACCGCAATTCGGATGGCAGCCACAGCTGACCTGGCCCCACTCTGATTCCGGCCCGTGAACGACGTCCGCAAAGTCTGCGAATGCACCCATCAACGAAAGCGGGAACCAGTCACGCGTCGGCTCAGTGATCCCAACCTGCTTTTGGACGTCCTGGGCGAGATGGGACAACGTGTAGCGCTGCTGCAAACGACGCTGCTCGGTGATCTGCTCGTCACGGCCCGTGAACGACACCGGCTGAAACGCGATGAACGAGATCTTCTTCGGATTCTCGAGAGCGAAGCGGATGATCGATCCGACCTGGTCATTGTTGATGCCGTTAACGAGAGTGGTAACAAGAATGATGTCGACGCCGGCTTCGTGAAGATTATTGATCGCACGAAGTTTTACATCGAACAGGTTTCCGATCTGGCGATGCGAGTTAGCATCGTTACCGATACCATCGAACTGTAGATAGACGAACCGCAATCCCGCTTCTGCAGCTTCACGGCAGAATTCTTTCGACTTTGCGAACTCGATTCCATTCGTCGCCGCCTGCACCGAGTTGTAGCCAACCTTGCGGGCGTAACGGACTGCCTCTAGGAAGTGCGGACTTAGCGTCGGCTCACCACCCGAATACTGCACCGACATTTGGCGACGCGGCTTGATCGAGATCGCGTTGTCAAGAATCTCCTGGACGTCCTCCATCGACAGTTCGTGTACGAAGCCGACCTGGTTCGCATCCATGAAGCACGGATCGCACATCATGTTGCAGCGGTTTGTCAGATCGACTGTAAGGACCGCACCTCGGCCATACTTAACCGACGATGTTCCGTGATTGTGAAGCTTCTCATCGTTGTGCGCTTCAATGTCGCGTCCCGGAAAAAGCGTTTCGATATGTTGAAGGAACTTGGCATCGATCGCCATCATGTCTTCGAAGTGTCCATGCTCCGGACAATCCTTTATCATCCATACCTGGCCATCGCGCTCGATGATCTGTGCCTTGATCTCGCCGACCTTTTCATTGATAAGCGTCGCAACCTCGCGCTCACCGCTTATGATCGCCTCACGCGCTTCGATCACACAGTTCGGGCAGAGCGAATCGGTCTGGCGAGGGAAGCCCAGGGTCGGCTTTGATTTCTGCCACGATTTCAGCAGCGGCTTATCCGACCACTTTGGTGTGAAAGACGGATTCGGCTTGAACTGGTTGACCGACTTGATCGCGTTAAATGCGCCCTTGGCAATGTATGTCAGTCCTTTTTCGAAATGTTTTACTGGTCTCATTTTAATATCTGTCCCCGCAATCAAAATTGCGTGTCATCAATAACGTTATTTGGATTGAGAAAAAATCTGATCCGAGCAGAGAGAAAATAGCTCATTTGGCTTGAGCAATAAGCATGCCTCCGAAATACGCCTCGGTAGAGACGGCTAAGTTACGTATTAAGAACGGTTACACCTTTAGGGATGCGTGGATCTGGTTGCGTTGTGCTGAAGCAAAATGACACAGGGCCTGGAATTTCAACTTCTGAAGCATTTTTGACACATCTTCCTGACCGAGTTTGTCATATCGGCGACAGCCCGCTGAATGAGTTAAACCATCGCTTAACGCCCTCCTTTGGATAAAAAGCACTCATTCCGTCAAGCCCCTTGTGGACACGAAGATTCTGGGCTGTGGAACCGGGGTCAGAAAAGAGTTCACTTTTGGTACACTTTAAGCGCCCGAGTTACCTCTTACTTGAAGCCTACTCTTCCAATCTCTTGCAAATAAAGCAAGTTACCAAAAAAACTTCCTTCTTTACACGTTTAAGTGGATATGCTAAATTTTCAAACACTTCAAGGGAAATTGGGTCACTTGCTCATCCCCGGGCAGGAAAATCAACCAAGGCATTAGGGAAAGTGCAGCAGCTATTATCTGTTGACTAGTAGTTTTTCGTTCCAGGGTTTATATGTCTATCCGTTTCGGGACCTCTGGCTGGCGAGCGGTCATTGCCGACGATTTCACCTTTGAAAATGTCCGACGGGTAACGAAAGCGGTTTGCAGCTATTTGAAAACTGACCGGGGCGAAGAAAGCCAGACGATTGTCATTGGTCACGACACGCGATTCATGGGAGAGAAGTTTGCGTCCGTTGCCGCGACCATTGCAGCCGAAAGCGGTTTTCGCGTTCTTCTCTGTAATGGCCCGACGCCGACACCGACGATGTCGCATGCGATCCGCAGTCAGGGAGCGGCCGGCGGGCTGAATTTTACGGCGTCACATAATCCGCCCGAGTACCAGGGAATAAAGTTTTCGACACCCGACGGAGCTCCGGCTTTGCCAGAGATCACGGACCAGATAGAGAAGGCAATAATTGCGGACGCCTCGCCGGAACCGCAAGCGGGTGGAGCGGTCGAAGATTTCGATCCTAAGACAGCGTACCTGGACGACCTGAGATCGAAGATCAATTTTGCCGCGATCTCGAGCTCGAAAGGCAAATTCGGTTACGACGCTCTTTGGGGAACCGGGCGGGGTTACTTGGATAGGATCCTTCGGGATGCCGGCTGCGAGGTTGTAACACTCAACGACTGGCGCGATGTGACATTCGGCGGCCGGTCGCCGGAACCCGGCGAAGATCACCTTGACGAACTTCGAGAGATCGTACGAGAAAAAAGTTTGACGCTTGGCATCGCGACCGACGGCGATGCCGACAGATTCGGGATCATTGACAGCGACGGAACGTTCATCACGCCGAATCAACTGATAGCCGTGTTGACCGACTATCTGGCCGAAAGCCGCGGCTGGTCCAATGGGGTCGCACGCAGCGTAGCGACATCGCATCTGGTCGACAGAGTCGCAAACTCACGTAGACTGAAATTATTTGAGACGCCGGTGGGATTTAAGTTTATCGGCGAATTGATAAATCGAGACGAGATCATACTCGGCGGTGAGGAGTCGGCGGGTCTTTCGATTCGGGGACACTATCCGGAGAAAGATGGCATCCTGGCATGCTTGCTGGCCATCGAAGCCGTCTTAGTAAGACAAGCCAGTCTGACGAGCCAGCTCAATGATCTTTACAGAAAGGTCGGAAAGCTTGAATCCGGCCGTGTTGGCGTAAAGCTGACACCGGATGTTTCGGCGAGGCTAAAGGAAAAGCTTGCCGAGGAACCCTCGAGTATCGGCAAGCGAAATGTTGAAAGTATTAATCGGATGGACGGCGTTAAATTTATTTTCGCCGACGGTAGTTGGATGCTGATGCGTCCGTCCGGTACCGAACCGCTGGTTCGGATATATGCGGAGAGCGAGAGCCGGGGAGATCTGGAGGAGCTGCTTGAGGAAGGCAAACGCTACTTACTCGAATAGAACGCGCCGCAAGCCCGCCGGGCCGGCGAAGGCGATAAAGAAGCCAAGACGGGCGATGCCTCGATGGATGCCTTACGCGGCGACGATCACGTTCGCACTTGCACTTTGTTTGACTGTCAATTTCCGGGCGTTCACCGATCTGAATCGCGAGATCGAGCAGCACGAAAATTTGAACACGGAGATCGAGAAGATAACCAGTGAGAATTTGAATCTGCAGGAAGAGATCTATTACCTGCAACACGACGAAAAAGTCATCGAGCGCGAGGCGAAGAAGTTTGGTTTTCGTCGCCACGACAAGGAGAAAAAAGTTTCGGTGCCGGCCGCTAAGTAAGCGGAGAAATTTATCGGACGGCACAATCACCAGCCAGTAAAAAACTGCCTTTTGCCTATCATCTCCGCATAGCCAACAGTAAACCTTCCGTAAAATTCGCGGCCTGTGTTTCCCGAACACAGGCCGCACCACATTTTAAAATTGGGATTTGGGAAATCGGAGCTGGGATTACTCGGGGCGGAGTCCGTGACGCTTCTTGATGAGGACCACGTGCCCGACGACCTTTACGAATAAGTGCGTAAGGAATTCAGCGAACAAGAACTGATCGATCTGACACTGGCGGTGGCGGCGATAAACAGTTGGAACCGAATAAATATCGCGCTACGGACCGAGGCCGGCGGTTATCAGCCAGGCCAATGGGCATCGGCAGCGGGCTAACGAGCCCTCGAAATATTCGTTGATCATTTAACGAATTTTTTTCATAACAGATCGCGACTGAGAGGAACCGCTAAGGCCGCGCAAATGGACCGGGGTATCCTGCCGGTTCTTTACTTGATCTGTTTGACCTGCGTCATGACATCGTCGAGATTCAGCTTGCTTATGTCCTGGACCCTGGCGCAGATCCACATAAGCAAGTTGTCCTGGGCGTTTCCTTTTTCTTTGGCGACGGAATAGGGGAGATCCTCCCTGAAAGTGACCATCGAGTACTTGGAAAAATAGTCGGGATAGGCCTGTTCAAGTTTCGTTTCAAGCTCGCGTTTTTTTTGGAAGATCGGGTCGGCAACACGGTCGCGCATCTCGTAGAAATTCTCTTCGGCCATATCGGCGATCGCGTCCGTGTTGGGTTTTCTCAGAGTGCCGTATTCTTCATAAACGGATTCCCAGTTTGGACCATGTTTCTCGATGAGCGAATCGAGAACGCGAACGTCTTCGAATGCGCAGTTCATTCCCTGGCCGTAAAACGGAACGACCGCGTGCGCCGAATCACCGAGTAGCAGGGCTTTGCCGCCGACATTCCAGGGCCAGCATTTTACCGTACCGAGCTCGCCGACCGGGTTCTCGAAAAAGTCTTCGACAAGCGTCGGCAACACGGGAACCGCATCGGGGAATTCTTGACGGAAAAAGGCGAGAAGGGAATCCGCATCACTCAGCTGATCGAAGGCCGGTTGCCCGCCAGAGGCGGTACCGCTCGCGTTAGGTGCATTGCCCGGGAAAGATGAATCGATCGTCTGCTCTCGGTCCTGAACGCCCGCCGACTCAGTCGGTACTGGCTTGTCGACCCCACTCGTTCTTGCAAGAAACAACGTGCACGTGAAGCTCCCGTCTGCGTTCGGTAATGCGATCATCATGAACTGATGCCGCGGCCAGATATGAAGCGCGTTCTTTTCGAGACGGAAGCTACCGTTCTCGTCAGGTGGTATATGCAGCTCCTTGTAACCGTGTTCGAGAAAGACGGATGACACTTCGAATCCAGGAATGTTCCTCTCCATCGACTGCCGCACCACCGATCCTGCGCCATCAGCGGCGACCACCGTATCGGCACGGCGAGTTCGACCACTCTCAAATGCAACCTCGCCGGTTGCGCAATCGAAATCCGTACACCGCTCGTTGAACACAAACTGAACATCCGGATATCTTTCCGCCTCGTTCATCAAAGCGATGTTCAATCCGGCGCGCGAAACGGAATTTATGTACTCGCCTTGCCGGCCGCTGTAAGGCAATAGTTTCGTTTCGCCCGGGACCGCATGGATCATTCGCCCGTACATAGGCACAGCTTCCGAAAGCATGTACTCGTCCATGCCCACTTCGCGGAGCGCTGCAATACCGCGATCCGAGAGCGCGAGATTTATCGAACGTCCGGCATCGACATTCTGCTTACGCATGTCGCCGCGCGCTTCATAAACGTCGACCGCAAACCCGCGCTTTGCCAAGTAGATCGCAAGCAACGAACCTGCGAGCCCGGCACCGATAATGACTACTCTAGACATACAAATTTCCTAACGCAGGGTTTCGCTAAGAGGATCTAGAAATTCTATCTCTTTCGAACTCCGCGTTTGCTGACTCAAATAACCAGACACTCCCTTAAGATCTCGGTGAATCTAAAAACATCCGTATATGAATTATATAGCGGCACAGGGGCGACGCGAATTACGTCCGGTTCCCGCCAGTCGGCAA
>DASUSJ010000298.1:0-3673 GCA_036375155.1 Pyrinomonadaceae bacterium
TTCGGACGACT
Source organism: Pyrinomonadaceae bacterium (assembly GCA_036375155.1). GTDB lineage: Bacteria > Acidobacteriota > Blastocatellia > Pyrinomonadales > Pyrinomonadaceae > OLB17. Next base: position 12 of record DASUSJ010000298.1, read on the forward strand.
TTAGGTACGCACCGCCCCGGGGAGCCTTCGGAACATTAATCGAAATTCATGTCAGAATTCATTTGTCGTTTGGGAACGCCCTCGGGCGATATTGTGACGAGAGTGGTCGAGGCCGCCGGCGCGACCGATGCGCGTATCCAACTCGAGCGCGAGGGTTTTAAGGTTTTCGCCGTCAGCTCGAATGCAGCCGGGATCACGTCCTATTTACCCTTCACCTCGGGTGGCAAACACGGCCGTGTAAAGCAGTCCGATTTTCTACTTTTCAATCAGCAGCTTTCCGCCCTGCTGCGGGCCGGCATCCCGGTTCTGCAGTCGATCGGTCTTCTCAAGACACGTTCGGCATCCGCGAACCTGCGCGAGGTGTTGGCGGACGTCGAAGAGAAGATCAAGAGCGGCGTCCCGCTCTCGGAGGCCTTCGAGTCCCAAGGCAGCTTCCCCAAGATTTATACTGCGTCCATCTTGTCGGGCGAAAAGAGCGGAGCTCTCGACGACGTGCTCATTCGGTACGTTGATTACCTCAAGAGAAGCGTTGGGGTGACTCGTAAGCTGCGTGGCGCGCTGGCTTACCCGGCGTTCCTGGTGATCGCTTCGCTGTTCATGATCACCTTTCTTACGCTATACATCGTTCCGCGAATGTCGGATCTCTTTAAGAACCTGAGCGCCGCGGGTTCGCTTCCGACAATAACGGTCGTCGTACTTGCCATATCAACCGGTTTTGCGAATAACGCCTGGTGGCTGGTACCCCTTGGGCTGATCCTGGCGCTGGCTCTTTTTGTCTGGCTGCGAACGGAATCGGGACGGATGCTCCTCCACCGAATGCTCTTGAAATTACCCATCGGCGGCCAGTTGATCCGGCAGATGGCTACCGCACAGTTGGCCCGGTCGCTATCGACCCTGCTTTCGGGCGGAATAACCGTCCCTGATTCGTGGGACATCGCGTCCCAAGCGCTGAACAACCTGGAGCTTCGCCGGCGGAGTCAGGCGGTGTTGCCGATGATCCGCGAGGGACGGGGGTTTACCGAAGCTCTGGAACAGGCGGACTGGATTCCCGAACTCGGCCTCGATATGATCGGCATCGGTGAAAAGTCCGGCAGCCTGCGCGAGATGCTGGATGAGGTCGCGGCGTTCTACGACGCGGAGGCCGAGGTCAAGCTCGAACAGTTGACGACGCTGCTCGAACCGTTGATCCTCTTGTTCATGGCTGCGGTCGTCGTCGCGATATTGCTCGCGATCTATCTGCCTATAATCGAGACGATCTCGAACGGGCCGATGGGTGGAAGGAAGTAAAATAATGAGTACTCAACGGAACATGGTCGCAACAAACGTATCCTCCCCTCGGATCGAGCTTTCGGATTTTCTCGAGAACGAACCGCCGGAGGTCGTCGAGGCGAAACAGTTGGCGCGGAGGTATCGACTTCCGTACATCGATCTTCTGCCGGCGGATCAGCCGTCGCCGATCGATTACGAAGAGCTTGCGAAGATCCCCGTCGAGTTGATGCTCCGCAACCATTTTGTACCGCTCAAGCGTGAAGGTTTGGACCTTCACGCGGCAATGGCCGATCCGACCAACCTCGAGCGGCTGGACGAGCTGGAGAATGCCCTCAACGTTCGCATTGTCCCGTACATCGCGACTCAGGGTGCGATCGATGTCGTTCTGAAGAAGGGTGACGCGACGCAGCGTGTTCTGCAGGAAGCAGCGCAGGGGTTCAAGATCTCGCTAGTTAAGGAAACCGAGCATGGCGAGGAAGTTCTTGACCTCGACCGCCTCGCGACGGACTCGGACATGTCGCCGATCATCAAGCTTGTCGACACCATCGTCTACAACGCGATGGAATCTCGAGCGTCCGATATTCACATCGAGGCCGGCGACCGCGACGTGCATGTTAAGTTCCGTATCGACGGCGCACTTTACCGGAAAGTAGATCCGATCGATATCGCGTATCACCAGACGCTCATCTCGCGTATCAAGGTCATGTCCGAGCTGGACATCGCCGAACGCCGCATTCCGCAGGACGGCCGCTTCCGCGTCCGGTACAAAGGACGTACGGTTGATTTTCGTGTTTCCATCCTGCCGTCGGCGTTTGGTGAGAATTGCGTTATTCGTATTCTCGATAAAGAACAGATCTCCGAGGAATTCAAGAACCTTAGCCTCGATGTCGTTGGATTCGACGCCGACGACCTGAAGCGCTTTCGCCTATACATCAAGGAGCCGTACGGAATGGTCCTCGTGACCGGTCCTACCGGCTCGGGTAAAACTACCACCCTCTACGGGGCCTTGAACGAGATTCGTAACGACGAAGACAAGATCATCACCATCGAGGATCCGGTCGAGTATGTGCTGCAGGGGATCATGCAGATCCCGGTGAATGAGAAGAAGGGGCTGACGTTCGCCCGCGGCTTGCGTTCGATCCTCCGTCACGACCCTGACAAGGTCATGGTCGGTGAGATCCGCGACGAAGAGACGGCGCAGATCGCCATTCAGTCGGCGTTGACGGGGCACCTCGTCTTCACGACCGTCCACGCGAACAACGTTATCGACGTGATCGGTCGATTCCTGAATATGGGCGTCGAGCCATATAACTTCGTGTCCTCCCTTAACTGCGTTTTGGCGCAGCGGCTAGTTCGGCTTCTGTGCCAGACATGCAAACGACCGTATCAGCCAACGGACGAAGAGCTCTTCGCCTCCGGCCTGCGTCCTGAGGAATTTCGTGATCGTACATTTTTCCGTAACGTCGGGTGCGACGCCTGCAACCACACCGGTTATCGTGGCCGAACCGCTATCCATGAGTTGCTCGATATGTCGGATCAGATACGCGAGATGATCATTGAGCGCCGTCCGGGTTCAGAGATTCGCCGGCAGGCGGAGAAGGAAGGGTTATCCAGCCTTCGTGAATCCGCCGTCAAGAAAGTGTTCTCCGGTGCAACGACGTTGTACGAGATCAACCGCGTGACGTTCGTCGAGGAGGTTCGTTAACGGCTGCGACGTGTTCTTTTCGACATCTACATACCTTCGGGGTGTCCACCTATTTGAAATGACGGAAACTAATAGCGTGGTTCGTGTAGTTCGTTTGATTGATGGTTGCGGCCTATCAGAGGCCGCGAACTACCGAAGGAGCACGATGCAGGACTAAATGAGCTGACGGTAAATATCCGGATCCACGTTTCCGCCGCTGACGATCAGACAAACCTTCTTTCCCGCGAACCTTTCTCGATTCTCTAAAACTGCACCCAGCGACAGGGCCCCGGTCGGTTCACATTTCAAATTCGCGAGCGCGAAGTAAAGACGGACGGCGGCCGCAATATTCTCTTCCGAAACTTCGATGATCTCCGACGTGCCCTCTTTGATGATCGGCCAATTGAGGTCACCAAGCGAGATGGTGCGTGCGCCGTCGGCGATGGTCACCGGCTCCGCCTCGTTCCGCATGATCTGGCCCGCCTTCAACGAGCGGGCCGCATCATTCCCTAGAAGCGGCTCAGCGCCGACGATCTCCGAGCTCGAGCCGTGTCGTTGAAGACTAGTAATCAGGCCCGAGATCAGACCGCCACCGCCGATGGGCGAGATGACCACTTCGAAGTCCTTCTCAACCAACTCATCCCCCAGCGTCGCGTTCCCGTCGATCACAAATCTGTCGTTGTATGGCGAGGCGTAATATGCATCCGGC
>DASUSJ010000299.1:0-12033 GCA_036375155.1 Pyrinomonadaceae bacterium
TTCGCGAACAAAGAAACGGGGACGAGGGCCGACGCAAACACTCTCTACTACATTGCTTCGTCGACAAAGTCGTACATGGGATTGGCGGCGGCGCTGCTCGATCGCGAAGGTAAGATCAAGCTGAGCGACCCTATCACAAAATATACTCAGGGCGTGGCGTTCAAGACGCCCATCCCGGAGAAGGTGACCGTCAGGGATCTGCTCACGCACACCAGCGCTCTCAGGAATAGTCCGATCGTCTGGCGGACGGCCTTCTCCGGCGAGGTCGACGACAACGATTTACTTCGAGTCCTGGCCGAAGGCACGACATACAGCGACGAGGGCCACGGCAAATACGCTTACACAAATCTCGGTTACAACATCTACGGCATGCTGCTGAAAATGTCATTGAATAAGAAATGGCAGGACGTACTGCAGGAAAAGGTTTTTGATCCGTTGGGATTGAAGCAAACCAGCGCATATGTGTCGAGACCTCGGGCGCGAAAACTCTTAGTAGCCGATTCATACCTCTTCAGCCCGGACAGGGAATCCGTTATCCGTTCGCCCATAGATAAACAGGACAACAACATGCAGGCGGCCGGCGGTATGGTCACGAGCCTGAACGATCTTGCGCGCTGGCTCAGCGTCAATATGAATAATGGCAAGCTCGATGGTAAACAAGTGATACCGGCGGATGTGATGCAGATGGTGCACACCGGCTATGCGGATACGCTCCGCGATCAGCCGCCATTCACCGGCAGCGGCAAATACGGCTTGGGCTGGCAGATCGGCAAATATCGCAATGAGAATGTGGTCTATCAACACGGCGGTTATTCCGGATGGTCGAGCCATATCTCTTACATGCCGGACAAGAAGTTGGGCGTCGCGGTGATGATCAACGAAAGCACCGCAGGGGGACGTATCGGGCACCTGCTGGCGGCGTATGCCTACGACCGGTGGCTCGGCATGGACACAAATGAGAGCTATGCAAAACAGCTGCAGGATATCGCCGATCAGTACGGCAAGATGAAGCAGCAAATGATCGCATCGGTGCGAAGTCGCGCAAGCCGCACGTCACAGCTTACAAAACCGCTTGCGGAATACACCGGCCGATACACGAACGACATGCTCGGCAACATCGACATCGTCGCCGAACAAAATACACTCCGCGTACGCATGGGCTATTTAAATGTTGTTTCAACGCCTTTCACCGAAAAAGATACTATCCGTGTCGAAATGACGCCTGGCCAGGGTGAGGTTATAAGATTTGGCACGAACAGCGACGGAAAGATCGACTCTTTGACCTACGCGGATATGAAATTTGTCAGGATGAGTCGATAAGATCCGTTCCTTTCTCGGGCGAGTCTCGATTTTTATGTAGTCGACCAGCTTGGCCGCGTCGGCGGCCATTCGTATTTAGCGGCTCATATCAATGGGCGCGTCATCGGATTCGAAGTTAGGAGTATGTCAACCGCCGCGTTTGCGGCTTTATGGTTTGATGAGGCTGGTTGCCATTAGCTTTAGTTAGCGAGCCCCGCCTAACAATTCCGTGATCAATTATGCCGAAGCCGACAGAATTTCAAGGAATCGAACTCAGAAGAAAAGGGCGGAGGTTCTAGTCCTCTCGCCCCGACCATTCACAAAATGAAAAGGTGAAAGAGCGGAAAAGCTTTTTCACCTTTCACCTTTTCACCTTTCCACTTTTCACCTTTTCACTTTTCACCTTTTCACTTTTTCACTTTTCACCTTTCACTTCCCTCACCGGCTTTCCTTCGACATCCAGAAGTACGATCTCTCCGAGGTTTAGCTCACGTATGCCGGCCTCGATCTTCGATAGATCGCCCACAAGCAAGATCGAGGTTCCGGGAACCGCCGCGTATTTCGCCGCGGCAGCATTTACCGGTCCGATCTGTAACTTTGCGATCTCCTCAGTTTCGGCTTGCAGAGTCGTCATCGGCAGGCCGGCCGCCCAAAGATCGGCGATCTGTCCGGTGATGCGGCCATAAGCTTCGAACTGCTGCGCGTAGCCGCGGATCTTGGTCAGCTTTGCAGTCGCAAATTCCGTTTCGGTAATAGGCTTCTCGCCGGCGATAAAGCGAAGCTCCTTCATGAATTCAACGGCCGATTCCTTCGTCTTGTCTGTCTGCACTCCCCCCGATGCGATCCACATTCCGGCCTTCGCGAAGTACTGCGGGAACGCGAATACTCCGTACGAGTAACCCTTGTCCTCTCGAAGGTTCAGATTAAGACGCGTGCCGAACCCGCCACCGTAAACCGTGTTAGCAAGGGTCAGCGCGTAATAGTCAGGCGACTTCCGCTCGATTCCCTTGAGCACATGGGCGATGACAGTTTGTGCAGAGCCGGGTCGATCGACAAGATAGACTTTCCCCGTCGCCATCGGCGTGATCGCGGGGACATTCGGCGTCGGTGCCGACCCGCCTGACCATGTTCCAAGGTGCTTCCGAGCGGCAGCCGTAGCCTCTGCAAGTGTTACGTCTCCAACAAAAATGATCGCCGAGCTTCCCGGTTTCCAGTTCGCGGCATGGAACGCGGCGAGATCATCACGGGTGATCGCAGAGACAGTGGCCGGAAGTCCGCCTGACGGTCGGCCGTACGGATGATCGGGACCGAATGCGATCATCGTAGCGACCCTATTCGCAACCGCGTTCGGATTGTTCGCCGCCTGCGCCAGATTATCCAGCACCAGCTTTTTATCCCGGTCGAACTCTTCAGCAGCGAACGACGGGTTCAGCACCACGTCAGAAACGATCGCCATGGCTGGATCGAGATTGCGCTTCAGAACCTGGAACGAAACGGTCGAGCTTTCCCGCCCGGCCCCGACTCCGATGCCGGTCCCGAGATCCCCAAGGCCTTCGTCGATCTGAAGTGCGGTGCGTGATTTCGTACCGCGTCGCATCACCCGAGCGGTCATATTGGCGACACCGCCTTTTCCGGCCGGATCAGAGACGCTGCCCGCTCGAGTCGCCACCGTGACCGCGACCTTTGGAAGCTCCGGCTTTTCGACAACTAGAACTTCGATCCCATTTTCGAGTTTTGCGGATTTAACTTCAGGTGCACGGAAAGGCCGGTCAGCACCGAGTGGCGGCACTTTCGTACGGTCCACCGCGACCTCCGACGCCTTGCTCGATCGCTCCGGACGAAATCGGACCAGGACACGGTTCTTGGTGTTTAGGTATTTATCGACCGCCGAGCGAACCCCGTCAATGGTAGCGTTCCGACGGCGTGCAAGATCTGCCTCGAACTTTCCCGGATCGCCGAGATAGGTGTTGTATTGATTTAGCCGGTCAGATTTTCCGCCGAAACCGCCGATGTTCTCGAGACCTGAGATGAAGCCCGATTCCCATTTAGTCTTCGCACGGTCGAGTTCTGCCTGTGTCGGACCTTCCTTCGCGAGCCGCGCGATCTCCTGGTTAACAACCTGTTCGACCTGACTCAATTCCGTCCCCGGCCGCGCAGTGACCCACATTGCAAAATTTCCCGCAAGCGGCTGGCCCGATTGAAACGCGGCGACATTCGAAGCCAGCTGACGATCGTAGATCAGCGCCCGTGTTAGCCGCGCCGAAAGACCGTCGGTCAGGATCGTCGCTGCAAGCTCGAGTTCCGCGTCACCCGGGTCAAAGTATGCCGGCGTGTGCCATGCAAAATAAGTGCGCTCCTGCGGTACCCGATCGCGTACGTCGATCACCTTTTCCCCGTTGAGCTGCACGGCCGCCTTCGCCGGACGATCGAGGGCCGGTCCCGGCGGGATCGTGCCGAAGTATTTTTCAACAAGGCGCTTGGCCTCGGCAGGATCGAAATCGCCGGCGATCACAAGCGACAGATTGTTGGGCGAATAGTATGTGCGGAAAAAATCCTTCACGTCATCGACGGTCGACGCAGTTAGGTCGGTATGCTCTCCGATGACGTCGGTGTTGTACGGATGACCGATCGGAAATAAGTTCTGCAGGATCAACTTGAAAGCCCGGCCATATGGCTGATTCTCAAGTCCCTGCCGACGTTCGTTCTGCACTACCATGACCTGGTTGTCGAACTTCGCCTTGTCAACCACCTCGGTCAATGTCGCGAGCCGGTCGGCCTCGAGCCAAAGCAGGTTCTCGAGATTACCCGACGGTACTGTCGCGAAATAGTTCGTGCGGTCCTGGTTCGTCGTTCCATTGACGCCGCCCTCGAGGAGGTTGGCGCCCGCGGCCTCGACATATTCGAAATATTCTTTGTTAGCGTTCTTCGAACCTTGGAACATCATGTGCTCGAACAGATGAGCAAACCCGCTACGGCCGAGACGCTCATTTGCTGAACCAACAAAGAACCACTGGTTAACGTGCACGACGGGTAGCTTCCGGTCGACGTGAAGTATCACCTGCAGCCCGTTTGGTAAAGTGTATTTTTCGAATTCGATCTTTGGTGCCGCCGATTGTTGCGCCTGTACCGGCACGATAGCCCACGGCCCGATGAGGATCGCCGCAAGCACGAGAATAGATAAGGATCTCTCGAACAGTTTCATAAGTAACCTCTAGACAGTCTGGATTTGGATAAGGTATTTACGATTTTACGGCCAACTTGCCTCGATTGAGAAGCCCAGTTAAGTCCACGGAGACCATTAATGGAAGGATTTTCTATTAGAACTGCCACGGAAAAGGATGCCGGTCTGATCGCGGTACTCGGCGCTACGACGTTCTACGAAGCTTATTTTGAACAGGACGAGCCGAAGGTCTTGACTGATTACATCGTGGATTCATTTTCAGTGGAGAAGATACGCGACGAGCTGGCGGATCCGAATTCGAGCTTTTATGTTGCGGACCTTAATGACCGGGCGATCGGCTACGCGCGTTTGATCCGGGACTCACGGCTCGCCTCGGTTGAAGGCGACCGCGTGGTTGAGCTGAGGCGGATCTATCTGGTCGAACGGCACTGGGGAAAGAGATTTGGGGAAAAGCTTCTTTTCCACTGTATCGACGAGGGACGGCGATTTGACGCAGACACGCTCTGGCTTACGGTCTGGTGGAAGAACACGCGGGGTATAAGTTTTTACAGGCGACACGGGTTCGCTAGAGTCGGAACACTTGAATTTAAGTTCGGCGATTTTGAAGAAACGAACGACATTATGCAATTGACGCTTTAGCTGGTCTGATAGGTCGCGACACTCGTCGGCGTTTCAAAGCAGCGGACCTTGTAAACCTGCACGCGTTCGTCTGCAACGCGGCCGTTCACGTATTCCAAAATGTATCGAGCAAGATTCTCCGCGGAGGGGTTAAGTTCCTCATCGAATGGCGGTAGCTCATTGATGTTCCGGTGGTCCAGATATTTGACGATCTCATCCGCGGCTGCCTTGAGATCAACGAAGTCTATCAGCAAACCGATGTTGTTCAGCTCTTCGCCGCGAGCATAGATCTCGACCTTGTAATTGTGCCCATGAAGATTCTCGCACTTCCCTTTATACCCGCGTAGTTGGTGCGCGGAGGAGAAATTGCGTTCGATCATGACTTCGAAAAAACCTGGCATGGAAGGATTATACGCCAGGCCCCCGGTAAGCACCGAAGGTGCCCTCAAGCGAGCACCGAAGATGCGGCCGTAATTTAGCCAGGGTGAAGCCCTGGAAGAGGCGACCAATCAGAGTCAGACTCTCGATCGACGTGAAAGATAGTTGCGAACTAAGTATGAGTGAGGATGAGCAAGTGCTGAGAAAGGTTCACTAGTTCAGCCGGCGGGCATAGGTTTGACGAAGATGTTCTCAACATCTTTTAGATCACTCGTGATTCTCATCCTCGGCAAACTCGTCAGAAAATCCCGCCCGTACGACTTCGTTCGAAGGCGCGGGTCGAGGATCGCTATGACGCCGCGGTCCGTCTTGCTTCGGATCAATCGCCCGATCCCCTGCTTCAGGGTGATCACCGCCTGCGGCACGCTGTATTCGAAGAACGAACGCCCTCCGTTCGCCTCGATGAATCGCGAACGCGCGGCGACGATCGGGTCGGTAGGCACCGCGAACGGGAGTTTGTCGATGATCACGCACGAGAGTTGCTCGCCCTGAACGTCGACGCCCTGCCAGAAACTCGCAGTTGCGAACAGCACTGCATTCGGGGTGTCGCGAAACTTCTCAAGCAGCCCACTTTTCGACATCGAACCTTGAACGAAGCAGGGATAGCCGACGCGCATCGAAACAAGTTCGTAGAGCGCGTTCATCGAGGCATTGCTCGTAGCGAGCACGAACGCGCGGCCATCGGTCACCTGCAGGATCTTCACGATCTCGCCTGCGGCAAGCTGCGTAAATTCCGGTGTCCGCGGGTCGGGCATCGACTTCGGAAGATAGATGATCGCCTGATTCTCGTAATCGAACGACGACGAGGCGTGTAGAACATTCGTTTTCGCCGTGTCGAGCCCGAGACGTTCGCGAACGAAATTGAACGAGCCTCCGCTCGAGAGGGTGGCCGATGTGAGCACGCATGTCTCGACCTTTTCGAACAGCTTGTCCCGAAGAAGCTCCGAAACATCCACCGGCGACGCGCGAAGGAAGACTCCCTTTCCGCGACGCTCTAGCCAGTAAACGTAATTCTTCTCCGCCTGGTGAACGACGAAATCGAGATCCGCCCGCGTCTGCTTCACACGGCGAACCAAACTTTCGACCTCCGGGATGTTTTCGGAGAAACGGTCGATCGCATCAACGAGACTTCCAAGGGCGTCGTCGAGCATTTCGTACGCCTCTCCTAATTGCGTCGGCTCCTTGTCACCTTTTTTTGTCCGGTACGAAAAGACATCTTCGAGGATCGGATAACGACCATCGAAGCGCTCCTGCGTGAATCGGATCCAAAACTGTTCGGCAAGCCCAATGATCCTCGCCGCGATCTTCGTCAAGTCTCGCGTGACGACGGCGTCCGAGATCGGAAGCGTGTCCGAATCGCGGACGAGTTCGTCGATCTGGAAATTAGAGACCTGAACGCCGAAATAATCTGCCGCTATGTCCTCGATGAGATGAGCTTCGTCAAATATCACCGCCGAATAGTCCGGGAGCACGCGGCCATACTGGTTTCCACGGACGCTCAGGTCCGCGAAGAAGAGATGGTGATTGACGATGACAATGTCCGCATCTTCTGCACGGGCCCGCATTCGCGTGATGAAGCACGGCTCGAAATCCGGGCACTTTTGTCCGAGACAGACCTCCGACCGAGCATTTATCCGGCTCCAAAAGGAAATGTCGTCCGGAAGGCTGGTCAATTCGCGGCGGTCGCCGACCTTGGTTATCTGTGTCCAACGACGCACTTCATCGAAGTGATCCATTTCGTCGAGACCGTCGAGAATAGGCTGGTTTTCGGCTTTTGCAACTCGATATAGACAGGCGTAATTTGAACGGCCTTTCATGTAAGCCGCCGTGAACTTTTTTGGCAAGATCTTTTGCAGAAACGGAATGTCCTTTTCCATTAACTGCTCCTGAAGATTCTTGGTGCCGGTTGAAATGACGACACGTTTCTTTGTTTTCAGTGCCGATGCAATCGCCGGGATCAAATACGCCAGCGTCTTGCCGGTGCCGGTCCCCGCCTCGACGATCAAGTGTCGTTTGTCCTCGAACGCCTTGGTGATGGCCTCGGACATTTTTACCTGTCCGTCGCGATACTCGTAATTATCGTGGGCCCGCGCCACAAGCCCGCCGGGTCCGAAAACGGTTTGAAGGAGATTCTCGTGCATGTGTAAAGAAACTTAAATCAGGACGCTTTTCTTTGACAGTGGAAGCGGTATTTTGTTAAAAACTTGTTTGCAGTTTTCCTGGTCATCTGAGAGTTCGTGGGTCTCTTAACCGCCACGTAGTACCCTGCAATCTGCAATATTTCCGTCTTGTTAGTCTTTAATTAGATTGTAATTGTAATAATTTTCCGTGTCGATGCATCCCGGTCGGCATTCATACGCCCCGGGTAGCGGCGGCTTCCCTTACCACTAGTCAAGGCCTCAGGAGGGCACTTTCAGATGAAACGAATCATGAGCAAAGCGAGACGAAGTATCTTGCTTAGCATTTTTGTTCTGGCACTCGCGACGACCGTCGTGCTTGTTCCGACTTTCTTTCACTCTTCGGCAGGTAACCGATCCGGCGACGGACTTTTCGAAAGAACAACGGTTCACGAAGAAGGGTTGGATTACTACGACATTCGTACCAGCAAGGCCGATGCCGGAACGATCATGGACTTTCGTCAGAGCGCGGGTAATGCTCTACGAGCCGCCGAACTTCGCTCGCGATTCGTGGACGCGGAAGGCGAGCTTCGCCGCTCTATTCCCACATTGAAGATCGAATACAACCCGATCGCGATGGTGCCTGAACTGATCGCGCCCGATGTGTTGAAAGGACGCGCTGTCATGACGGGCCCATCCAGCGAAAAGCGGTCCGAGATCTTGCGTAATTTCGCAAAGACCAACAGTGACCTTGTCGGCGTGACAGGTGAGCAGATCGATCAACTGAAAGTGACCGCGGACTACACCAACCCGGACGGTAATCTTTCGTTCGCGAGCCTCGAGCAATTCATCGATGACGTTCCCGTTTTTCGCGGTGAGATAAAAGCAGGTTTTACTCGGCGCGGGGAAATGTTCCGTGTCGTTAACAATTTAGCGTCGGGTCTGGACTACGGCAGCTTGAGACGTGACTTCGGCGACCCGGCAAATGCTGTGCGAATCGCCGCCGCCAACGTTCGCGCCGACGTTGACATGACGCCGAACGCCGAATCTACAGACCTTAAAGCCGTATTTGGAGGCGGCCCTTATCCGACTACCGCAAGCAAATATTATTTCCCGATCGAGACTGGACTTGTCCGAGCGGCCTGGTATGTGGTCGTGTGGAAGCCGATCAATGGTTATGAGGTGATCGTCGACGCGGAATCTGGCAAGGTACTGTGGCGCCAAAATATGGGCAAGGATCAAACTCAAGCGGCGACTTACAACGTTTGGGCAAACACAACCAGCTTCATGCTCGCGATGGATAGCCCGGCCCCGCTCTCGCCCGGACCGATCGATCCCGCGATGGGGACCCAAGGAACGCTTCAGCCGCGTACGATGGTTACGCTCATCGGTAACGAGGCTCCGAATACTTTCAACAACAACGGGTGGATAACGGACGGCACGAACGCCCTTGAAGGCAACAACACACAGGCCGGCCTCGACCGCGCATCGCCCGGCGGACCCGACCTCCCGATCATTACCGGAAGCCCCAATCGAGTGTTCAATTTTGCGGCGAATCCGCCGCCGGGAAACCCGGGACCCGGTGATAATCCGCTTCCGGACGGTCAAACCGTCACACCCTGCGCTGCTGCGCCGCCGGCTGTCGAAGATAAGCAGCGGGCCGCAGTTACGTACATGTTTTATGTGGTAAACCGTCTGCACGACGTCCTTTACCGGCACGGGTTTACCGAGCAGGCCAGAAACTTCCAGCTCGACAATTTCGGCCGCGGCGGGAGCGGCAACGACCGCGTACTTGCCGAAGGTCAGGATTGCTCGGGCACGAATAACGCAAACTTCAACAGTACCTCGACCGACGGTACGGTCGGACGTATGCAGATGTACATCTTTGTGGCGCCGACACCCGATCGCGACGGCACTCTCGACGGAGACGTCATTATCCATGAGATCGGACACGGTGTGACAAACCGATTGCATACGGGCGGGATCAGCGGAACTCAGGGCAGCCAGATGCACGAGGGTAACGGCGACTTCCTTGCGCACGTACTGCTCAGCGAACCGACGGACCCGGTCAATGGGGTTTACAGCATGGGCGGCTACGCAACATATTTTTGGCGAGTAGCGGCTCCGTTCGCGAACGCGGGCAACTACTACTACGGGATCCGGCGTTTTCCGAAGGCCGTCATCGGCTTTACGGGTGGACCGCTTAACCGTCCGCACAATCCCCTGACTTACGCCGATATCGACCCGGCACAGTTCAACGTGTCGAACAGCGCCTTCGGTCCCGCCTTCACCGGTTCCCCCACTCAGGCGCATGACGGCGGTGAGGTGTGGAGCAGCATGCTTTGGGAAGTGCGGGCGAGATTGGTCACGAGGCTCGGTCACACTGATGGAACCTCAAAAATGATCCAGCTTATGTTGGACGGTATGAAATTGGCCACGTCCACTTCGTCGATGCTCAATTCGCGCAACTCGATCCTTGCGGCGGCGCAGGCTTCGGGAACCGGAGCGGACGTCGCCGACGTCTGGGCAGGTTTTGCGGCACGAGGTATGGGTTTCAATGCGACCAATCCGACGGGTAACACGGTCGTCGAAAGCTTCGGTCTGCCGAATCTACTACAGACCCCCACGATCACCGTCAGTGACGCAGCGGGAGACAACGATGGCTTCCCGGAACCGGGCGAGCAGCTTGCGATCTCGGTCCCGCTTTCTAACAGCACGGGCAGCGTGGCGAATAACGTGACACTTCAGCTCGTTGGCGGCGGATCGGCGAACTACGGCACCATCAACCACGGAGCAAGCGCTACTCAGGTCGTTAGTTACACGGTTCCGGCGGTCGCTTGCGGGTCGGCTCATACGCTGACCTTCAACGTAGACAGTAACCTCGGTGCAACCTCGTTCGCACGACCGATCATTATTGGTAAGCCTCTCGTGACCTTCACGGAGAATTTCGATGGCGCGACGGCTCCGGCATTCCCGGCGGGCTGGACAGCCGCGTCGGTGCAGAGCGGGATCAACTTTGTCACGACCACGAATAATGTTGATTCAGGCCCCAATGCTGCATTCGCACTCGACCCGGCCACGGTCGGCGGCGGCACGAATCTGACATCTCCGTCGATACCCATCGCCAGCTCGGCGGCGGTGGTAGAATTTCGCAATCGCTACGACACGGAGGGCGGCTGGGATGGCGGCGTTCTCGAAATAAGCATTGGCGGCGGCGCGTTCCAAGACGTGATCACCGCCGGCGGCGTTTTTATCCAAAACGGCTACAACAGCCTTCTCGGTAGCAACGGAGTCAACAACCCGCTCGCCGGCAGAAGTGCCTGGAGCGGAAACTCGAACGGCTACTTAACGTCCAGCGTCCGGCTTCCCGCCGTGGCTGCCGGACAGAATATTCAGCTTCGGTTCAGATTTGGCGCCGACGACAATACCGTCGGGCAAGGACCAAACCCAGGCTGGTACATTGATAACCTTAGGGTCATCGGAAATTATGAGTGCGATTCAAATCCGCCTTCTGTCCGCTCGAGGGCTGACTTCGACGGCGACGGAAAGACGGATGTCTCCGTATTCCGACCATCTGAAGGGAACTGGTACCTTAACCGGTCCACCGACGGATTCACCGTTGCTAATTGGGGTCTGTCTACGGATATCCAGACACCCGGTGATTTCGATGGCGACGGAAAAGCTGATACGGC
Organism: Pyrinomonadaceae bacterium; assembly: GCA_036375155.1. Classification (GTDB taxonomy): domain Bacteria; phylum Acidobacteriota; class Blastocatellia; order Pyrinomonadales; family Pyrinomonadaceae; genus OLB17. The sequence goes on from DASUSJ010000299.1 coordinate 11,346, forward strand.
CGTCTTCCGTCCGTCGACGGGAACATGGTGGATCCTCAGATCCTCTGGCGGAATTGTTTCCGCCGTATTCGGAACCGTCGGCGATGTGCCGGTCGTGGGCGACTACGACGGCAACGGATCGGCGGACATAGCGGTATTCCGCCCCTCGAACAACACGTGGTATATCCAGCACACAGGGGGCGGTGCCGTCACTGTAGGATTCGGTGCTGCGGGTGATCTTCCTGTGCGGGGCGACTACAACGGCGACGGATCGACCGACATCGCGGTGTTCCGTCCATCGACGGGGGCCTGGTGGATCGCGAACAGCGGTGGTGGTGTTACGAGTACTACATTCGGACTCGCAACCGATAAACCGGTGCCTGCGGATTACGACGGCGACAGTAAGGACGATATCGCCGTCTATCGTCCGTCCACCGGCACCTGGTACATCTTGAAGAGCACAAACGGTGCAGTCGACATAATCAGCTTCGGCATCTCGACTGACATACCTGTTCCAGGGGATTACGACGGTGACGGACGCGATGATCAGGCGATCTATCGAAACGGAACGTGGTGGCTGAACCGTTCAACCGCGGGCGTCGCAGCCCAGTCGTTCGGTCTTTCAACAGACGTAGCTGTTCCGAGTAGGTACATCCCTTAGATTCCATAGGGCTCCTTGGTCTGTTTCCAAAGTCGTGTCACAGCAAAT